>CAJWVG010000062.1 GCA_913048065.1 uncultured Gammaproteobacteria bacterium | reverse complement strand
CAAAAAAGATTTCTATCACCGTATACATTATCTATTCTTGCAACAGGTGGCCAATATTTATTATTGTATAAGTAAGAATGAGGAAAAACTGCTTCCGCTCTTGTATATTTATGATTCCATTCATCTGCTGAAACTTCCTCTATAGTGTGTGGAGAGTTTTTTATTGGATTATCTTCTGCATCATAAGTGCCATCTCGAATTTTTTGAATTTCATTATGTATAGAAATCATAGCTGTACAAAATCTATCAATTTCTTCTTTTGATTCACTTTCAGTGGGTTCGATCATTAAAGTTCCTGGAACAGGAAAGGACATTGTTGGCGCATGGAAACCATAATCGATAAGTCTTTTTGCAATATCTTCTTCAGATATATTTAATTCATCTTTGATTGGACGAATATCAATTATGCACTCATGAGCGACCATTCCATTTTTACCAGAATATAACAGAGGAAAGAAATCACTTAATTTTTCTTTTATATAATTGGCATTTAAAATTGCTATTTGTGTAGCTAATTTTAATCCCTCGTCTCCCATCATCGAAATATATGAGTAAGAAATAGGCAATATAGATGGGCTTCCCCATGGCGCGGCAGAAACCGCGTCAAGTTCTGTTAATCCAAGCTCATTTTTAACGATTGGATGTCCTGGTAAAAAATTCTCTAGATGTGATTTGACTCCAATAGGGCCCATGCCAGGACCACCTCCTCCATGTGGAATACAAAAAGTTTTATGAAGATTCATATGAGAAACATCAGGACCAAATTTTCCAGGTTTTGCAATTCCTACCATTGCATTTAAATTAGCCCCGTCCATATAAACTTGACCGCCATTATTATGAATTGCTTCGCAAATTTTTGATATTGATTCTTCAAATACACCGTGTGTAGATGGATAAGTAATCATCAAAGCTGCTAATTTATTTCCAGCTTCTTTAATTTTGATGTCCAAATGATTTAAGTCTACGTTTCCTAAATCATCACATTTAACAATGGATACTTCCATACCACACATTTGTGCACTTGCTGGATTAGTTCCATGAGCACTATTAGGTATTAGACATACATTTCTATCATACTCATTATTAGACTCATGAAATTTTTTAATTGCAAGTAATCCTGCAAATTCACCTTGAGCTCCTGCATTTGGTTGCAATGATATTGCATCAAATCCTGTTATATCTTTGAGCATAGATATTAATTCTCTCATCATTTGATTATAACCCTCTCTTTGTTGTTTTTCTAAAAAAGGATGGGCGTTTGCAAATCCTGGTAACGTTATTGGTAACATTTCTGAGGCTGCATTTAATTTCATAGTACATGAACCAAGGGGAATCATTGATCTATTAAGTGCAATATCTTTATTTTCTAATTTTTTTAGATATCGCATCATTTCTGTCTCAGAATGATAAATATTAAATATTGGATGGGATAATATTTTATCTTTTCTAAGAATACTTTCATCATTAAAAATAGGGTCAAGATTGTTTTCAATTTCGTTAGCATCAATTTTTTTATTGGTTGTATTAAAAAAAGCAATTAGATTATCGATGTCTTCTAAAGTTGTAGTTTCATCAATCGTGATTGAAAATGTTGTGTTATTAATTAGTCTAAAATTAATTCCCTCTTCCACAGATTTATTAAACCAGTCTCTAGCTTTAGCGTCTTCAATGACTATTGTATCAAAATATTTATTAGATTTAATTTTATAATCTAATTTTTCTAATGATTTTTTAAGATATCTAGTATTGTGATTTACAGTAGACGCAATATTTATTAACCTTTCCGGTCCATGATAAATAGCATAGGCTGCAGCAATTATTGCTAATAAAGCTTGGGCAGTACAAATATTGCTGGTTGCTTTTTCTCTTCTTATGTGTTGTTCACGAGTTTGAAGAGCCATTCTGTAAGATCTTTTATTGTTTCTATCAACTGATACACCTATTAACCTACCTGGCATTAATCTTTTAAATTCATCTTTAGTTGCAAAAAATGCTGCATGAGGCCCTCCTAATCCCATTGGAACTCCAAAACGTTGAGAACTGCCTATAACAATATCAGCATCATA
>CAJWVG010000061.1 GCA_913048065.1 uncultured Gammaproteobacteria bacterium | reverse complement strand
GAGAAATTATGATTATTGCATTTATAGGGTCAAAAAGTATGCCTGATAAAATACCCAACATTAGAGCTACTGGTAGTGACAATGATGTCATTATAATATATGCGATAAAAAAAATAGTTTCCACAAAGTAAGGATCTTTTGATTGTATATTCTTTATGTATTCAATATTTTCATTAATTATAAGAATAATATCATCAGAAAAAAATTTGATTATAACTATACCTAATATAATAAATATAAGTATAAACTTTGCTAACTGTTTCATCATTATTTATGATACTCAAAAAAATAAATCATATCTATGTGAGATATGTCTTGATAATTAACGACAGAGATTGATTATTCACATTATAGTGATGATTTTGTGTTAAAATCAATATCTTTATATCAACACACAATTATTTAGAATGAAGTTAAAACTGGAAATAAATAAGAATGTAAAAGAATTTAATGTTTTCGCAAAAAAATATCTAAATTCAAATAAAGATGGTTCTTCCTTATGGGCTGCCATGAATTATGGCGTAGTTAATGGTGGAAAAAGAATTAGACCTCTCTTGATTATTTATATATCAAAATTTCTTAAAATAAATAAACCTAGTTATATGAGACTTGCGTTAGCAACAGAATTTGTGCATGCATATTCACTAATACATGACGATTTACCTGGAATGGATAATGATGATTTAAGACGCGGAAAACCTACAACCCATAAAAAATATGGAGAAGCTATCGCTATACTTGCTGGAAATAGTTTGTTAACCCTGGCATTTCAACTATTAGCTGACCCAAAAACCAACTCAAACTCAAATATACGATTAAAATTAATCGACAGTTTATCTAAGATAGCTGGATATACAGGTCTAGCCGGAGGGCAATCTTTAGACCTTTTATATGAGAAAAAAAATGTTTCTGAAAAGCAAATATTAAAGATGCATGAGTTGAAAACAGCAAGACTATTTGAATTCTGTTTAATTGCTCCACTTATCCTATCAGGAAAATCTAATCCTGCTAAGTTAAGGTATTATAAAAAATATGGAAAAAACTTTGGCCTGATATTTCAGGCAACAGATGATCTTATTGATAATATTGGAGATAAAAATATTACCGGGAAAAAAACACAAAAAGATTTAAAGAAAAATAAAGGGAACATTATGAAATATAAATCAATACATGATATTAAGAATTATTGTTTAAAACTTGCAAAAAATGCAACACATAGTTCAAGTCCATTTTCAGATGTCACAAACCCATTAAATACATTAATATTTCATATCATTAACAGAGTGCAGTAATCATGAAAAATTATGTTCTTATTCTATCAATATTCTTAACATCCTGTGCAACATTCCAGTCAGAAGAAGTAACTATAGATATTAATTTAACAACTTTAAATAAAGAAAATAAAACCATTGATGCTGTTTGCAGCTTATATTCATCTTCAGCAAAAATAGATATCTTAGCTCCAAAACGGTTTCAATTTGTAACGGAATGTTCAGCAATAAACATAGTATGTAAATCTGGAGATTTGAGAGGACAATATGGCATTGTTAAAGAAGAAGAAACAAATACAAATTTCATAATTAATTCTGGCATAGGTTATATTTTTGATAGAGCAGTAGATTCTATTACTCCTCTAGGAACCTTAATGAATTTCGTAAATACTCCTGATGAATGTGAACTACAAAGAGATATTACTATTGTCTTAGAGTAAAAAAATAGTTATGGTTATCTTATGTTCTTTATTGGTTTAATTGGTTTTTTATTTTTTGGTGCAGTTGGGTATTTTGCATATACTTTTGGTCAATGTCTTTGCGTGTTTTCTAGACTCGATAAAGTCATAAATAAGAAAATAGTTGGAGTGCTATCAGTATTTTTATATCTTTACTTTGTGTATATGAATCAAGACGCACTAGTTGCAGCCTTAATTAAACCTTTTGATAATATCTAATTAATAATTTTTTGCTTTTTTTCAAATGATAATAAAATATTTTTGTGGATTAACCCTCCAAAGGATGAATAACCACCACTTCTCTTAATGTTTTTTGAAACTATCCTATGACATGGAATAATTATGAGACATTTATTTTTACCACAAGCATTACCAACTGCTCTAGGTGAGCTTTTTAGTTCTC
>CAJWVG010000060.1 GCA_913048065.1 uncultured Gammaproteobacteria bacterium | reverse complement strand
GGCACCGCTTTTTGGTAGCGGCATTTCGAAGGTTCGAATCCTTCCGCCCCAGCCAAATGATTAAATATGAGCAATTTTTTAGATAAATATAAATCTGTCTATAATGTTTTTTTGGATAACTGGGATTATCAATCTCATTATGTAATGTTTTTAGAAAAACTTTTATATAATGAAACAATATTACCAATTCACATTAAGGAAATGATATTTGCTTATATTTCAAGTCTAAACGGATGTGTATACTGTAAAAATATTCATGCCGAAATTGCTAAAGAGTTAATTGATCAAATAAAAACTTCATCGCCTCTTGAAGATATTTCAATGTCAACCATAGAAGAGGAATATAAATCAATCTTAAAATTCTCATATAAAGTAAATGAGGATTTATCTTCTATTAGTCAAAATGATGTAGATGAAATTTTATCAAATGGATTTCCAGAAAATGTTATCTCCGAAGTAATTGCTATTTGTAGTGCTGCTCAATATATGAATACAACAGTTAAAGCTCACAATATTCCTCCACTAAATGATAATATGAATTCGGCATCTGTAAGAATGATGATTCAAAAAGGTTACCAGGGTTTGGCGGATTACATGCTAGAAAAGCGTAAAAAAAATTAAAATAAAAATTTTACTAAATTCAAGCCAACAAAAAATAGAATTATTGAGCCAATTACTGATATCGATAAGTAAATAATTGCCTGAAGGTAATTGGATGCTTCGATTAAATTATAAAAATCTAAATTAAAGCTAGAGAACGTTGTAAACCCACCAAGGAAACCAATAGTAAGGAAGATTTTTACTTGTTCATTGATTAAAAGCTTTGAGGAGATGAAGTAGAATAATGCCCCCATCAAAAATGCACCAATTAGGTTTACACCGATAGTGCCATAACCAATGCTTGTTGGAATTAATTTATTAACTAGTTCAGAAATTAAATATCTTAAGGTAGCTCCAGTTCCTCCACCTAAAAAAATTATTAATAAAATATTCATAGCTACCCCTCAAAACGAGTCATTATACCAAAATGATCACTTGGATACAGTCCATCTTTTTCTATGTTGCCTATTAGGCATGACTCTAAAGGATGGCCGAGTCCATTTTTGCCCGGTGCACCAACAAATATATAATCAATTCTTCTATCGGGTTCTAAAGTTTTTCTGGCAAAATTATTTTCATTAGACCAAGTATAACCGTGATCATCTGGATTAACTAATTGCCAAGAGTCTCTTAAAACAGTTCTATTAATTGGTGAAGAAAGACCTAAAAGCAATCTTATTTCGTCACTATTAGGGTCAGCATTAAAATCACCACATAAAATGCTTGGGAATTCTGTTTTATCTAATTTGCTCATATATTCTAGAATATATGTAACTTGTTTTTTACGAATATCGCTTTGATCGTATTTATAATTTAGATGTGTACAAAATATATTCATCTTATTATTTTCATACATAATTTCTGCATGAAGCAGAGTACGATTTTCATTAAATTCTTTTTCTGTGGGTATAAGATAAGATGAATAATTATTTATTGGATATTTTGAAATTATAGCATTTCCAAATGATACTTCATCAAAGTCAAATGATTTTGCATAGCAATAATCATACCCAAATAAATCTGCAATTTTCTTAGCTTGGCTGCCATCTTTGTCTTCCCATACCTCTTGGAGACATAATATATCGGGCTTAGCTTTTGTAAGTTCATTAAATATTAATGATTGACGATTTAAGTAATCTTCAAATTTCCACCAGATATTCCAAGATAAAACTTTTACCTCTTTTTTGTTGCTGAGAGATCCATACGCATCTGTGTCTGGATAAGACTTATCAGGCACTTAATTTACCTCTAAGGAAACGCAACCATAATTGACTCAGCTACATAAGCAGGCTTATCCTGACCATCAATCTCAAGCGTTGCTTCTGAAATAACTTGTGTTCCACCATTATCAAGCTTGTTTACTTCAGATATTTTGACTCCTAGTCGAACCTTTGAACCTACGGGCACCATATTGATGAACCTCACTTTATTAAGACCGTAATTGATCATCATTTTTGCTCCTGTAATAGACCATACTTGTGCTGCTAAAGGTACTATTAATGACAGGCTAAGAAAGCCATGAGCAATTGTAGATTTTGTAGGCAACTCCTTTGCCGCTTTTTCAGCATCTAAATGAATCCATTGATGATCTCCGGTTGCATCTGCAAATTGATTTATTCTATCTTGTTCAATTGCCATCCAGTCAGAATGACCCAGATCTTGTCCTTTAATGTTTTCTAAATCATTAACATCAACTGTTTTCATAAAAACTCTCCCAAATAGTAAATTTTAAATATAAAATCATACTGATTTAAATTTATTTTTATACACTTATTATT
>CAJWVG010000059.1 GCA_913048065.1 uncultured Gammaproteobacteria bacterium | reverse complement strand
TTTTAAAACCCGGAAAAATAGAAATTGCAAATAATACTGCAAGACAAATCATTGACCTACAAGAAGGAATTGACAGAGAATTAGCAAAAAATATCACAACATTAATTAAAAAATCTAAACTTAAAACTCAAGCTTCAATACAAGGTGAAAGTGTTAGAATTTCTGGAAAAAAAAGAGATGAATTACAAGATACTATCCAACTCATAAAGGATCAAAAGTATAATATTCCACTTCAATTTGATAACTTTAGAGATTAAATTAATTAGTTTTGTGCTATATTAGGGAGGATGGAAGAAACAAACTTATTAAAATTACCTACAACATTGAAGCATGATGAACATGATCATCATTGTGGTTGTGTTAAATGCTATCTCACCAATGTTGTTTCTGTCACTAAAATTGAATTAGTTTGGTTGATTGAATATATTTCAGTATTTACAATTTTTAATTCTGAATCCGATAAACTAAAGCTATATTTTTTCAAAGATTATTTCACTTCAAGATCACCTCCTCTTTTATAAAAAAATTTAATTTAAATTAATTTATAAAGGAGATACAAATGTTAAAAAACATTTTTTTATTTTCTCTTTTAATTGTATGTGTAAATACAGTAGCAGCAGAAGAATTAAGTGATATAAGCGTAAACTCATCTGCATTCAGTAATTCAATTAATGAGAATAAATACCCATTACATATCATACAAGATGAAGAGATAAACGCTAACAAAAGCATTGGGGATAATTTAAAAGGATTATCAGGTGTTTCTAATGCTGATTATGGTGCAGCTGTTGGACAGCCGGCCATAAGAGGACTAACAGGCAACAGAACACGATTACTTACAAATAGTATAACTGTAAATGATCTCAGCAACATAAGCGGTGATCATATAAATAATATTGACTTAAATAATATTTCTCATATTGAAATATTAAGAGGGCCTTCATCTATATTTAATAAAGGTGGAACCAGCGGAGGTATTATTAATGTCATTTCTGATTTAATAAGTGAAAAAAAATATGATAACGAGCTCATAAAGTTTGATTATACTTCAGTTAATAATGGATATGGGCATAACTTTTTATTTAAGAAAAACTTATCCAATATGAATGTGTTTTTCTCTATCAATAATCATCATATGGATAATTATAGTATACCTCATAAAGTTCTTTTCGAAGAAGGTACAGAAAAAACTATGATTTCAAACTCAGATTATAAAAATCAAAACACTAATTTTGGTTTATCATTCATAAGAGAATGGGGTTATTTTGGAATATCTTTTGAAAATACAGATGGTATATATGGTATTCCATATCATGCTGAAGAGGAAGGAGAGCATGAAGAGGAAGAGGAAGAGCATAGATTATTTACAAAAAATGAGTCAGAGACATATACTCTAAAAGGTAGACTTAATTCGGTCCCATTTTTTAACTCTATGGATTATTCTTATAGAAACTCAAATTCTTTTTTGAAAGAACATGAAGAAGATGGATCTGCATCTTTAAATAGCAATAGTAATTCATTTGCTTTCAATTTTAATCTTGACGATGAATCTTATGAGAAAAGATTGCTGCTTCAGTATAATCACACTAAATCACCTATGACAGGAGCTTATCTTCCATCATCAGAAGCATATGAACGATCAATAGCTTATTTCTTAAGAACAAAAAATAGTCCTTATGAGATTGATTTTGTTGGTAGATATGACTCCAACTCCAGAGATAGTACTATTCAAAGGTACGGAGATACATCTTTGAGTTTTGGTACAAGCTTATCAAATAATTTAGGTAAATCTTTTTTCTATAACCTAAATTATGCCCACGTATCAAGAAGCCCAACTATAGCCGAGTTATTTGCAAATGGCGTACATGGTGCAACATCTAGATATGAGCGTGGTAATCTTGCGATGCAACGAGAAGTTTCAAGAAATATTGAATTAGATATGCAATATAATCTAAATGATATAGACATCAGCCTTAACTTATATAGAAATAATATTAATAATTTTATTTACTTAAAAGATGAGTCTACAACCACGAGTGGCAAGACCGATGCTAATTGGAGACAAAAAAATGCAGTGATGCAAGGTTACGAACTATCAATCTCAAGAACATATCTAACAACAGATGGTAGTTTTTTAGTATCGTTAAGTAGAGATGATATATCAGGAATATTTGATGATGACACCTACATTCCAAGAATATCTCCTGCCAAAAATACTTTATCTCTAAAATATGAAACTAAACAAAATGATGCATATTATGCTGATCTTATATATACCGAATCCCAAGATGATAAGTCTTCAATTGAGACAGGTACAAGTTCATATGTTGATCTTGATTTAGGATATACTAAGAAATTTATTTATAGTCCTAGCCAGGATTTAATCATAAATATTTATGGAAGTAATCTATTAAATCAAGCTATTCGAAACCATGCATCCCTTATTAAGGACCATGTGCCTTTACAAGGGAAAAGTGTTGGAGTTGATGTATCTTTAAGATATAAGTTCTAGCAGGAAAATATAAATCTATGGGGTAGATAATTTATTTATCTATCCCATATTTGTTTTAGGTTTAAGATAAGTTAACTTTAGACAAAAAAATAATTGTCGCTGCAACAAGTAAAAGCACAATGCCAAGAACAATCATTTGATTATTCGATGCATCACTATGTACAATTTTTTTGTATCGATTATATAAACCAAATTGATTATAACTCTGAAGGTAGACATCTAGGTAAGCCAATCTTTTCAATCTTCTATTAGACAAGTTAAGACTATGTTGACTTAATATCTCATGAACTTGGTTGATGTATTTATAGTTAACTAATCTCATATCCATATGGTGACGTTAATCAGTTATTACAATGAGCTAAATTCTTCATAATATCAAGTGATATTATTTGATTATCATTTCCCAAAGCCTCATATATACCCTCATGCCGCTTCTTCTGTTAGATACAGTTTTCACATGTTCACTTTGATCAGCAT
>CAJWVG010000058.1 GCA_913048065.1 uncultured Gammaproteobacteria bacterium | reverse complement strand
TAAACCAGACTCTGCCATCCCTCCTGATTTGAAGTGCTATTTTAAATGGTTTTTGGGTTTTAGCAATTATCTAATTTTTCTTATTTTTTAAAATAATTGTAAGTCCTAATGCAGATGGCAAAGTTCCTAAGATAAATTCAACAATAAATATCTGATTTAAATCAGTACCATGAATATATATGGCAATTAAATTAAAGACCCCTGCTCCAAAATAAATTATCCCAACCGAAAAAAACCATGCAGGATTCAGAGTTATTGCTCCGAGCAAAGAAAATAGAAATGTAGCAAAAAAGAATGACGTAAAGTCTCTTAGTAATGCATTTTGTGCATCATCGCTTAATTCATCTAATATGAAACCAAAATCAGTTGCTGCGCTGACAGGAGTAAAGATCCATTCGATAGTTAAACCTAACATTAAATATGCGTACAATACTCCAAAGAATCTAATAATGAATGTATAGTTTTTTTCTTTAGAAATAAGATAAAAATAAAAATAGCCGCCAAGAAAGCCTGCAACTAAATGAAGAATTTTTCCTATTAGAGTTCTATTACCACCCAATAGTTCTGTTTGGAATAGCAATTCAACCATTAAGAATAAGGCCATTCCAATAGCAAATGCTCCAGCAATAGAATATAAATATTTACCTCCAAATTTTGAAAATCTTGAAATTAAACCTGCAACTGTAAATGCAATAGAAAATCCAACAATCACCACTAGATATAAACCAATTCCGAGTCTTTGAAAATCAAATAAAATAACTTCTAATGATGAGAATATTGTTACCGGCATATCAACCGAAGCCAACCAAATTAAATTTGATATTGAAGAAACTGGTGTTATCAACATTACAGTTAGTAAGGCAGCTGAAAAAACTGCGAATGGATATTTTGCTATTTTCATTATTCTTTAGGCAATACTTTAATTAACTGACCATTTGGACCATCGGTTAGTAAGTAAATTATTCCACTTGGAGAAGATTGGATATTTCTCAATCTTGAGTTTAATTCGCTAAATAAACTTTCTTGAGTATCTTTCCCATTATTAAAAGTAACTTTTTTGACATCTTTGGAAACTAATGCTGTAACCAAGAAACTATTTTTTAATTCGGGGTATATATCACCCTCATACAAAATCATGTCTGATGGAGCAATTGATGGTGTCCAATGCAGCAATGGCTGTTCCATTCCATCTTTTTCAGTAAATGGACTAATAACAGCACCTGAATAATCTATGCCATACGTTATTGCTGGCCAACCATAATTTAAGGACGGTTCTATTAAATTCATCTCATCACCGCCTCTAGGACCATGTTCATGCTCATAAATATCTCCAGACTTTGTAACAATTAAGCCCTGCATATTTCTATGTCCATATGAATATATCTCCGGCAGTGCATCTTTAGTATTTATGAATGGGTTGTCTGAGGGTATTGAGCCATCTTTATTAATTCTTATAATTTTACCGAAATGATTATCTAAATCTTGTGCTTCTTCACGATGATCAAATCCGTCTCCACTAGCCAATAAAATTGTTCCATCATCTAAGAAGGCAATTTTTGCACCAAGGTGAGCTGGCGATCTTCTTGGGGCTTTTGCTTGAAAGATAACTTTATTATTAATCAATTTATTGTCATTTAATTCTGCTGATAGCAAAAACAAAGTTGATTTATTATTATCATCTTTAGCCGAGTAGCTTAAATAAATCTTATTATTAGATTTATAATCAGGATCAAGAACTATTTCAGATAATCCTCCTTGACCTGCATATTGGACCTTTGGCACATTGCTAATATCAATAATGGATTTGTCAGATAGTGAAGCAATTTTTAATTTTCCAGGCATTTCAGTATAAATGACTGTATCTTCTGTTAGAAATTCAAAACTCCATGCATCATCAAGATTGCTTAACACTGTTTCAAACTTATATTCTGCGTATGATGAGGCTGAAAACATTGCAACCAATATAAATAATTTTGTCTTCATATAACTCCTGTTTTCTTAATTATATATTTAAATTAATTTGTTTTTTCTTTAGCAATCAATTTATTTGGATCAAAAAATGGTTTTTCAGTTACAACAGCATTAATTAAATTAGTATTTATCTTAACTTTAAGGTGTGTATTAATATCGGTATATGAAATATTAACCATAGCTAGAGCAATATTTTGCTTTAATCTTGGGGAATAAACTGCTGATGTGACGTGACCGATTTTTTCATTTCCATCAAATATATCCCACTTTTTAGTATTAGGCCCATTGAATCTTTCACATTCAATAATGAGGCCTACTTGTTTTCTTCTAATGCCAGATTCTTTTATATTAATTAGCGCATCTTTTCCAATAAAATTAAATGAACTGTCTAAATCAATAAATTTATCTAAGCCGAGTTCAAAAGGATTTGTATTAATATCCATATCAGAATGATAGGAAAGCATACCGCCTTCAATTCTTCTAATAGTAGAGGTATGCCCAGGGTGTAATCCTAGATCCTTACCCTTTTGCATTAAAGTTTCATATACCTCATCACCATCATTACTATTAAGTAAAAAAATTTCATATCCAAACTCACTAGACCAGCCTGTTCTTGAAATTAATAAATTAATATTTCTTAATTTAAATCTCTTGAACCAATAATACTTAAGACTTAAGATTTCTTCACCAAAAATCTCAACCATAATGTCTTTAGATTTTGGGCCCTGTACCTGAAGAGGAGATACATCTGGCTCCGAGATATCAACATCATATTTTAAGTTCGCATTTAATCCTTGAGCCCAAAATAAAATATCGCTATCAGCAAGTGAGAACCAATAACAATCCTCTTCAACTTTTAGCATTACTGGATCGTTTAAAATCCCACCAAATTGATTTGTAAGGATTACATATTTACATTGGCCAACTTTCATATTTGAAAGATCTCTTGGTGTCATCATCTGAACAAATTTAGAGGCATCGGGACCTTTAACTTGAACTTGTCGCTCAACAGCAACATCACAAAGTATCGCTTCATTTATAAGGTTCCAAAAATTTTGCTCTGGATCACCAAAGTCTCTTGGTATATACATATGGTTGTATACAGAGAAGTCCTTTGCGCCCCATCGCACAGTGGCATCAAAAAATGGGCTTTTTCTTATTTGTGTGCCGAAGCCAAAGTCTTTTAATTTACTCATCGAGGCATTATATAATTTATTTATAATATAAATTATTTATTAATGAAAATAATTAAAGCAGACAACTATCAATCTTGGTATATAGAGTATTTAAATAACTCGATAC
>CAJWVG010000057.1 GCA_913048065.1 uncultured Gammaproteobacteria bacterium | reverse complement strand
ACTGAAGCACCAGCTGAAGAAGTAAAAACTGAAGCACCAGCTGAAGAAGTAAAAACTGAAGCACCAGCTGAAGAAATCATAGAAGATAAAGATAAATAAAAAGACCGATGCAAAGCGGTAAATATATTATTGTTGGTAAAATTCTCTCAACACAAGGAATAAATGGCTGGGTCACTATTCAATCTTTTACATCTAACCCTAAAGATATCTTTACATATGATTTAAAAGTTTTAGTTGAGGATATATATCAAGATATAAAAGTTATGGAATATAACTTCATGCCGAAAAAAACTACCATGAAAATAGAAGGACTAAATAGTATAGAGCAAGCCAATAAATACTTGACAAAATATATATATATATCCAAAACAGACTTACCTGTTATTAATGATGATGAGTATTATTGGCATCAATTAATTGGTCTAAATGTTGTAAATGAAGAAGATATTATATTAGGGGTTGTTGATAGTCTTTTTACAAGTGGAGATAATGATGTATTGGTTGTAAAGAAAGATAACTCTAGCCAAGAAGTGTTCATACCTTTTTTAAAGAAACATTTGGTTAAAATTGCCTCCGACACTATATTTGTTAGGTGGAGAAATGAATTATAATATTTTAACTATTTTCCCTGGCCTTATTGATACTTTTTCTAAAACTGGATTTATTAAAAAGTCTCTTAACAAAGGTATTATAAATTTAAATTTAGTTAACATCAGGGACTATAGTGATGACATCCATCATCGTGTGGATGATAAGGTATATGGTGGTGGACCTGGCATGATATTAAAGTATCCTCCTATAGAAAAGGCTATTAGAGATATCAAAGATAAAGGACATATTTTATATCTTTCACCACAAGGAAAAATATTAAATCAAAAAAAATTACAAGAATTATCTAATTATAAAGATTTAACATTTATTTGCGGAAGATATGAAGGAGTGGATCAAAGAGTTATAGATGAATTAGTTGATGAGGAAATATCAATAGGCGATTATGTTGTTTCAGGTGGAGAAATTCCATGCATGGCGGTTATGGAGGGGATAACTAGATTGTTGCCAGGTGCAGTTGATGATTTTGAATCTGTTAAACAAGATTCATTTCAAGATGGTATTTTAGACTATCCCCACTATACCAGGCCTGAGGAAGCTAATGGACATAAAATCCCAGATGTTTTATCAAGTGGAAACCATGAAAATATTGATAAATGGCGAAAAAAACAAGCACTAGGGGCCACATGGTTAAAACGTCGAGAATTATTAAAAAACGTGAAACTTTCAGAAGAAGATGATAAACTCCTCAAAGAATATATAGCTGAGTATAAAAAACATGGGTACTAATAAAATAATTAAAAAAATAGAGTCAGGGCAATTGACCAAATATCCTGATTTTTCAAGTGGTGACACAGTTGAAGTATCTGTTAAAGTAAAAGAAGGTAAGCGTGAGAGGATTCAGCTTTACGAAGGTGTTGTGATTGCTAAAACAAACAAAGGCATAAGTTCATCATTTACTGTTAGAAAAATTTCTTATGGGGAAGGTGTAGAAAGGGTCTTTCAACTTCATAGTAAAATCATTGCAGATATACAAGTTAAAAGAAAGGGAAGCGTTCGTAGAGCCAAGTTATACTATTTACGCGAAAGATCTGGAAAATCAGCCAGAATAAAAGAAAAGCTCAACTAATTTCACAATCTTGTTTTGAATATAGTATTTATAGCTTTGGGAAGTAACCTAAACAACCCAATCTACCATGTAGAGAAAGGCATAAGAGACATTAATCACTTATTAAACACAAAAGTTCTAAAGAGATCTTCACTGTATAAATCTAAACCTATTGGGCCTCAAAATCAGAGGGATTACATAAATGCAGTTATAAAAATTGAAACATTACAGGAACCAATTGAACTACTCGATTCATTGCAAGATATTGAAACCCAACATCACAGAAGAAAGACTAAAAGATGGGGTCCTAGAACTCTGGATTTAGATATACTCATATTCAATGAGTTAGAGTTTAATCATAAAAGATTAACAATCCCACATCCTGAAATGATCAACAGAGATTTTGTTCTAATCCCTTTATATGAGGTAACAAATTATAACTTCATGATTCCAAAGTATGGTAAATTATTACAATACATTTAAAAATGATTAAAAATAAATATAGGTTTATTGTTGTTGAAGGTCCAATAGGAGTAGGTAAAACTACTTTAGCCACTAAGCTTGCTAATACATTTAATAGCACTCTGATGTTAGAAAGCTATTCGAATAATCCATTTCTTAAAAAATTTTATAAAGATATGGATAGGTATGCTTTTACTACACAACTTTACTTTCTACTACAGAGAGCATCAGAATTTAAAAGTAAATCTAATAATGATGATAAATCAAATAACATAATTTCAGATTATTTTTTTAATAAAGATAACCTTTTTGCTGAAACAATCTTAAATGTTGATGAATATTCTTTATATAATAAGATTTATAAATATCTTAATATAAGCATATCAAAGCCAGATTTAGTCATTTATCTTCAAGCTGATTCATCTACCCTAATAAATAGAATCATAAACAGAGGCATTGATTTTGAGCAAAATATTACCGAAGATTATCTGAAAAAGATTATTGATTCATACACAAAATATTTTTATTCCTATAATGAATCTCCTATATTAATTATCAATACATCAAGCGTTGATGTAAATAATGCGAATGATTACAATATGCTGGTAGAAGAGATAAGCAAAGATATTAAGGGAAAAAATTATTTTAATCCATCTTCATTGAGAAAAGGCTAATGACAAAAAAAACCTTAAAAATAATTCATGATTTAAAAAAAAAGAAACAAGGAATCACCTCTCTTACTTCTTATGATGCAAGTTTTGCTAAGCTAGCTGATCAATGCGGAGTAGATATTCTTCTAATTGGAGATTCATTGGGAGAGGTTATTAAGGGTGATAAAAATACCCATTCTGTGACTATGAATGAGATGATTTATCATACTAAAAATGTAGCAAGTGGGTCAAACCATGCATATTTGATTGCAGATTTACCGAAACATTCATTTGATAATAATAAAATAGCTTTAATGAATTCCAAAAAGCTTATTGGTAAGTCTATGGCAGATATGGTGAAGATAGAAACATCAATTCAAGAAATTAATATTATTAAATTTTTAGTTAATAATAAAATCCCGGTATGCGGACATATTGGAATAAGACCTCAAAGCATTAAAAGTAAAAAATATTATAAAAAAGTAGGAACTAATATAAAAGAATATAATAATCTTATTAAAGAAGCTCTTTTAGTTCAAGAAGCTGGAGCTGGATTGATTATAGTGGAATGTATTGCTGAAGAAGTTGCTCAAAAAATAACCAGTTTATTATCAATACCTGTCATAGGAATAGGATCTGGTAATAAATGTGATGGTCAAATCAGAGTTATATATGATATTTTTGGACTAAGTTTTAATGGTACACCAGGGTTCCTTAAAAAGACTCAGAAAAAAATAAATATATTAGAAAATGTTATTTCTAAATATATCAATAACACAAAGAAGTATAAATAAAGATTGGATATAATTACTACAGTTTCAGATCAACAGAAATATTGCAAATCAATTATAAGTGGTGATAAGGGGATATCACTAATTCCAACGATGGGAAA
>CAJWVG010000056.1 GCA_913048065.1 uncultured Gammaproteobacteria bacterium | reverse complement strand
TAATAGCGCAAGCTGATTTATCTTTTGATGGCAAATGTGAATCAAAACTATATAAGATATTAAATGGAAAAAATCCTTCTACAATTATTCTGCTTGAAAGACTAAATCCTCAAAATTTAGGGTCTTTAATAGCTCTCTATGAAAATAAAATTGTAGCAGAGGGTTTATTATGGCGTATTAATAGCTTTGATCAATGGGGGGTAGAAGAGGGCAAAACTGTATCTGAAAAAGTATTAAAAAAAATTAATAGTAAGCTTCAACCTAAAAATATCAATGAAATCATTAAAGTTATAAGAAAAAAATTAGATTAACATAGATTTAATATCATTAATATTCTCAATTAAATCATTACGATTATCTTTTACACAGGTTATATGACCAAGCTTTCTATTTTCTCTTTCTGATTTACCATAGTCATATAAATTATAACTAGAGTTATTGATTAACTTTTGTTCATTTGGCATCTTAGACAATATATTAACCATACCCGAATATCCTGATATAGATATACTTTTAATTTCTAAATTCGTGATAGCCATTATATGCGCTTCAAACTGGCTGATATCTGCACCTTCATTTGTCCAATGACCTGAATTATGCACTCTTGGAGCCATTTCATTTGCAATAAGATCATTATCTTCATTTATAAAAAACTCAATAACGAAGACACCTATATAATTTAACTTATCCGTAATTAGGTTATGATAATTCTCAGCTTGTTTTTGCAAAACTTTATTTTCATAAGGTGCAATACTACTATTTAGTATGCCGTTTTGATGAAAATTTTCCACAAGAGGATAAAAGAAAGTTTTTTTTTCTTCAGTCTTAACACCTATCAATGAAACTTCAGTTTTAAAATTAACTTTTTTTTCTAATATCGCCTCTACCCCTGAAGATTTAAGCCAAGCATTCTCTGGTGTACAATTATCCATTGAAATCTGATTTTTACCATCATAGCCAAATTTTCTAGATTTCAAAATAGAGTCATTGCCAATCTCACCTATTGCAGATATTAAATCTTCTTCTGAATTGATTTTTTTATATTGAGTTGTAGGTATTCCTATTTCTTGGAAAAGATTTTTTTCTTTTAATCTATCTTGACAAACTTCTACAGAAACTGAATTGGGATATACTTTAATTTTACCCTCTAAATATTTTAAAGCATCTGCAGGAACATTTTCAAAATCTATCGTTATCACATCACATTCATTTATTAAGAGATTCAGAGTATTTTTGTCATTATAGTTAGATTTTATGTGTCTCGCATATTTAGATGCTGGAGGGTTATCGGATGGATCAACGACAATAAAATCAAAATTATATTTTCGGGACATTTGAATCATCATCATTGCTAATTGTCCACCACCAAGAATCCCTATATGCATATTACTTCCGAGGGTCTCCGCTTTTCAAAACATCCTTGGTTTGCTTAGAACGAAATTTGATTAATGTATTTTTAATTTTTGGATAACTGAAACTTAAAATGCTTGCGGCTAATAATGCAGAATTTACTGCTCCACTCTCTCCAATTGCCATTGTCGCCACAGGTATACCTTTGGGCATTTGCACGATAGATAAAAGCGAGTCTAAGCCATCCAAGCTCTTTGTCTTAATCGGAACTCCAATAACAGGTAGGTGTGTTTTTGATGCCGTCATACCTGGTAAGTGGGCAGAGCCACCAGCACCAGCAATAATCACTTCTATACCATTTTTTTCTGCAGTTTCAGCGTATTTATGAAGGAGATCTGGTGTGCGATGAGCCGACACAACTTTAGTGTCATACTTAATATTAAGTTTATCAAGCATATTCGCCGCATTTTTCATAGTAGGCCAATCTGATTTTGATCCCATTATAATTGCAACTAATGCATTGGATTTCTTCATAAAGTATTGTATCAGTATAAAATGTCAGTTAACAATAGTTATTATCTTTTATTGGTCAAATAGACAGATGTTTTATATAATCTTACTTAATAATACAAAAGGAAATAGAATATGATTGTCATTACTGGAGGCTCAGGTTTCATAGGTAGTAACCTACTTAAATTTTTAAATGAAAACCAAAATGATGAAATATTAATTGTAGATGAATTAGATACTTATGTTAAAAAGTTTGAAAACTTAAAAGACTTAAAATATCTTGACTGTATTGATAAAGATTTGTTTCTTCATCACATACAAAATAATTCATCATTATATAATGGTAAAATTGAAATAATCTATCATTTAGGAGCATGCTCTAAAACTACAGAACCAGATAGAGATTATATAATGAATACAAATCTATCATATTCTAAAGGTCTACTAGAGTACTCAGCCAATAATGCAATACCATTAATTTATGCATCCTCAGCTTCAGTTTATGGCGAAGGCAAGGCATTCATAGAGAATTCAAAATATGAATCATATCTCAATCATTATGCGGAATCTAAACTTTTATTTGATAATTACTACCGTGAAAATATGTCAAAAATTAATTCACAAGTTGTCGGCTTAAGATATTTTAATGTTTTTGGCCCTAGAGAACATCATAAAGAGGGGATGTCTAGTGTCATTTATCATTTTTTCAACCAAAGAAAGACTGATGGTGAAATAAAACTTTTTAAAGGCAGTCATGGCTATAAAGATGGAGAGCAAAGAAGAGATTTTATTCATGTTGATGATACAGTTAAGGTTAAAAACTGGTTTAAAGAGAATCCTCATATTTCAGGTATTTATAATGTAGGAACAGGAGTAAGCAGGACATTTAATGATATTGCCAATTGTGTACTAGATTACTATAAACACCACAAACCTAATGCTAGTATGAGCTATATTGATTTCCCTGATGGTCTTGAGGAGCAATATCAAGCATTTACAGAAGCTGATATAAATTTATTAAGATCCAAAGGTTATAATGAAAATTTCACATCATTAGAAGAAGGTGTGAAATCTTATTTGGATTGGTTGTCTAGTTAGCAATGAATGATACAGAGAGATTTTTAATTATCGCACCTTCTTGGATTGGTGATTCAATTATTTTTCAATCTTTATTAATAAGTATAAAAGATAAGCATAAAGGTTCAACTATTGATGTTATCGCAAAACCTGAGCTAATAGAGTTATTAAAATTGATGCCTCAGATTAATCAAATTTATCCCCTTGATATAGATCATGGTATTCTGGGGTTAGCAAAGAGAATTAATTTGGCAAAAATACTTTCGAGTAAAAATTATACTCAGTCAGTTATCTTACCTAATAGCTTTAAGTCAGCGATAATACCATGGTTATCAAAAATCCCAATACGTATAGGTTATAATAAGGAATTAAGATTCCTTCTCATTAATAAAAGCTATAAATTTATTAAATACGAAGACAAGATGGTTGACAGATATTTGAAACTAATTGGTGAGAAGTACTCAGAAAAACTAAGGCCTCAGCTAAATATTGAACAAGATACAAAAGAAGTCTATAAAAAAAAATATCTACTAAATAACTCAAAAAAAAATATATTCTTATGCCCAGAAGCAGAATACGGTACTGCCAAAAGATGGCCAAATAATAACTGGGTTGAATTAGCAAGTGCCTATGAAAGTCATAATTATAATATATACTTTCTTGGTAAGGACATGAAACTAAATGATAAGTATAAAGAAGTATTACAGAAGAAATCTGTAGTATCTTTGATTGGTAAAACTAATATTAAAGATGCATCTTATCTGCTTG
>CAJWVG010000055.1 GCA_913048065.1 uncultured Gammaproteobacteria bacterium | reverse complement strand
TTGAAAAGAGGATTAGAGTTACTAGGAATATTAGAGGAAGATCTTGAGAATGTTGGAGCAGAGGATTTGCATCAACTAATGCGCGCGTGGGAATTAAAACATAGAGCGCTTGTATCTCAATGTGTCGCTGAACATACAATGTTTAGAGAAGAAACTAGATGGCCTGGTTACTATTATAGAGGAGATTTCTTGAAGTTAGACGATGACAACTGGCACTGTTTAACAGTATCGAGACGTGATCCAAAAACTGGGAAATTTACTCTCGAAAAAGCACCACTTTATCACTTAATTGATGAAGAGACTGAAACTGAAAAGAAAGCATAAATTAGTAGTATCGTGAGTTGCTAATGAATCTTGTTAATATGACGGATGATGAGATTTTAAAGATTGCAAATCCAATTTGGGATGGACTTATTAAATCTTCGAACAAGAAAGATTATGGTGGTTTCACAAAACATTTTTCTAAAGAAATGTTATTTGGTGCTAACGAAGTAGAGATTGGCAAACAATGGGCGAGTAATAAAATGCTCACCAGCTTATCTCAAGAAAGAGAATTTTTTGGTTGCTTGAGGCGAAATCATCATGTTACTGTTTTGTTTAAACAAACAAGTACAGAAGTTAGTGGAGAGTATCTAGGCCGATTAGTTTTAGGCATTGAGGATGATTTAGTTAAAGTTTTTGGTGCAACAATATTTTAAAATAGTCTTTAAAGTATTTACAACCTATCTTCAAATTTAAAATGCAAAATACTTCAATAAAAGATATTAAAATTAATAATAATTTTAGATTTATTCTTCTATCAGATACACATGGGTATTTAAACCCAAATATTTTTAATTTGGTACAAGAAAATGATTATGTCTTTCATGCTGGTGATATTATGGATATAGATATAATAAATAACTTACAATCAGCCTGTAAAAATATTTTTGCCGTTAATGGTAATAATGATTCTTATAATGAACTAGTTGATATAGTTGAGGTAAATACTCCAGTAGGTAAAGTGATACTAACGCATGGGGATAAACACTATCCTGACTATCATGAGTCATTAAGAGATTCATTTCCTGGCGCGTTTTTAATAATTTATGGTCATACTCATCATCATGTTATAGATATGGCTAAAAAACCATATATTATAAACCCAGGAGCAGCTGGACAGACGAGGACACAGGGTGGGGCATCATGTGTAATTATAACTAACAGTGATAATGGCCTTTCCATAGAATTAAAAAAATTTAAAACTAATTAGGATTTATCAATAAAGCTTGACATATTCTGAAAAGACATTACTATATTAATATTCGTTGGCAAATCACAACTCAATTCAATTTTAAAAACATTTAGAGGAAAATTTTTAGTGAGTTTAGTACTTAATGTTACAGATGATAGTTTCGAAACTGAAGTTTTGAAATCCGACAAACCAGTCTTAATTGATTTTTGGGCTGAGTGGTGTGGACCATGTAAAGTATTAGGGCCAATAATAGATGATGTAGCTCCTGAATTTGAGGGCAAAGTTAGATTCACAAAAATTAATATAGATGAAAACCCAAACACTGCACCCAAATATGGTATAAGAGGAATTCCAACTATTATGATATTCAAAAATGGCGATCTTGCTGCAACCAATGTAGGCGTACTAACCAAATCAGAACTCACAAATTTTTTAAACGAGAATATTTAACTTTTATAAGACTACTAAATATATATCATCTTTCCAATTAACAAACATACAACAAAAATAATATGAACTTAACAGAACTAAAAGAAAAGCCAATACAAGAACTCGTAGAAATGGCTGAAAAAATGGGAGCGGAAAATGTTGGAAGACTAAGAAAGCAAGATGTAATATTCACTATTTTGAAAAACCATTCTTCTAGCGGTGAAGATATTTCAGGTGGTGGTGTTTTGGAGATATTACAAGATGGTTTTGGTTTTTTAAGAAATGCAGGAAGTTCATATTTAGCTGGACCAGATGATATTTATGTCTCACCGAGTCAAATTCGAAAATTTTCACTAAGAACTGGTGATACTGTAGCAGGTAAAATCAGACCTCCCAAAGAAGGTGAGAGATATTTTGCTTTATTGAAAGTTGATAATGTTAATTTTGATTCTACAGAAAATTCCAAACATAAAATACTTTTTGAAAATCTTACTCCACTTCATGCAAACAAAAGACTTAGACTAGAATGTGGTAATGGTAGTCGTGAGGATATATCTGGGAGACTTGTGGATATTGCTGCACCTATTGGTAAAGGTCAGAGAGGTCTTGTTATATCTCCGCCAAAAGCAGGAAAAACTATTATGTTGCAACAAATAGCTCAAAGCTTAATCACAAACAATCCTGAATCTATACTTATCGTCTTGCTAATAGACGAAAGACCTGAAGAAGTCACAGAAATGTCACGAATGGTTAAGGGCGAAGTAGTTGCAAGTACTTTTGATGAACCAGCCCATAGACATGTTCAGGTTGCTGAAATGGTGATAGAAAAAGCAAAAAGGCTTGTAGAGCATAAAAAAGATGTAATTATACTTCTAGATTCAATCACTCGACTAGCAAGAGCATATAACACTATTGCTCCTTCATCAGGTAAAGTGTTATCTGGTGGTGTGGATGCTAATTCATTAACAAAACCTAAAAGATTTTTCGGTGCAGCAAGGAATATTGAGGAAGGGGGTAGTTTGACAATTTTAGCAACTGCATTAATTGATACTGGCTCAAAAATGGATGAGGTTATTTATGAGGAATTTAAAGGAACCGGTAATATGGAAGTACATTTAGACAGACGTATTGCTGAAAAAAGAATTTATCCTGCAATTAATATTAATCGCTCAGGTACCAGAAGAGAAGAGCTTTTAACAACTCCCGATGAGCTACAGAAAATTTGGATACTAAGAAAAGTACTTCATTCAATGGATGAGTTAGATGCCATGGAATTTATGTTAAATAAACTTCAGTCGACAAAAACTAATTCTGAATTTTTCGATTCTATGAAAAGATAATTAGGCTCCGATATCTTCACGGTAGAATACTAATTTCTGATTTTGTTTAGTCAGGCCTTCATCTTCAAATATTTTTATTTTTTTAATATTTTCATATGCTATTTCCAGTGCTTCAGCCTTGGTATCCGCATAGACATTAACTGATAATAATCGGCCACCTGTAGCCACAATCTTATTATTAACTAATTTAGTACCAGCATGAAAAACTTTAATTTTTTTACTTTCTTTAATATCACTTAAATCTATATAAAAATCTTTTACATATTTTCCTGGATAACCATCTGCAGCCAGAACTATGGTACAGCAAGATTCATTATTTGGTTCCTCTAACTTATCTAAATTTAGATCTTTAATATCTGCTTTAGGTTCATTTAGTATTAAATCCAGTAAGTCAATATTTTTATTTTGTAGGGTCATTATTATATTTTGCGTCTCTGGATCACCCAATCTACAGTTATATTCCAGTACTTTCATATTGTTCTTACTATCTATCATTAAACCAATATATAAAAAGCCCAAATAACCATTATCTAGATTCTTGTTATATGAATTTATACCTATTATTGTGTTAACCATAATTTTCTCAATATCTAGATGTAATTTAAATACTACATTCTTATGTTCATATGACAATGGGTGGCTAATAGCTCCCATACCGCCCGTATTAGGCCCATTGTTATACTCATCTCTAGACTTATAATCTTTGGTCCATGGAAGCCCTATTTCGAAGGAGCATCCTCTATAATTACACACATAGATAGCTGATAATTCTTGCCCATTTAAGAATTCCTCTATAACAATATAATCTGAATGATCCGAGGCTAGAAGATTGTCTATTGCATTATTTGTTTCAGTTAATGAGTTTGAAACTAC
>CAJWVG010000054.1 GCA_913048065.1 uncultured Gammaproteobacteria bacterium | reverse complement strand
CTTTAACTTGACCAAAGTCCTGAGGAGGAGCATGAAATTCGACACCATTTTGAAGTAATCTCTTATATTCATCCTCAATATTGGTAACATCGACACACACATGTGTATGACCATGATTATTCACAGGTCTATTTTTATCCATTGGCTGAGATTGAGGTGAAGAGTACTCAAAAAATTCTATCATAATATTTCCACACTTTAAAAACCCCTGCTTAGCTGAACTATTCTTTAAACCTACAACATCGTCAATTTGTTTTGAACCTTCAGGCCATTCTGTCCTAGCCACCTCTTCAAAACCAAAATTTTTTGTATACCATGCCATGAGCCTTTCAATATCTGGTGTCGATATTGCTGCATGGTGCAGGCCATTAATTGTCATAATTAGTTCCCCCAAATAATTTGACTAAATTGAAATTTACTACAGAGTCGATGAAAAACAAAATTAGAAAGGATAAAAAATGAATAATGAAATATTAGAGCCTGTCATATGTATGACTATTCTTACTTTTTTTATGATGATTTGGATGTATGCTACACGTATCCCAGCTTCTAAAACTCTCGAGGATCAAGGAGTAAACCTTGAGGACTTATCACATCCCTCTAAGCTAGGGGGAGTTTTTCCAAGTAAAGTAGAGAGAGTTGCTGATAATTATAACCATCTTTTTGAACAACCAACGGTATTTTATGCAATATCTTTGATAATATGGGCATTAAATATGACGGATAGTTTTTATTTAACCAGTGCCTGGCTATATTTTATCATCCGTTTGATTCATTCATTATTTCAAGCAACCTTAAATCTAGTCTGGGTAAGATTTGGTTTATTTATATTTAGTTGGCTTATATTGGCATTGATGATTTTTAGACTTAGCTTTAATGTATTCCTATAATAAAGGAGATAACCAATGTCTGAACTAGAAAAAAGAATTGAAAATATAGAAGCTATAAATGACATTAATCAATGTCTTACGAGATATTGCCGAGCTTTGGATTGGGTTGATGAAGATCTTTTAAAAACATGTTTTTTAGATAATGGACATATTGATTATGGTTTTTATGTTGGTGATGCAAAAGGATTTATACCTATAGTTTTAGAGGTAGAAAAAAATAGCCATACTTGGCACAACATTAGTAATGTAGCAATTGATCTAAAAGATAACTTAGCTGATGTTGAAAGTTACGGATTTACTGCTGGCGGTGAAGTTATTGATAATCAAATTAAAGATATAACTATATATCTTGGAAGGTACCATGATGAATTTACTAAAACCGATCAGGGTTGGAAAATAAGTAGAAGACTTTATATTTTAGATGCAACTTTCCCTGCAACTAGCGGTGAAGTTTTGGAATCAATAAAAGGATTATCTTTGGGGGTTGATTTAAGGTCTAATAGCGATAAATATAGAAAACTATATTAAGAATTAGGAGAATTAAATGTCTACTTTACTTGCGCATATAAAAATTGTTGAGGGCTATGAAGAAAAGTTTGAAAAAATCTCAAGAGAACTTTATGAGAAGACTCATTCTAATGAAGATTCTGTAATCCATTATGAATATTGGAGAGGTAGAGAAAAAGGCTCTTATTATACTTTGTTAGCCTACCCTTCATATTTAGATTTTTTAATAACACATCAAATTAGCGAACATCATGAAGCTGCTGCTGGTAATTATGGAGATATAATTGCAGATTTAGATCTTGAGTGGCTTGATCCAGTTGATGGTGCTTCTAAACTTAACTCAACAGAAGCCCAGAGTGTCCCTGAAGATGCACCAGCATTGGCAAAAGAATATGATAAAGACCATTCAGTTGTTATGCAGGATTGGTGGTTAGCTCTTAGAAATGGTTAATGCAGTAATTTATAGTTAAGATTATGATACCAAAAATAATTATTTTAATAATTTATTCTGCATTTTTAACACTAAATTTATTTGCGGCACCAAGCACTGATAGCGATAGTTCATCAATATTATTGAGTGGAGACAATGAGTCAAAATATGCAGAAATTTTTAATAATAACTGTGTAAGCTGTCATAGCGGTGGTGTTCCGAGAGCACCTCATTTAACAACTTTTCAGGTTATGTCTGCAGATTATATATTGAGCACTTTAAATGGAGTAATGTCAGCACAGGCAGAAGGACTATCTAGTGAAGAAAAAATAGGTATTTCAGAATATATTACAGGAGGAAAAGTCTCTGCTAGTTTACCTGATCCTAATTTTTGTAAATCAAACAGTGAGCCTGTGGTATTGGTTGAAGAAAATTCCTATAAAGAATGGGGTTATGATAAAGAAAACTCAAGATATACAAAATCAAATTTAAATTCTAAGAATGCAAAAAATTTAAAGTTAAAGTGGGTATTTGCATATCCTTCTGCTTCAAGAGCACGCTCACAACCTTCAGTTTCAGGTAATACCATCTTTGTTGGTGGTCAAAATCTTTATTTATATGCATTAGATCGTGAAACAGGTTGTGTTAAATGGCGAACAAAAGTTGATGGTGAGATACGATCTGCTCCAGCAATAAATTTTTCTGATGAGGGCAACTTTATATTTGTAGGTGACTATGAAGGGAATCTATACAAAATTGATCCATATAATGGAAATAAGATATGGATTAAATCTCTTCGTTATCATCCAAGAGTCATTCTAACAGGTTCAGTAAGGGTAGATGATGGAGTTGTTTATGTACCGCTGTCATCTAGGGAATGGGCAGATGGGGCAGATCCAGAATACCAATGCTGTTCTTTTAGAGGTGGAATTATGGCGCTAAGTGCCGATAATGGAAGTGAATTATGGACTTCTTACTCAATACCATTACCGCCTAAAGCGACTGGAGAACTCAATAATATGGGAGTAGAAATTTTAGCGCCTTCTGGAGTTCCTGTTTGGAATTCGCCAACATTTGATACAGCTAGAAATCTTATTTATTATGGAACAGGTGAAGCTTATTCCTCTCCTGCTGCTGATACAAGTGACTCTGTAATAGCTATAAACAAAGTAAATGGAGATATTGAGTGGGTATACCAAGCAGAAAGTGGTGATGCCTGGAATATGGGTTGTTTTGTTGAGGCTGATGCAAATTGTCCTGAAGAAGATGGACCAGATTGGGATTTTGGAGCTTCAGTTGTGCTTGCAAACATAGATGGCAAAGATGTTTTATTTGCTGGAAGAAAATCAGGACATGTTTATGGTCTTGATCCTGATAATAAAGGAAAACCATTATGGATTAAAAGAATTGGAAAAGGTGGATTTGCAGGTGGAGTCCATTGGGGAATGGCAACAGATAACAAAAGTATTTTTGCAGCTGTTGCAGATACAAATTTTATCAATAAATTTCCTGGTCCTGCAACACCTGGTATATATTCACTTGATGGGATGTCAGGAAAACTTAATTGGAAATTTACTCCAATTGACAGATGTCCAGAAAATACAAAACCTGCATGTGATGTTGGTATTTCTGCTGCACTTACAACAACAAATGACCTAGTAATTGGCGGTGGTTTTGATGGCTGGATATATGTCATAGATAAAAATAGCGGCGAACTTCTTTGGGAATTTAATTCAAATGTTGATTTTACCGAACTAGCTGGAATAGAGGCTAGTGGTGGATCAATTGAATCTGATGGACCTGTTATAGTGGATAATAATTTGTTAATTAATTCCGGTTATCAGTATGGTGGTAGATTAGCTGGAAATGTTTTGTTAAATTTTGAGATTTCAGAATAAATAATTTGATAGTTTATTTTTTTTTATAAACTAGGCATGTCCCTTTAAAAGTAAGTAAATCAATCTCGTCTTTCCTTTTTAGTCCATGATCAAAAATTACCACACCTCTCTCATTTGATGATGTATCGCTCTTCGATAAACATTTTGACCATGCATAAACTTCATCTTCAGGTCTTAATGGGTTTTGCCACCTTACATTTTCCCAACC
>CAJWVG010000053.1 GCA_913048065.1 uncultured Gammaproteobacteria bacterium | reverse complement strand
CAGGAGCAGGTATTGGATATACTGGTTTTAGAATAAGAGGAACTGATCCATCAAGAATAAATGTTACCATAAATGGCATACCTTTAAATGACTCTGAAAGTCAAGGTGTTTGGTGGGTAAACATGCCAGATTTTGCTTCATCTCTTGAAAACATTCAAATTCAAAGAGGTGTTGGCACGTCAACTAATGGTGCAGCTGCTTTTGGAGCTAGTATAAACCTTCAAACAATTGGGATAAATGAAGTGGCCTATGCAAAAACAAATAACACTTTTGGTTCTTTCAACACTTTAAAAAACAATATTGAATTAGGAACTGGAGTAATAAACAATAAATTTACTTTTGACACAAGGCTATCAAAAATTATATCTGATGGTTATATTGATAGAGCCGAATCTGATTTAAAATCTTTATATATCCAAGGAGCCTATTTTGACAAAACATCAATCTTAAAAGGAATTATATTTTCGGGTAAAGAACGAACTTATCAAGCATGGAATGGTGTTCCATCTAAATATTTAGATACAAATAGAACTTATAATAGTTATACCTATGAAAATGAAGTTGACAACTATTCTCAAACACATTATCAATTACATTATTCTAAAAACCTAAACCTCAACACAAATATAAACCTTGCAGCACACTATACTCATGGTCAAGGGTACTACGAACAAGAGAAATTAGCCCAAAACTTAATTGACTATAATCTTTCTAATATCATAATCGGTAATGATACAATCTCATCCACAGATCTAATAAGAAGAAAATGGTTGAACAATGATTTTGGAGGGATAACATATTCTCTAAATCATAAAAAAAACAAACTTAATCTTATTATAGGTGGAGCATATAATAAATACAGTGGGCAACATTATGGAAATATTATTTGGGCAGAATATGCAAGTAATGGTAGTTTTGAGCATGAATACTACAGAAATATAGCTACTAAATTTGATAATAACGTTTTTGTAAAATCAGACTACCAGGCTTCTAAAAAAACTTTAGTTTTTATTGATATACAATTACGAAATATTGATTATGAATTTAATGGCAATGATGTTGATGGAAGTTTAGGAACACAAAATATTGAGCTAGAGTTCTTAAATCCAAAATTTGGCTTGACGCATAATTTAAATAAAAACCAAACACTATATGGATCATATGCTGTGGCAAATAAAGAGCCAAATCGTGCTGATTATGTAGAAAGTAGTCCTAACTCCAGACCTGTACATGAAACACTTTATGATACAGAGATTGGATATAAATATACTGATAAGAGGTTAATTTTTAATGTTAACTTATTTAATATGAATTATGACAATCAATTAATAAAAACTGGTGAAATAAATGATGTGGGATACTTTACTAGTAAAAATATAAAATCATCTTTTAGAAGAGGGATGGAGGTTGAAGGGGCTTTTATTATAAATGAAAAACTTAATGTAAGTGGAAATCTTACAATTAGCGAAAACAAAGTTGACAGCTTTACTCAGTATGTTGATAATTGGGATACATGGGGGCAATCTCAAATTTTTCATGAAAATTCAGATCTTGCTTTTTCGCCAAACATTATTTGGGCTGCGCAAGCAAATTATAATCTTAATAAAAGAACAAAGGTTATTTTTAATTCAAAATATGTAGGCGAACAATATATCGATAACACATCATCACGAGAAAGAATGCTAAATGATTACTTAATTAGTAATTTACAAGTTGATTATCATTTTAATAATTATCTTTTTAAAGAAGCAAAAATCAGTTTTTTAATTAATAATTTATTTGATATTGAATATATCAGCAATGCATGGATTTACCGATATATAACTAATACATTTGACCCAAGAGAAAGTGACGACTATACTTCATTAGCTTCTGATGGAATTTATGATATGGCAGGATACTTTCCTCAAGCAAAAAGAAATTATTTATTAGGCTTAACACTTGGGTTCTAATATTTATCTGATTAGCAAGTAAAATAGAAGTAGTTTTTTCGTAGTTTTGTTAAAACATTTTTTTTATGCAATATAATACTGCAAGAAATCATTTAATTCTTCCTGAATATGGAAGAAACGTTCAAAAAATGGTTGAACATGCTTCAAATATTAAAGACAAATCTGAAAGAGATAAGTGCGTGAAATCTATTATAGATTTCATGGGTCAAATGAATCCCCAACTAAGAGACATTAAGGAATTTACGCACAAGTTATGGGACCATCTATTCATAATGTCTAAATTCCAATTAGACACGACCTCTCCTTACCCTATGCCTGAAATTGAAAAATTAAAAGAAAGGCCTGAAAAAATGCCTTATCCAAAAAATAAAATTAAGTTTCCATTTTATGGCGCTGCTCTTGAAAACATGATTAGTTACGCTGTTAAACAAGAGGATAACAGAGAAAAAGAAATCATGACTGGAATGATTGCTAACCATATGAAAAAATCTTACTTACTTTTTAATAAACACTCTGTTAGTAATGATACTATAATATTACACCTTAACCAACTCTCAAATAACAACTTAAAACTTCCATCTGATTTTGAATTTATTAGATCATCAAGTGTGATTAATAAGAATCAAAAAGTCTATAAAAAGAAATTTAAGAAAAAAAGATAAATGACAACTTTTAAAGTTCAAGGAGGAAATAAATTAAAAGGGGAAATCACTCCCCAAGGAGCAAAAAACGAAGCTCTTCAGATTCTTTGCGCTGTTTTGCTTACAGATGAACAGGTAATAATTGAGAATATCCCAAATATTAGAGATGTTAATATTCTCATCAACTTACTTAAAGATTTAGAAGTCCAGGTAAATAAAATCAATGATGATACATATAGCTTTAAAGCTGAGAGCATCAATATAAATTACCTAGCAAGTGAAGAATATAAAAAGAAAAGTAGTTCAATAAGAGGGTCTATTATGATGATTGGACCACTTTTAGCTAGATATGGAAAAGGATTTATTCCAAGGCCAGGAGGAGATAAAATTGGAAGAAGAAGGCTTGACACGCATTTTAATGGCTTCAAACAACTTGGAGCTACTTTTTCATATGACAAAAGTCAAGGCTATTATGAAGTAACTGCTGATAAGCTTACTGGTTCATACATGTTATTAGAAGAGGCTTCTGTGACAGGTACAGCGAACATAATTATGACTGCTGTTTTAGCACACGGAAAAACAACTATTTATAATGCAGCATGTGAACCCTACCTACAACAATTGTGTAAAATGCTAAATAGCATGGGAGCAAAAATTTCTGGTATTGGATCAAATTTAATATCAATTGAAGGAGTAACAAGTTTGACTGGCTGTACGCATAAAATTCTTCCTGACATGATTGAAATAGGCAGTTTTATTGGTTTAGCTGCAATTACAAAATCAGAAATTACAATAAAAGATGTTTCCTATGAAGATTTAGGAATCATTCCAGAAGTATTTAAAAAACTTGGGATAAAAATTGAGAAAAAAAATGATGATATTTATATTCCTTCTCAAGATAACTATACTATTGAGAATTTTATTGATGGGTCTATTCTGACAATTTCTGATGCTCCTTGGCCTGGCTTTACGCCTGATTTATTAAGTATAATTTTAGTCGTAGCCGCACAAGCAAAAGGAAGCGTCCTAATTCACCAAAAAATGTTTGAGTCTAGATTATTCTTTGTTGATAAATTAATTGATATGGGTGCTCAAATAATACTATGCGACCCTCATAGAGCAACTGTAATTGGTCTAAATCATAGTTCTAGATTTAAAGCTACAACAATGGTCTCTCCTGATATTAGAGCAGGAGTTTCTCTATTAATAGCTGCTCTTGCTGCTGATGGAGAAAGCACAATTCATAATGTTGAACAAATCGATAGAGGCTATCAAAATATCGATACAAGACTAAATGCACTAGGAGCAAAAATTACTAGAATAGAGTAAATATAGTATGTCCGAAAAAAAATATATACTATTTTTATTTTTTCTTTTTCCCTTTTTTTTATTTGCGCAAAAACCAGGAATTAATATTGGTAATAAAGCAATAGAGCTTTCATATAATAATCCTAATGAAAAAGAAATGAGTTTATC
>CAJWVG010000052.1 GCA_913048065.1 uncultured Gammaproteobacteria bacterium | reverse complement strand
GGTTAGATTTATTTGAGCTTATTGTAATAAATTTTTCTAAAAACTTTGATTTTAAGATCAGATTAATAACCATTATTAGGCAAATGATACCTCCAACAATCCCCCAAGAAAATCCATCTAGTGCTTCAGAATATACATCTGGTCCATCTGGATATACCCCCGGCATATCAGGTATTAAGAGCAAGTATAAACCATAAAATAATACAACAATTCCTGCAATGCCAAAAAGTCCGAACCCAGGAATAGCTATAAATTCTACCACTAATAGTAATAAACCGGCCATAATAATTAATAAATCTAATGAAGAAGCAAGTTTAGTTAAATATCCTGCCCCCAATGCTAGTGTAAGACATACAACTCCAATGGTTCCTCCAATCCCCCAACCAGCGCTATATAACTCAGATATAATTCCTATAGTACCAAATGTAGTTAATAAGGAAGATATGGTAGGATCTGTGAGAAAACGTACCAGATTTTCAGACCAATTTTCATTCAAAGTGATAATGTTATAGTTTTCTATACCAAGACCAGATATAATCTCTTCTACTGATTCACTTTTACCATCAGCAATGCCATACTTTAATGCAAGTTCTGTCGTAAGGGTAATTAGTTTACCTTCTTTTCTTCCTTCGATGTCATCTACTTTTAAAGAATCTCCATTAATAACTAAGAATTCAAAACTTAGTTCTTCGTCAACCATACCTCTAGCAATATCAGGGTTTTTTCCTGCTTTTTCTGCAGTAGCAGCCATCTCCTCTCTCATATAACTTTGAGACTTCTCAGATTGTTTTGATCCAGACATATCAACAACACTCGTAGCCCCTATTGTTGCACCTTCAGTCATATAAATTTGATTACAAGAAAGAGCAATTAAAGAGCCAGCAGAAATAGCTCTACCTCCTCCTGCGTATTCATCATCGGAATTTGGTCGACGGTGAATAAATGCAACTGTTTCAATACTAGTACCATAAATTGCATCTTTAATTTGCGTTGCTGCATCCACTCTTCCTCCAAAAGTATTAATCTCAAAAATAATAAGTTCTGCGCTATTCTTTTCAGCAGCATTGATAGCACGATTGACAAAAGCAGGAATACCTAAATCAATTGTATCTTGTATAGGGACGATATAAATATTTTTTTTTGTTTCGTCAGCTATACTATCGCTTAAAGCGATAAATAAAATAAATAACCATATGTGTTGAAATTTTGTTTTCATTGCTAGTACAAAGATTTACATTTACTCAATGTATATATTTTTGAAAATGCTTTCATTCTTCTTAAGAATTTCTCCAAAATTCTTAAATAAATTTACCTATAAATGTTTTCATAATCTACTATTCCATTGGGTAAAAATGCGAAAAAAAGTAGTATTACAAAATTTAGGAAAAGCTTTTCCTAACAAATCAGAAGAATGGTACCACAATATGGCTTCTAATTGTTATAAGTTTGCTATAAAAGATTTTTTAGATTTCATCGCATTCCCAAAATACTTTAAACACAAAGAACTTAACTTTCATAATCTTGATATTTTAGATAATGCTTTAAAGAAAAACAAGGGGGTGATTTTTGTTAGTGGACATTTTGGAAATTTTGAAAAAATGTTTTATGGTCTCGCGAATAAAGGATATGATATATGTGGAGTAGCAAAAAAACAGAAAAGAGGAGATCAATTTTTTAGAGAAATTAGAGAAAACTATATGAAAAGACAAATCTATAAAGGTGATTCAAACTCTGGTCTTAAAAATGCTTTAAATAACAATGAGATTCTTATACTATTAAGCGATCAAGATTCAAAAAAAAAGGGAAAGGTGGTAAACTTTTTTGGTATCCCTTCATCTACCCCGTCTGGAGCAGCAATATTAAATAAAAGAATGGGGTCCCCTATTATTTGCTTTTCTATTGTAAACAATGGCAATCAATATGATGTAAACTTTAAAGAAATTAATCCTAATAATAATCTTAGTATTGATGAAGTGGTACAAGCCTATACATTAGAGATAGAAAAAACTATTCAAAAAAATCCTGAGCAATATTTTTGGTTTCATAAAAGATGGAAAACATCTCATAGTTAAAATGAAAAGGATAAAAATAAATCATCCGGATGCAATCAAAGAAACATTACTAGCGCTCGCAAATAATCAAGTTGTAGCATATCCTACAGATACAATTTATGGTATCGGTACTGATATAGAAAATATTGAAGGTATAAAAAAAATTAATTTGCTCAAAAATCGCAAAGCTCCGATGAGTATTATTATACATAATTTTGAGGAGATTACTGAAAAATTGATTATACCTTCTCAATTCAAAAATCAAATGAATAATATTATCAAGAATGGAGATACATGTATTGTCGAATATAAATCAGGTGCATTTAGTGAAATAATTACACAAGATAAGAAAATTGGATTTCGTGTTCCTAATTACCCTTTCTTAATAAAACTACTATCCTTATATAAGAAACCTATTACAACAACCAGTATTAATACTACCGGTCAAGAACCTCTGAATAGCCCAGATGAAATAAAAAAAATGTTTGGTAATGATATAGATTTAATTTTAGATGCAGGAATAATTAAAAAAAGCAGTGCTTCTAAAATTTATGTTTTTGGTAAAAATAGTATTTCTCAAATTCGATAACTAATGAAGAAAATTATTTCCATATTTTTTATATCATTTATATTGGGTCAAGCAACAATTGATAAAGATCCTATATTTATACCTGGTGAAGAATATAAATATGACTTATTTATTGATTTTATACAAGTAGGACCAGATTTAATAAAATTAGGTTCCGCTAGCTTTCATACTAAAGAAATAGAAAAAATTAATGGGCAAGATGCCTATCACTTCAGTTTTGTATTGAGAACCTCAAAGGTTGGAGACATTGTTTATAAAATAAGGGATAAAATAGATGTATGGGTCGATGTTGAAACGCTGACAGTAGTGAAACAAGTTAAAAAACTGCGTGAAGGAAATAGAAGAAGTGAATCAATTACTATCGTTAAAGGTAATACAGCAAAAACAGATGATAAAGAATATCAAGTGCCAAATAATGTGCTGGATCCCTATTCATTGATTATGGTTCTAAAAGATGCAAATATTGGAGAAAAAGAATCAAAAATATTTACTATTTTGGATGGTAAAAAAATTAGAACAATTGAAATTCAAAACATTGGAATTAAAACTGTACGTACTCCTGCTGGGAAATTTGATGCTTACACATATAAGCCTCTACATAACGGTAAATCTGCATTGAAAAATAAAGGGGACATACAAGTTTCATATGGAGTTGTTAACAATAGGACTATTCCAGTAAAAATATCATTAAAATTAAATAATGGAATAATTGTGCTAAAACTAAAAAAATCTAGCAATATCATTAATTAATAAGAATACCATTAATGATAATAATATAAACATCCCAATTGATTGGATTCGCATTCTTGTTTTAACTGACAACTTTCTTCTCATAAGCACCTCAATAAGTATTATCATGATATGACCACCATCAAGCCCTGGAATTGGTAAGATATTGATAAATGCTAAATTCATGCTAATTAAAGCCATTAAAAATAGGAAAGGCCTTAATCCCTCTTGTGCTGTCTGCCCAGCCATTTGTCCAATCATAATAACGCTACCAACATCATCTTTAGAAACATTCCCTTTAAATATCTGTTTTAATGATGAAGTCATTAAAATTATAGACCATTTTGTACGGTCAATCCCAAAAAAAATAGTGTCTTTAAATCTTATATTTTCAGCAGGACGGGTCGCCTTCACAATATCAAGGTCTCCAATTACTTGATCTATTCTTCCAGTCGCCATATCCATTGATGAACCAATTATCATCTTATCAATGCTTATGGTCTCTCCATCTCTTTCTATTAGCATTTCAAAACCCTGTCCTGGTCTATCGCGAATATAATCTTCTATATCTGTCCATGTAGCTATGGGTTGATTATTGATTGATAATATTTTGTCGCCTTTTCGTGTCAAAGCATAGTTGCCTACGCCAAGAGGTTGCTCACGAATTATAACTGCATTTTTTGTAAAGATATCTCCTTCTCTGTCTAATGTGATTGCAATGTTTTGTTCTTCAGAATTAGTAGAATCTTTTCTAATAGCACTCATATAATTTAATATATCTGTCCATGTAGCTATGGGTTGATTATTGATTGATAATATTTTGTCGCCT
>CAJWVG010000051.1 GCA_913048065.1 uncultured Gammaproteobacteria bacterium | reverse complement strand
AGAGATATTTGATCTGTAGACATTGCATGATATACAAAGAGTCTGGGCAGATAGAATAGCCCGGCAAACCAAGTAATCATAAAAATAATATGTAAAGTTTTATACCACAACATATTTATTATTCTACCTTTAAATGTATAATGTGACTAAGTAATTATGTTTACCTTTTTAATTTTCAGTTAGATAAACCCATGATATCAGTCGGAATAGTAGGAGCCTCAGGTTATACAGGCGAAGAATTAGTTAAAATCTTGCAAAATCATCCACAAGTTGAAATCCATGTTTTGACATCTAGGTCACATAATGGAAAGAACATAATGGATGTTTTTAATTTAGAGTTACCTCTTCAGGGAACATTTAAATTACCTGATATTAATAATTTAAAAGACTGCGATGTAGTATTCTTTGCGACACCTAATGGTGTTGCTATGGAAATGGCAAAAGAATTAGTGGAGAACGATGTAAGAATTATTGATATATCGGCAGATTTTAGATTACAAGATCCTCAGTCATGGGAAAAATGGTATGGAACTGCTCATCTAGCCCCCGCTCTTCTTGACCAGAGTGTTTACGGGTTACCAGAAATTCTAGGGCATAAAGAAAAAATTAAAAACTCTCAAATAGTAGCTAATCCTGGATGTTATCCGACAGCAGCGTTACTGAGTTTGTTGCCAATATATCAATCATTAAGCTCACAGAAAATAATAATAGATGCAAAATCTGGTATAAGTGGAGCTGGAAGAAATTTAGATAGTAAAAAACTTTTTCCAGAAGGAGAAGATAATTTTCAAGCGTATGCAGTTCAAAATCATAGACACTATCCAGAGATACTGCAAATTATTAATGATTCATCATCTGATTTAGATGTATTATTTGTTCCACACCTAAGTTCTATGATAAGAGGAATCTTTTCTACAACATATTTGAACTATAACGATGAAGATCCTGAGAAAATTATTAATATTTTTAATAACTTTTATAATGATTCTGCTTTTGTAGAAGTATCAGAGTCTGGCTATTTCCCAAAAGTGTCAGACGTTGTTCAAACAAATACATGTAAGATTTCCATACATATCCCAGAGCACAAAAACGGCGATATCAATGTAGTTATTTTCTCTGTTATCGATAACCTTGTAAAAGGGGCATCCGGACAAGCAGTTCAAAACATGAATATTATGTTTAGTCTTGATGAAAAACTCGGTCTTATATAGATATTGCACTTGCTATCAGCTTCAATAATAAGTTAGACTTAAAATTCGCCTTGATAAAAAGGCTAAATGATATGTGGGGTGAAAATTATGAAAATTACTGAATATTGGAGCACCAATTCTGGCTTAGCAGGCAAATCAGATGCAGTTACTGCAAAAGATACAATTGTCGGAGCTAACTCGCAATTTACGGGAAACATTATGTTTACTCAGACTCTAAAAATATCAGGTACAGTTAAAGGCAATATAGAGTCTAATGATGATTCTGACGCTCAGGTGACAGTTGAGAGTAATGGTGTTGTTGAAGGAGATGTTACAGCTCCAATCGTTATTTTAAAGGGCGAGGTTAATGGCAATGTACATTCTTCGGCAAAAATAATAATTGATGCTTCATCGCTTGTCACTGGTAATGTTTACTATGATATTTTAGAAATGCATGGTGGTGCTACTGTTAATGGCAGTTTAATAAGAAATATGGGTAAAACAGCAGGTCTTATTGAAAAAAAGACTGAAAATGACGCTAAATCGGCTAGTTTTCTGCAATCCATTGACAAACAAGAAAAATAATACTGCGCACTAAATTGTCTTTTAATGTCAATTTCTATATAATTAACTCAATTATAATTGAATGGTAGAGAAATAATGCAAACAGAAGCAAGTGTATCAAAAAGCAAAGATGTATTGGTCTTTACTGATAGTGCTGCGAACAAAGTAAAAGCTCTTATAGAAGATGAAAAAAATCCGAATCTTAATCTAAGAGTATTTATAACGGGCGGCGGCTGTTCTGGTTTTCAGTATGGATTTACCTTTGATGAAAAAATACAAGATGGTGATTCTGAAATCGAAAAGTGCGGTGTAAAATTATTGGTTGATCCAATGAGCGTACAATATCTCAGAGGCGCAGAGATTGATTACCAAGAAGGCCTTGAAGGAGCTCAATTTGTAATCAAAAATCCAAATGCTAAAACCACTTGTGGTTGCGGATCGTCTTTCTCGACCTAAATACTTAAGGCAAACAATATGACAGATTATCATCCAGGACTTGATGGTGTAATTGCCACGGAGTCATCGATTTCCGATATTGATGGAGAAAAGGGTATATTAAGCTACCGTGGTTACTCTATTGAAGAGCTTGCAGAAAAAAGTACATTTGAGGAAACATGTTTACTACTATTAACCGGAGACTTACCTACAAAAGACCAGTTAGTTAACTTTACTCAAAAAATTAATGCAAGACGTGATTTGCCGTCTGGCTTAATAGATTTATTAAAAACATTGCCTAAAAACTCTAACCCTATGGATGTTATCCAACTTGCAGTATCCTCATTAGGTTCTTTTTATCCTGTAGAATTTGACGCTGAAAAGCTTAAAGCTAAAAAATACTCAAATGAGTATTTTGTAGATGTGTCTGCAGGAATAATTGGGAGTATTGGCTCAATAGTTGCAGCATGGAACAGAGTAAAGAATAACAAAGAATATATTAAACCAGACAACAATTTATCTTATGCAGAAAATTTTATGCATATGTTAGATGATTCAATTAAAGTCACACCTTTAATCAATAGAATTATTGATGCAACATTAATTTTACATGCAGAACATACAATTAACGCTTCTACATTTACTGCAATGGTCACATCATCTACTCTAGCTAGTCCAACTCAAGTTGTAGCTTCTGCAATAGGATCATTATCAGGCCCACTACATGGCGGAGCAAACCAAAAAGTTATCTTGATGTTAGAAGAAATGGGCTCAAAAGAAAATGCTCCAAAATGGTTAGATGATAGATTATCTAAAAAACAAGTGGTCTGGGGCATGGGGCATAGAGAGTACTCTACAAAAGACCCAAGAGCTAATATCTTAACTGGCATGGTGCAAGAACTCTTTAAGGAACAAAGCGGTAAAGTTTCAGAAATGTTTGAAACTGCTATGGCGCTAGAAGCGGCATGCGAGGATAAATTAGCAAAAAAAGGAGTTTATGCAAATGTAGATTTCTATTCTGGTATTTTATATAAAGAGATAGGCATCCCTGTTGATTTATTTACTGCATTATTCGCAATCTCAAGAACATCAGGATGGCTAGCCCACTGGATTGAGCAAGTTGGTAATAATAAAATTTTTAGACCCACTCAAAGATATACTGGTGAAAAAGCTAGAAAATATAATTCAAAATCTTAATATATATTACCTAAAAAGTAAGTCCTTTTAGCTCCTGTAATATTTGATTTTTTAAATTCCACTTGATTGTTTCTTGCAAAAGCAAACCATGCAAATGCGGTCGCTTCCAAGTTTTTTTCATCAATACCATATTTCAATAATTTTAAATTTTTCTTATTAGATATATCTAGAATTCCATTAACTAATAATTTATTAAAAGCACCACCACCATAAATAAAAATTGAACCAGATTTAATATTATATTTTTTTATCTCATCGGATACAGTTAGGATTGTAAGGTAGGTTAATGTAGACAAAACATCTATATCCCGAGGTCTTGAAACCTTACTTAGATGCTTCTCAATCCAATTAAGATTAAATAGTTCAAAGCCAGTGCTTTTAGGTGGGGGTTTTTTAAAAAAACTCTCCTTCAACATATTTTTTAAAAGTTTTGTATCAACATCACCCATTGAAGCCAGACCACCATCTAAATCATATTCAATGTCAAATTTTTCTCTACACCATAAGTCAATTAGATAATTTGCTGGACCGGTATCATAAGAAATCATGGAACGATTTTTAGGGATTGAGATATTTGTAAATCCGCCAAGGTTTATATATGTTATTGATGAATTCATCGTATCATTAAGATATTTATGAAAGAACCCAGTTAGTGGAGCACCTTGTCCTCCAGCATCTATATCTGTTTGTCTAAAGTCTGCAATAATTGGAATTGATAAAATACTCGATAATTTTTTTGGGTCTCCAAGATATGTTGATTTTCCAAGATGAGGGCTATGATTTAATGTTATACCTGCAAAACCAATTGCAGATATGAGGCTTTTATTAATTTTATGTTTTTTTAAAAAATCAATGACATTGCTTGCAATTAAAGTCGTTACTTGAATCTCAAGCTTTTTATTAATTATTTCTTGATTAGTATTAGTTTTGAGTATGTTGATTTGTTCTTTTATTTTATTTTTAAGCCTATACTCAGCAAATGCAATTACTTTAATTTTGTCACCATGACACCTAATCATTGATATATCAATTGAGTCAAGGCTGGTGCCGCACATTATTCCTAGATAGTATTTAGACATTTCGATATAAAATAAACATTATTTATTATATAGTTTATTTGAAGAATATGAAAAATATTGATGAACAATTACAAATAATT
>CAJWVG010000050.1 GCA_913048065.1 uncultured Gammaproteobacteria bacterium | reverse complement strand
GATCAACTACTAGCTGTTTATCTTTATTGAAGATATACTCTTCCACCTCGATAAAACCATACATATCACTTTGGTAGATTTGTTTTGCGAAAACCTCATAAATCTCACCAAGTTGTATAAAAATTATCTTGTAAACATTTTTTGTTTTCATAATACTTAATTATATGAGAATAAGGTTACAGATATAAAGTTATCGATAACATATTAAATATGACGAAGAAATTATTTATAAAAACCCACGGCTGTCAGATGAATGAATATGATTCTGCAAAAATGTTTGATCTTCTTCAAGAAAAAGAAAATTTCGAAATGGCAGAATCCGAAGATCAGGCAGATTTATTAATATTAAATACATGTTCGATCAGAGAAAAAGCACAAGAGAAGGTCTTTCATCAGATAGGAAGATGGAGAAAGATTAAGGATAAAAAACCTGATCTTAAAATAGCAATTGGAGGATGTGTTGCCTCTCAAGAAGGAGATAAAATAATTAAAAGAGCTCCAGCAGTCGATATAGTTTTTGGGCCACAAACTCTACACAAGTTGCCTGAGTTATATAATGAGAAAGACAAGACCGACATAAATCAAGTTGATATATCTTTTCCAAAATTAGAGAAGTTTGACCACTTCCCAGTTCAAGGTACTGGAGAGCCGTCAGCATTTGTATCAATTATTGAAGGTTGCAATAAGTACTGTTCCTTTTGTGTTGTACCTAAAACAAGAGGACATGAAGTTTCTAGAACAATTGAAGATATATTAAATGAAGTTTCTGCATTAGCAGATAAAGGAACAAGAGAAATACACCTGCTTGGACAGAATGTAAATAATTTTAAAGGAACATACAAAGGAGAGAAGTCTTCTCTTGCAAAATTAATTGAGCTAACTTCTAAGATTGAAAATATAGAACGTATAAGATATACAACAAGTCATCCACATGAATTTAAAGATGATTTGGTAGAAGTTTATGACAGAGTTCCAGAATTAGTTAGTCATGTTCATTTACCAGTTCAAAGCGGATCTGATAGGATCTTGGAATTAATGCGAAGAAGATATAATGTTGAGAAATATCTTAATTTAGTTGAAAGGATCAGAACAGTTAGGCCTAGTATGAGTTTTTCTTCAGATTTTATTGTTGGATTCCCTGGTGAAACTAAAGAAGATTTCATGGGTACTATGGATCTTATAAACGAAGTAAAGTTTGATGAATCATTTAGTTTTATTTATAGTCCAAGGCCAAATACAACAGCATCAGATATGCCAGATGATGTTACTCAGGAAGAGAAGAAAGATAGACTAAATATCCTTCAAAGTAGATTGAATCAATTATCATTTGGATTTAGTAGAAAAAAAGTAGGATCTTCACAGAGCTGTCTTGTTTTCGGCCAATCAAGAAGAGATCCTGGGCAGCTACAAGCAAGAACCATTTGTAATCGTATTGTTAATTTTCCTTCGAATGATGTTGATTTAATTGGTCAAATCATTAATATTCAAATAAATGAAGCACTACCAAATTGTTTAAGGGGTAATATACAAAATTAATGTCAAAAGATTCTGCTTTAACTAATCTTGAGTTAAACCCATCAGATGCAAATGTTATGGTTAGGCTTGTTGGCGAACTTAATGAGAACCTAAAATTTATAGAAAAAACATTTAACGTAACAATTTTCCAAAATGGTAATAATTTAAAAATCCAGGGCTCTGAAAAAGGTGTCAATCTCTCTGCTATTGCTTTAAAAAGACTTTATGAAGCTGCTGGTAAAGGTATAGAGATTACTAAAGAGACCTTACATTTATGCATTCAAGACTCACATAGTGATAATGAAGGAAAAGAAATTGTTATTAAGACACCAAGAAAAAGCATTATTCCAAGAGGTAAGAATCAAAAGTCTTATGTAAATAAGATCTTAGACTTTGAGATTAATTTTGGAATTGGCCCAGCTGGAACGGGTAAAACTTATCTTGCAGTAGCGACCGCAGTGGATGCTTTATTAAATGAGAAAGTAGACAGGATAATTCTTATAAGACCGGCAGTAGAGGCAGGAGAGAAGCTTGGATTTTTACCAGGCGATCTTTCACAAAAAGTAGATCCATACCTCCGCCCTCTTTATGATGCGCTATATGAAATGCTAGGTATTGAAAAAACAGAAAATTTTTTAAACAGAGGAATAGTTGAGATAGCGCCATTGGCTTATATGAGAGGCAGAACCCTAAATAATTCTTTTATTATTGTTGATGAAAGTCAAAATACTACTAAAGAACAAATGAAAATGGTTTTAACTAGAATGGGGTTTGGGTCATATTTAGTTATCAATGGCGATCTTACTCAAATAGACTTACCAAAGAATATTAAATCTGGCCTATCTCATGCAATTGAGGTAATTAAAGGTACTGAGGGCATAGGCATTACAAACTTTTCATCTCTTGATGTTGTTAGACATCCATTAGTAAAAAAAATCATAGATGCATATAAATATTTCGAAGACAAGATAGGCAAATAAGTTGAGTCTTTTTATTTCGCAAAATGAAGATTATCTAATAGAAGACAATCTTATAGATAAACTTAAAAATGCTTTTACTATTATCTGTGATGAAGAAAAAATATCTGAATGTTCAATAAATTTGAAAATATTAAATGATCATGAAATGAAAGATCTAAATAATAAATTTAGAAATAAAGACTCTTCTACTAATGTATTATCATTTACAAATGAAGATATTTCTAAGGAAATGACAGGAAATATTGGTGATATAGCAATTAATTATGAATATGTTCAACGAGAATCAAAAGAATATAATAAAAGTTTTGATAGCCACATGATTCACATGTTAATTCATGGGATATATCATATATTAGGCTTTAATCATGAAAATGATGAAACGGCAGATATTATGGAAAATAAAGAAATAATCCTTTTAGAGAAATTAAATATAAATAACCCATATAAATAAATGAACGAAAAATTAAATAGCGAAGAAAGTCAGCCTCCATCGGGTATTGTTGCTAAATTAAAAAAATTTTTTAGAAACCCCTTTTTTATAAAAACACAATCTGTATCAGAGGTAACTGATTTTTTAAAAGAGGCACTTGATCAAAATATTATAGATAAAGAAGCTGAATCAATTGCAACTAAAGCAATTAAATTGGGAGACATTACGGCAAAAGAAATCATGATTCCAAAAGTTGATATGGTTACCATTAAGATTGATGAAGATACAAATCAAGTTATAAGGAAGATTATTGATTCAGGTCATTCAAGGTACCCAGTTTTGGGTAATGAAAGAGATGAGGTTAGCGGAATCCTTCTAGCAAAAGATATTTTACCTAAATTATTCAAAGGAACTAATGAATTTGATATAGGTGAGATGTTAAGAGAACCAAATATAGTTCCAGAAACTAAAAGGGTGGATTCTTTATTAGAAGAATTTAAAGAAGATAGGTCTCATATGGCTGTTGTAATTGATGAGTATGGCTCAATATGCGGTTTAATTACTATTGAGGATATTCTGGAGGAGCTTGTTGGAGAAATTGAAGATGAGCATGATGTTGAAGAAGAAGAAATTATCGAGGTTTCAAAAAATAAATATATCGTTGATTCAAAAATTGAACTTGAAGATTTTATTAGTTTTTTTGAGTTAGATCTTGATCCATTATCTATCGATGCTGAAACACTTGGAGGTTTATTTATTTCAAAGCATGGTGTTTTGCCAAAAATTGGAGATAAAATTAATTTAGGCAATATATCTATAAGAGTTTTGGATACTGATAACAGAAGAATTAAAAAATTTAAAGTAACCAAAAATTCATGAGATTTATTAACTTTCTAGCTCCATTTATATTTGGACTGGTTGGAATATTATCGTTTGCGCCCTTTTCAATTAAGTTCCTAATTTTTATCTCATATTCATATCTAATTTACATATTACTTTCTGATCAAAAGAATGTTCTATTTAAAATTTTTATATGGGGTATAGGTCATTGGGGATTCGGTATGTCTTGGATAATAGTAAGTGTTTACTATTACGGAGAAACAGCAATAGCAGTAACTTTTTTAGTATATGTATTATTAGTTTGCATTCTTTCAATAGTATTTACCTGCCCTATTATTCTAATTAAGAAATTATTAAATTTAACTAATATTAAAAATAATATATATAAAACTATACTCATCTCATCATTCTTAATGCTTAGTGAATTAAGTAGATACTATCTATTAAATGGTGTGCCTTGGCTTATACCTGGAAATATTTACTTAGACACAGTAACTCAAAATATATATCCACTATTAGGTGTTTCAGGTGCATCAATCTTAATATATCTAATAAGTTCTAATCTGGTCATTTTTTATAAACAAACTAGAGTTTTTTACATCATAATCTTTTTATTAGTTATAAGCATCGCACCCAGTCATAAAATTGAAAATGTTTCTGACGGAATTAAAGTATCAATAATTCAACCATCATCAGATCCATTTTTAAAATATAAGACAGATTATCATTATGAGATAGAACAAAATTTATTAAACTTAATCAAGAAAACTGCAAAAGACACTCAATTAATTGTATTACCTGAAGCAGAGTTACCTTATGCCTTAGACAATCCTAGATTTGATAGTTTTATTAATAATGCCCCTCAATCTGAGAGAATAGTTATGGGGTTATGGAAAATTGAAGAAAACGAGCTTTATAACTCTATATACAGTGTAAAAAATGGAGACTTATATAAAAAAATTCATTTAGTCCCATTTGGTGAATATATACCATTTATTGAAAGCCTCAGAGGTTTAATATCATTTTTTAATCTACCCATGTCAAATGTTTCTAGGGGAAAGAAAAACCAAAATAATCTACATATTTTAAGTGATATGAAGGTTGCTACCCCAATATGCTTTGATATAGCTTTTCAAGAAACAATTAGAAAAATGAACAAAAGTTCACTTTTAATGATAAACATCTCTAATGATACATGGTTCGGAAATTCTATAGGGCCACATCATCATTTAGAAATAACAAGAATCAGGTCTATTGAAAATAATAGATGGACGGTAAGGGCAACAAATGATGGATATTCAGCTTTTATTTCAAATAAAGGGACAGTTGTCAATTTATTAGAAAAAGGAGAGTCAAATATACTTGAAAGTAGTGTTTCATTAATAAAAGAAAACAGTTTTTTTAATAAAATAGGGTACTTATTCGCATATATATTTACTTTTTTATTTATTACATTATATTTACTAGTGTTGATATGGACAAAATTTATAAAAAAATA
>CAJWVG010000049.1 GCA_913048065.1 uncultured Gammaproteobacteria bacterium | reverse complement strand
GAAAATAAATTTAATGTGTATAATGATATATCATTTAAAATAACTAATCCTTGTAATTCGGGATACAAAATCAAATATAAGTAAACTACTAATGGAGATAAAATAATGGAAAAACCTTTTTTACTACATATGATCACGCCAGAAAAAAATATAAGCCCGTTTGATGCTAATATGGCTTTTGATGCTGGATGGGACTCAGTAATCCCATATGTAAATGCAGACATCGATGATATGCAGGCATTGGTTCAAGATACAATTTTTTCAAGGTCTCCGTCCGCTCTAAAAAGAACTGGGATATTTATAGGTGGTAGGGATTCACATATGGCAATGGATATGCTTGATGAAGCAAAAAAACATATGGTGCCACCATTTGAAGTGCCTGTTTTTGCCGATCCTAGCGGTGCATTTACAACAGCTGCTGGAATGGTAGCGATAACTGAAAAAGCTCTTCAAGATAAATTTAATGAAGACTTTAAGAATAAAAAAGTTGTAATATTAGGGGGCACTGGGCCAGTAGGCGTTGCATCAGCTGTGATAAGTGCAAAAGCTGGGAATGAAGTCTTGCTTGTTGGAAGAAGTATAGAAAAAGCAGAAAAAACAGCTAATATTTGCAATGATAAATACGGCTCAAAGTCTGTTGTGGGTGCACAAGATTCAGATAAATCATCGTTTCTCAAAGATGCTGATATTGTATTTAACACAGGAGCGGCAGGAATTCAGCTAATGGATGACACTCTAGTTTCTAATGCAGCCAATCTAAAGATATGTGCTGATGTCAATGCAGTACCTCCAGCAGGTATATCAGGAATAGATGCTATGGATAATGTTGTCGCAATGAAGAATTCTAAATCTGGATGTTTTGGAATAGGTGCATTAGCTATTGGAAATATTAAATACAAGTCGCAACATGATTGTTTAAAGTTGATGTACAACTGCGATAAGCCGGTATACTTGCATTTTGAACATGCTTTTGAGTTTGCTCAAAAAGATGTCTAATGTCTAATGCTGTTGTTATTATCAGTAGTGAAACTTCATACTTAGAAGATAAAACCGCAGCTTTGGGGTATGATGTGTATGCATTTGATGAGTATACTCATAAAAATTTAAACAAAGTATCAAATATCAAATATTTAAAGTCATTTATTAAAAATATTTCAAATCAACATCAAAACATATATTTAATCTATGGTTCAGGACTAGAAGATAAAAAAAATATTTATGAAGTATTAAACGCTCATCTCATAATTAACTGTAATACTTTAGATCTACTTAGGAAGTCTGGAGATTTATGCTCACTAAAAGACATGGTTGAGGGTAGTGATTTAAGATTACCTAGTGATACTAATGCAAACAGTCTTACTACTAGACTCATATCAAAGCCGTTACATAGTTATGGTGGTTTTAATATACGATTTGAAACTCAATATAAAGAGAAATATTATACCGAACAATATATACCTGGAGATACATACTCAGCATCCTTTTTTATAAATGATGAAAATTTTATGTTTCTTGGTTTCAACAAACTTTTCTTACTTAAAGATTATAAAGCACATCCATTTATACACGCGGGAGCCATCATGTGCAATGATATAAAAGATTCACAGAAAATTATAAGATCTATGGATAGATTATCAAGAAAACTTGAGATGAAAGGTTACAATAGTATAGATTTTAAGATTCATAAAAAACAAATCTTTATAGTAGATATCAATCCAAGAATAACTTCAACATTTAAGATATATAATGATATCTATAATAATAGTTTGTTAAATCATCAAATTAATCCATACAATATTATTCCTATAAAAAAAATAAATAAAGATAAAAAATATGGATTTGTAAATATATTTGTTAAAGAAAAAACAAAGTATGATTATGATTTATCCAATGATAATGCATTTATCAATACCCCTAAAATGGGTGATATTGTAGAAAAAGACCAGCCATTATTATCAATTTACTTAAATGCTAATAATTCAGGATTGTTGTTAAGAAAACTAAAACAAAAAATTTCAATTACAACCAATCTTTTTAGCTGTTATGATATAGATATCTAATTATGAGCGAAAATATAAGTATAAATAAGGCTGTTAAACCCCTAGTTGAAAAACTTGTGGAAAATGCTGAATTATTAAATCTTGGCATAAGCACGTCTGAAGGTGGTGCAAAGATAATAGACGCAGGAATCAATAATACTGGTTGTTTGGAGTCAGGGAGACTAATTACTGAAATATGCATGGGTGGTCTTGGACGCGTTTCATTATCTATGAATTCTAATACACCCAATTGGCCATTATCTATACATGTCCATAGTACTAATCCCGTATTAAGTTGTTTAGCTAGTCAGTATGCTGGCTGGAACTTATCTTTTGTTAAAGAAGAAGATAATTTTAACGCTTTAGGGTCTGGTCCATGTCGAGCTTTAGCATTAAAAGAAGATTTATTTAAAGATCTTAAATATTCTGATAAATTTTATTCTACTGTTGTTGTTTTAGAGGTTGATAGAAATCCTCCTCAAGAAATCATAGACAAAATAACTTCTGATTGTGACGTCAGCGAAAAGAACTTAACAATAATCTTAACACCAACTAAATCTTTATCTGGTAGTGTTCAGGTAGTTGGCAGAGTCCTTGAAGTTGGGATGCATAAATTACATGAAATTGGTTTCCCTTTAAATAAAGTTATTGACGGTTTCGGATCTGCTCCAGTTCCTCCACCAGCCCCGGATTTTTTAATAGGAATGGGCAGAACTAACGATGCTATCTTGTATGGGGGTGTTGTTCATCTTTTTGTGGATGTTGATGATGATGAAGCTTATGAACTAGCTAAAAGACTACCGAGTTCTACATCATCAGACTATGGAAAACCATTTGCAGATATATTTAAAGAATATAAATATGATTTTTATAAAATTGATAAACTTTTATTTAGTCCTGCAAAAGTAATTGTAACGACCTTAAAGACAGGAAAAACCTTTACAGAAGGGACTGTTAATAATGATTTAGTTGATAAGTCTTTTAATAAATGAGAACAATTCTTCTTTTGACTGATAAGAAAGGCTGGCATTATAAGCAACTTATACAGTCTATCAAAAAATATAATATTGATGTTATAACCAAAAATCTATCAGACTTATCTATTTCTATTATTAATAATGAACCTCAAATCTTACAAAAGAATGGTGAACCTTTAAATGTAACTGATGTTTTTGTTCGTCATATACCTGGTGGTAGTCTAGAAGAAATCATAACATACCTTAATATACTCAAAACATTTCAACTAAAAAATATTAATGTCATGAATACTGCTGAAAATATAGAGATGACTGTTGATAAATCTCTTACGTCTTTGAAACTTAAAGATGCTGGTATACTTACACCTAACACATGGATTATCCATGGAAAAAATGAATGTAAAAAAGCTATTAATAAGTTACTAGCTAAGCATTCTTTAATTTATAAACCACTGTTTGGGTCTCAAGGTGATAATATCATAAAGATTACTTCCCCTTTAGATTTTGACACGATTACTAACACCTCCAATATATATTATTTACAAGAGTTTTTAGAAACAGAACCTTCGCATGATTATAGGGTTCTTATTATTAAAAATAAATATAAAAAAATATTTCATACTATGATGAGGTATGGAGACAATTTTTTAAATAATATTTCAAAGGGCGCAAAATGTGTCCCAGTAAAAATTGATCATGAGATTATTAATACTGCTATAGAGGCATCTAATATTATCGATATTCCTTTTTGTGGAGTTGATATAATCAAACATAATAATAAAAACTATGTTATTGAACTAAATAGTATTCCAGCCTGGAAAGGAATGCAGTCTATAACTGATGCTAGTATCTCTGATCAGATTACTGAAATATTTCTCTCTAGAGATAATGATATAATTAAGTCTTCCATTAAAAAATAAATTACATGATTAGTTGCTTAGATTATCCTCCGCTAAATGATAGATTTGATATTTCATTATTGAAAAATTCTTATTTATTTGCATGTCAGAAAGATATAGAAATTATTAAACCAGGAAATGTCAATATTAACTCTCCACATAAAGACACTAGCGCAAAAGATTATATGTTGAGCTCTGTTAATAGTAGTAATCAATTATTTGATAAAGACATAAGCTTGGGAGATCGCGTATTAAATTCCATTATGGAGACTAAAAAAGAAACTAAGGTTAATACCAACCTGGGCATAGTTCTATTATGTGCCCCTATAATTCATGCTTTAATTAATTATAACCAAACAGGTTTGAAAGATGCAATTATTCTGACTATAGACGAGTCTTCTGAGGATGACACAGTTAAGATTTGTGAAGCAATTAATATTACTAACCCAGGAGGTCTGGGCAAGAGCGGTAAATTTGACACTAAATCATTACCTCGTATGAAATTGAGAGATATTATGAATTATTCCTCTTCTTATGATCGAATCTCATACCAATATAGTCATAATTTTGTTGATATTCTGGATTTTATAGTTCCTAGAATATCATTTCATATTGGAAATAAGCACTCTTTAGATATATCTTTATCCCTAACATATATGGAAATTTTAAGCAGAATACCAGATTCCCATATATCACGTAAATTTGGTGATAAAATAGCAAAAAAGACTAGTAATAATGCCTCTGATTTGTTAAAAATACTAGACAGGGAAAATAGTCCGGATTATATTGCTAATGAGCTTAATAATCTAGATTATGAATATAAGAAAAAAGGAATTAACCCGGGAACTACCGCAGATTTATTAGTAGCTAGCCTGATGATTTTTAACATTTTCAGAGTTTAGACTATAAATCTCCATCTTTAGTTAAAGTTGGTAAAGTAATTCTCATTTAATAAAACAGGAGATAACAAATGGCAGTAATTGACAAAGTACTAACAGGTGAAAGTCTAGTTGTAACAGAAGGTGGTGATAACGAGATTGCACACATTGACTTGATTATGGGTCCACGTGGTTCAGCTGTAGAAGATGCATTTTGTAATACACTATGTAATAACAAAGATGGTTTCACATCACTTCTTGCGGTTTCTCAACCAAACCTAATGGTAAAACCAGCAACTGTAATGTTTAACAAAGTTACTATTAAAGGAGCTAAACAAGCTGTTCAAATGTTCGGTCCAGCACAAGCAGCCGTATCAATGGCAGTTGCTGATAGTGTTAAAGATGGAACAATTCCAGCAGCAGAAGCTAATGATGTATTTATTTGTGTAGGGGTTTTCATACATTGGGATGCTAATGATGATGGAAGAATCTATGA
>CAJWVG010000048.1 GCA_913048065.1 uncultured Gammaproteobacteria bacterium | reverse complement strand
GAGGAAAAAAGAAATAAAGTGAGAGAAATGGGTTTATTTACTCCTCAAATACCTAAAGAGTATGGTGGTTTAGGTTTAAGTTTACATCAACTAGGGCAAATCTATGAAATTCTAGGAGGTACTTTTTATGGTCTATACGTTTTTAATTGTCAAGCGCCAGATGCAGGAAATATGGAAATCTTGATGGATCATGGAACAGACTATCAAAAAGAAACATTTTTACAACCTCTTATTGATGGAAAAATTAGAAGTTGTTTTTCTATGACAGAACCAGAATTTGCAGGCTCTAATCCTTTGATGATGGGTACAACTGCTAAGAAAGAAGGATCTAATTATGTAATTAATGGACACAAATGGTTTACGTCATCCGCAGAAGGAGCAAGTTTTGCAATTGCAATGGTTATGACAGATCCAGATAATCCTAATCCATATCTTCGAGCAAGTCAGATTATTGTTCCAACAGATACGGAAGGATTTAATTTTATTAGAAATATTTCTGTAATGGGCGATGAAGGAGATGGGTGGAATGCTCATGCTGAGATTCGTTATGAAAACTGTACAGTTCCTGAAGAGAATTTATTGGGTACACCCGGTGCAGGATTTAAAATTGCGCAAGATAGACTAGGGCCTGGAAGAATCCACCATTGCATGCGTTGGATAGGTGAGTGTGAACGTGCATTTGATATGATGTGTGAAAGAGCAGTAAGTCGTGAAATAGCACCAGGAAAGTCACTAGCTACTAAACAAACTATTCAGAATTGGATTGCTGATTCTCGTGCAGAAATTAATGCTTCTCGATTGATGGTATTAGATGCGGCAAATAAAATTGATGCAGAAGGCGCTGAGGCCGCTAAAGTTGAGATTTCAACTATAAAATTTTTTGTAGCTCAAGTATTACAAAATGTATTGGATCGTGCGGTTCAGGTGCATGGAGCACTTGGAATGACAGACGATATCCTATTGGCATCATTATTTAGGCATGAGAGATCTGCAAGAATTTATGATGGAGCAGATGAAGTGCATAGGTCTAGGGTAGCTAGAGAGATTCTAAAGAAATACTCAAAATAAATATGACTAAGGTAAATCTTAGAATCCCATTAAAACTGAAGTTATATCTATTTTTATCTAAATTTTTCAAAAAAAAGAATCATATTTCTTTCTCTATTGATGAACCAAAAGAAGTTCGTGATGGGGAAGATCTTCCTTTAGATGTTTTAAAAGAATATTTGAATTCTCATAATTTCAATACGAAATACTTGTCTGTTAAGCAATTTCCAAGTGGTTATTCTAATTTGACTTATTTTTTGAAGACAGATACAAAAGAATATGTATTAAGAAGACCTCCTTTTGGGGCCAATAGCTTAAAAGGCGGACATGATATGTCTCGAGAATATAGAGTCTTAAGCAAGTTAAAGACTGAATTTAAGAAAGTACCAGACGTTCATCTCTATACAGAAGATAAGTCTATTATTGGAGCACCATTTTATATTATGGACTGTATAAAAGGATATATTTTAAGACCAAATCTATTGCAAGAAAATTCACCAGATGCTGATACCATATCAAAAATTGCAGATTCACTTATTGATACATTAGTTAGCTTACATAAAGTAGATATAGATAAAAGTAACTTAAATGATTTTGGAAGGATAGATGGCTATGTATCAAGACAGGTTTCAGGATGGACAGAACGATATTTTCATGCAAAAACAGACGAGATTCCAGAAATGGAGTTTGTTGCAAAATGGTTAGATGAAAATCAACCGAAAGAATCAGGAAAAGCGATTATCCATAACGATTTTAAATATGATAATGCTGTACTCGATATCAATGATCCAACCAAAGTGATTTCAGTCTTAGATTGGGAAATGTCTACTTTAGGTGATCCTTTAATGGATTTAGGAACTACATTAGGTTATTGGGTAGATAAAAATGATGCAGACGAGTTAAAGTTATTTCAGTTGAGCCCTACAACATTAAATGGCAATCCATGCAGGCAAGATATTTTGACTATGTATGAGAATAAATCAGGTAAATCAATCGATAATCCAGTGTTTTATTACGTATTTGGTTTGTTTAAGATAGCAATTATTGCTCAACAGATTTATTATAGATATCACAAGGGATATACCAAGGATAAAAGGTTTAGCATGTTAAATATTGCTGTAAATTCTCTTGGAATTATGGCAAATCAAGCCATTGTTAAAAACAGAGTAAATGATTTATTTGAATAAAAAAGGCCTTCAAATGAAGGCCTTTTTTATTACTAGTAAATAGTAAATATTAACTATCCATCTTAGCAGCAGCGTAAACAATCATACCGATAAGAATTTTGTTAACAAAATCAGCTAAATTGTAAATTGCATTTAATGTATTCATTCCATCAAATGTATCAACACCTTCAGCAGGAGTTAGTCCACCGAACCAAAAGTATACAACAGCATAACCTATTGGATAGAGTGCCCATCCAAAAGTTACAATTTTCTTCATTCCATCAAATGCATACTGAGCAGCAGCATTAGCTTCAGTGCTTACAGAAGCAGCTTCACCAGACCAGATTTCTCTTAGCAGTAGTGCCCAGCAGATCATTCCACCAGCAAAACCTATTTCTGTGCTAATCCATGAACATGCGTTTGTTTCTCCTAAATATCCGAAAACTAGCATAAGAACTGAAAAGCCAAGCAATCTGTGAAATACACCTATACGAACTGCTGTAACAGCAGCGAGTACAATGTAAAACTCTACCATTTGTAAAGGTACAGTGATTAGCCAATCGATGTATCTAATTGATGTAACACTAGTAACAGCTACCTCTGGGTCTCTCATATAATAGTAATGAACAGCAGCAATAAAGCAAACCATACCAGAAACTGTCAATGCAGTTTTCCATTTTGGATTAACATTATCTCTTTCTATCCATAAAAAAAGACCAGCTGCAAGTAAAGCCATATTTGTTACAAAGAACGTAAACTCTGTAAATTCCATATTTAATTCCCTCTTTAATTATTAAATTTCAAGCGAAAATATATATAAAAAAAACAAATAAAAACATAAATTTTGTAGGTTAAAATGAATAAAAATTTTAAAAATATATATAATTTGATTAATGATGAAATGATTAATGCCATTTCTAATCACAAAAATCCATTTCATCTATTTGTTGTTGGAAATTCATCAGAAAATATTCCAAATATAAGAACAGTAGTCTTGAGGAATTTTTCTATATCAAAGCAAATTCTTGAGTTTCATTCAGATATTAGGAGCCCTAAAATTAGTGAATTAAATACAAACCCTAATTTTTCTGCATTATTCTACAATCCCGATAAAAAAGTGCAATTACGTTTTTCTGGAACAGTTCAGATATTACATAAAGATGCATCTACAAAGAAAAGATGGAAAGGAATCTCTAACTCTTCTCGCAGATGTTATCTGGGACCATATAACCCTTCTAGTGTTATAAATGAGAATCATCCTAATATACCAGATAAATTTCGATTTGGTGATCCAAATATAGAAGAAACAGAAGAAGGTTTTGAAAATTTTGTTATTGTTCGATGTCAATTTTCTTGCATTGACTACCTGAGTTTAAAATATAGTGGACATTCAAGATGTAGATTTGATTTTAAAGGAAAAAATGTTTCAGTTTGTTGGTTAGCACCCTAAATTGGTTAAAGTATGATAAAAAAAGAGGGGAAGAGTGGAAACTTTTTTTATGGACATGGAAATTAATCAGGCAGTTTTAATTACAATAGGTATATTATTTTCTACTAACTTGATAGGATATATCTATACAGCTTTAATTCTTCATACTAATCTTATAAATGATTATCGAATACAACCCAAAGAGTATTTTGCTAGACGATTCTATAGTAGATTTCCTTTAATTCTTTTTAATGTTTTTATATTGCTATCTGTCGGAGCAATTGGAGTATACTTATTCTATGATATATTGTCTTTTACTAGACCAACTATTGGATTATTTTTATTTCAACTAACTCTTATTTTCTTAATAGATGATTTATATTTTTATCTATATCATTCAGCATTGCACACAAAATTTTTGTATAAAAAAATTCATATAACTCATCACAGATCTACAATGCCTATTCCAATGGAATATATTTTTACACATCCTCTTGAATGGCTCTTTGGAGCTATAGGTCCTTTTATTGGATTAGCAGTAATTGCACTATTTTTTCCTGAAATAAATGCATATGCATTGTGGGCTATGATGGCCTTAAGAAATTTACATGAATTAGATATTCACTCTGGAATAAAATCTTCAAAGACTGTATCTGCTATCCCTTTCTATGGTACCACAGAACATCATGATCTTCATCATTCTCGAAATAAAGGAAATTATGCTTCAACATTTACTATTTGGGATAAAATTTTTGGTACAGAGATTAAAAAATCATGAGATGGACAATTATCTTAATGATAGTTTTTGTTGTTCTTGGAACATTTTTTAATTTTCTTACAATAAAACGATATATAAGGAAGAAGAATGATTAAATATTTATTTTCAATTTTTATAGTTATTTTTTCGATAACTATGTGCAGTAAAAATAATATAGATGTAGTATCAATGGAAGAATTTCAATTAAACATTCTTGATAATAACACAGTTGTACTGGATGTGAGAACAGAGGAAGAATTCTATGGACCTTTAGGGCACATTAAAGGAGCAATTCTAATTCCCATTGACGAGTTATCTATAAGAATTAATGAACTCAATGAAGTAAAAAGTAAAGATATATATGTTGTTTGCCGCAGTGGAAACAGATCTAATTTTGGTAAGGATATCTTAAGAGAAAACAACTTCAATGCTATCAATATTGATGGTGGAATGCTAGCTTGGAAGCCCCTAGATAATGAATAATAAAGAAGAATTAATCACAAAATATAGAAAATCATTTATAACAATTATGATTGTTTTGCTGATTTTACTTATACCATTTTTTTTCTATGCAAATTAAACAAAAATATTCCATTGATTTTGCCAAAAGTGTTACTTGGCTAGTAGTACTTGGACTAATTTATTATTTCGATCAACTAGATAATCGCACTGCATGGATTTATCTATGTTTGCATGGATCTTATGGGATTATGTGGGTGATGAAGAGTAATATTTTTCCAGATAAAACGTGGGAAAGAAAAGCTGGTATACCCTATACATTATTTATTCTTTTTGGTCTTATGTTGTATTGGGCTCCTGCTTTAATTATTACTGCTAAAGGCCATGAAGCCACATTAGTGCCTACTATAAGTGCAATCATCTTATTTTCATTTGGCGTATTCTATCATTTTACATCAGATATGCAGAAGTACATTTATTTAAAACATAATTCAGGTTTAATTACTGATGGATTATGGAAGCAGTGTAGACATCCTAATTATTTTGGTGAACTGCTTATTTATTCTAGTTTTTTATTATTGACCATTGAAACACATTTATGGTGGGTTCCAATATTAATCTTAAGTATTTTTATTGTCGTTATCTGGATTCCTGGAATGATTAGAATTGATAAGTCATTATCTCGTTTTGATGAG
>CAJWVG010000047.1 GCA_913048065.1 uncultured Gammaproteobacteria bacterium | reverse complement strand
AATCCATCAATAACATAGATCATCCTGAAACAGATGTCATTTCATTTACTATGTACCAATTACTTAAACATAAAAAATTAACAGCAAAGCTTGAAAGTGATATAAGGGAAGAAATCTCGAGATTGTCAGACGAAAGGATTAACTATTACAGCTCTAACTTAAATAGTTTACAAGTTATAGCTACTATAGCCCCATTACTTGGATTACTTGGAACTGTTTTTGGGATGATCGAAGCATTCCAACAAATGGAAATGGCTGGAAAAAATGTTGACCCATCCATTTTGTCTGGAGGAATCTGGGAAGCTCTATTAACTACAGCTGTGGGTTTATCAGTGGCAATACCTATTGTAGTTTTAGAATCGTACTTTAGAAATCTTATTGAAAGATTCAAAAACAATATTGAAAATGCTGTAACTAAAATTCTTACAGCCCAAATAAACTAACCACAACACCCCACACCGTATTTTTTTAACCTCCAATAATTATAAGGCCATGGTGTAATGAATCCAGCTAAAAGCATTATAGGTAAAACATGAAGTGTTATTTTAGCACCACCTGTCATTAGATAATCAACCAAGTTCATTGCGAACTCCATACTTATCATTGAGATTAAGCTCATTCCAACCGCAGTTTTAAACGCATCTCTTAGACGCATTTGTTTTAATAATATTATTGTTTCTAGAATAATGCTTGTCAGTATTCCATTAAACATAGCCAATAACATTATTGATGCAGTTGACCACATAATATTGTGATATTGAAAATAATAAATCGTCCCTATATCGCCAATACTACAACCTAGTAAACACCATAATGTATTTATAGCGGATTGATTCCAGGTATGTCTACATGACCAATCAAATTTATTTGTAACACTTATATTCATTCTTTAGTTAATTTATTCATCAATATACAAAAAATTATTCTTAATTGAAGTTTTATATATTTTGATAGGATCCTCTGCAGGTTCATTTAATGCTGCACCAGAAGTCAAATCAAAATAACTACCATGTAGTGGACATTTAACTTTTGTACCGCTAAGACATCCCATGGTTAGTTCAGCATCTTCATGAGTACACATATCCTCTGTAACATATAACCTATCATTAATTTTGGCAACTAAATAATTTTGATTATTAACTGTTATCTGCATCATATCATCATTATCTATATCATTTATGTGGATTAACTTAATCATCGCCATATTATTTAAAGCGGTGGATAGCGCTTCCAGATTTGAGAACATTTTGTACTTCTTTTGCGGAGGATTTGATTCCATTATTAGTGACATGATTGACTATTAATGCGGCTCCGTATGTTATGCAGTCAGCCATCACTCCCTCTTCACCAGATAAGGCTTTTAATCCTAAGCGTAATGATTCTTTCGCAAGATCAGCTGGATTTACTTTGGTTTCAATTTTATCGTGAGCTGTTTTTTTTACAACTGTTTCAGGAATACCAACAGCGCGTACATCTTGCTTAATATTTAAATCTTCCTCAGGGTTTATTTCAATTAATTCATCTTCTTTTTTTATACTAGTATAAAAATGAGCATTGGATTTTTGTCTTAGTGAGGGAATTATCCCTCCTTCAGTCCCACGTATAACTATAGCTGTGTTAAAGTTAGCATTTCTAGCTAAGTTTAAATATATAGGTGGATAAGGTTTGTGAACATAACCCGTAATAAAATGATTTTTTTTCGAGATTAAAGGATTTGCTAAAACTTCTATTGTGGTAACTACGGGTCTTTTAATTATTTCTGTTCTAAGTGACATTAAATTATTCAACTTGGGAGAAAAAATCTTTTGATCAATATAGCCCCATCCAATTTTTTTATTTTCAACTCGTTCTGCTACTTCGTCATGTGATGCATTTATATTTAAACCATGAAGTTTAAATATAGCATGATGAGTACATCCAAATTTTGGCCCAACAGTTTCAACGCCTTGAGATATAGATGGAATTCCCAGTTCTGCAAGAACAGGTAAGATAAATGCTGAAGAAGGAACATTTCTTGTAAACCCATCATATGGGTCAGCAATATTTACTAAATTATCAACATTGACATCTATTGATTTAGTTGATTCTATTATTGCATCTTGGACTCCAAGGTTCTCATCGGTCGTTTCTCTTTTCATTCTAAGCGCAATGAAAAATATAGCGGAACGAACATCGCTAACCTCACCATTCATTATTGCTACCATAGATGATTTAGCTTCTTCTCTTGAAATATTTTTGCTCAGCTCAGGACCTGTTGCAATTCTTTGTATTACAGATTTAATTAATTCCTGAGTTGTTAAATTTTTATTTTTTAAAGACATTATTTAAATACAATCCATGTTGTTGCAATATATTTTGTACCTTCTTTAAGTGTAACACCACGGTGTTCATGAGTCCAAAAGGGTGGGAACAGGATTAGCTTACCTCTCTCAGGATTTATTTTGACTTCTTGATTTAAAAACTCTGTTTCACCACCAGGACCACTTACATTATTTAAGTACCAAATGGCAACTAGCTGACGATCGCTAAACTGATGACTGCCACTATCTATATGCCAATGAAAATATTCCCCAGGATTTGTTCTCTGTACTGCATAGCCAATATCTTTGAAAGGTCCAGAAAAGAAGTCATATTGTTTTTTTACGGCACTTAAAGCTTTTGATAAACTTGTAAATAGTATTTTATCTACATCTTTCCAATTATCCTTTCCGCTAACAACCATATCAGTTGACTTCTTAATATCAGTATTCTTTTCAAAAGTCTGTCCAACGCGACCTTCATAATGTTCATCTTTAGATTCTTCAAATCTTTTTACTATGTCTTTACAGATATCTTCAGACAAACTGTTATTGAATTCAAAAATGAAGCTTCCAGGCTTAACTTCTATTAGTCTTTTCTCTATTTCCATCTCGTATTATAAATCCGTCTACGTTTATATTCTTATCTGTAGAGTGTATAGTATAAAATAAAACCAATACATTTATAAGATAATTAAATATGGCAATAAGAATAAAAAGTACCTGGTCTAAGACTGTTAAACGCCCTAAAACAACCGATGATATAGCAAGCGCTCTTTCTTATATAGGTTGGAAACTTTCTTTAGAGAAAGCTCGTAATCTTCATGGAGATGACTTTGATTATACATCTGACCATCAGCGTATAACGGTGATTGTAGAATTTATGTCTTTTCAGGCACATCTGGCAGATCGTTTATTGTATTTAGATGAAATGACTGATGATTATAGAATTTCCGTCATGAATAACTTAGGCAAACAATCTGCAAGGATAATGCAAGAAAATTGTGAGGATTTATTTGGAGCAGGTGATTATAAAAAAGGTTACATAAATACTTTAAACTTACGTTCAACTGAATATTCTCAATATGAGTTTTCAAAAAAAGGTAGTAATTATTCAATTTACCGACATCTCGCAAAAAAAATTCAAGACTCTATGGGTTCAAGTCAAACTAACAAATGGGTGATGGATCAAATAGTCGATATAGACGCTGTTGAAATATGTAAAAAATTTATCGGTGTTTATGAATCACTAACCAAGAAATAACTATTTCTTGAATTTTTCTGCACTATCAATGGTTTTATTTTCACCATCTTCATATCCAGCTTCATATGCATCGCTTAATCGTTGCTCTTCCAACTTTGGTGCTTGTTGATAACCTGTTTGCCAACCGATAATGTAGTCTTCAGAAATTTTCATCTCTTCTAGTTTAGTAACTTTTTCAAAATAATCATTATTCATTATGTTCTGATGGATCCTTTGAGTTCATGAGCTATATCAACTAATCTATTAGCTAGTTTTTCATGTTCCTCTACGTATTCTTTAATTATTCCTGTAGGATTATGGTGAATATCTTTTTCGGTTACACCATCTTTTCTTTCAAGTTCCATAAATTCTTTTTGAATTCTTAATAACTTTTTAATTATATCTTTTCTTTCGGCTTCTAATTTTTTTTTATCGGTCATTAATATCCACCTTTTCTTCTACTCTCCGGCAAGCCACCTATTCTACCAGCTTGTTTGCTAGGATTACCAGGAAATAAATCAAATAAAGTTTTTGTATCTATTTTTTCACCCCAGATTTTCCCAATGTCTTTAACCATATTTCTTGTATTTGGTTGATTTTCTTTATTATTAATAAACTCATCTCTGAGATAATTAATCACATCCCAATGTCTTTCAGTTAATTCAATTTCCTCTTGTTCAGCTATAACTTTAGCTATATCTTCATTCCAGTCTTCTAAGTTAACAAGAAAACCTGTTTCTGTTGTTTGGACTTCTTTTCCGTCTAATTCTACTTTCATGTAAAACTCCATCTAACCAAGTTTGTATATGTGAAAATTCTAATATACTACGCGTTCCTTGTCCATATTGATTTTTGACATATATTACTCTTCTTTGAAGTTAGCCACAGCATCAATTGATTTATGTGGTAGGAATATTCCGCACCCGAAAAGCCTACCATCCCCAACACCTAGGTCTTGCAATAAAATAGAGTGTTCTTTTGATAAATCAGCAATCATTAAGCTGCGTGTGAACTTTTTATTCCCAGCAATAGTTAGATTTTTTGTTTTTCCACATATAGCCTTTTTAATTAATACATTATGATTTTTTAACTCATTTCTCACATCTGATAGAAAACCTTCTTCATCCTGTGAGTCATCACACAAAACAAATCTACATATTAAGTCCCTCACAACCAGAAAAGATTTAGTTGTAGATTTCCCTATTTTGATTTCACTTCCTAGAACCTTAATAATTTCGCCTTCCAAAGATTTAGTTTTTATTACATCTGATCTTGGTACTCTCAAAATAAGTCTAGTCCTTTTTGAGAGAAATATTTCTTCATTTTCAGATCTAACCCAACCATTACCTGAATCGGGTCCATGCAGTGTTTGAATACCGCTCAATTTCGCATCCTTCATCCAAGGCAAACGATTAATAATTTCTTGAGATAATTCATAAGCATGATCATAAGGTAATGTTTTACAATTAATATGAAATGCTACATCTATCATATGAGATGAGTCTTTTAATAAAATCTTTTCGTCTTCTTCCCACATATTATTTAATATAACTGCTAAATACTGATTCAACTTTATCTTCCCAATTTTCTGGCGTATCAGGAAATGGGGGTTTAAGGTCTAGGCGTATGAAAATCTCTCCATTTTTTGCTCTGGCTCTTATAACATCTAATAATTCGTCAAATGTTTCAATATCCTTTTCTTCAATTAATAATGTGCTTAGATAAAGCATTAGCAACTTACTCTTATTTTTGATCTCAATCTATACAAAAGCCTATTCTTATTTTTTGAGTTTGTAAATGCTGTTCGCATATGTATGACATTATTTGTTACCACTCCTTGTCCGGCTTGCAGTTTATAAGTTAAATGATAATCATGAGAGCTTTCAATTATATTTTTAAGATTATTTATCTCTTCTGTTATTTTCTCATTCCATATAATATTTTTTTCTCTCATACTAAATTTCATATTAAGCCTATTATTTACAAAAGAAAAAACTGGATTTTTAACTTCTGGTCTGCCGTTAGATTTATTTTCAGGAATTATGTATGAATCAGGTATCATAAGCTTTGTAATATTTTGATAGTTTTTATTATATAAGATATAAGCAATTTCATGATCCATGTATTTATTTATTCCACCATCATCTGAAGGACAAACACAATATAACAACCATGATAAAATTGAATTTGACTGACTATTATAATAACCATCTGTATGCCAATTAAGTTGTTTATCAGAATATGGTATGTATTCGATATCTTGTTGTGTTTTTTTATTGTGTTTGATTTCTGTTAACCCATCTGTATCTGACTTGGAGTCTAACTCATAATCACCCATTCCAAATATAGACGCGTATGCCTTTATTTGTTTTTTCTTGTCAGGTATTGGTTTATTAACATCAAAAAAAACCACGTTTTTAGATTTAATTATTTGATTAATCTGACTCTTTTCTGCAGTAGATATACTTAGGGGATTATTGATTTCAACTAGTAAATCGTCGATTTTATCAGTAAATCCTTCTAGTTTTCCATCAGCCCAACGTTTATAATTATCACTTAGATTCACGAGTATATTCATAAGAAACTATACCTAATATAATGCTTGTCAATCATTTAAAAT
>CAJWVG010000046.1 GCA_913048065.1 uncultured Gammaproteobacteria bacterium | reverse complement strand
ATGAACGTTAAAGATTTAGAAAAAGAACGTTTTATTGGAGCAATGAATTTAAGATGGGATTTAGCTGATTACCTATACGTAAGAGGTCGAGTTGGTGTAGATAGATTCGATGCGCATAGAACTACCTCAGAAGCATATGGGATAAGATATAAGCCTTTGGGTGGTATTAGTGAATATAAATTAGCTACTAAATCAATTGATGCGGATTTATTCTTAGGAACAGATAACTTGCAACTTGTTGACGATTTAAGTTTAACTGCTTTTGTTGGAATTAGTTCTTACATAAACGAAAACTCTTCCATTAACATAACTGGTAATGATTTTATTGTTCCAGGATTAGTTTCATACGCAAACACTAAGAATAAAAGTGCTAGCTATGGATTCTCTGAAAAGCAAATAAATTCTGCTTATGGATCTGCTGAAATAGGTTATAAAGACTATGCATTTTTATCTTTAACTGCTAGAAATGACTGGTTCTCAACTCTATCTTTAAAAGATAAAGTGGCACCAAACAATGATTTATATACTTCAGCTTCTTTGTCTTTAGTGCTTTCTGATGCTATGGACTTAGGTGACGATGTTGATTTCCTTAAATTTAGAGCAGGTTATTCACAAGTTGCAGGTGGAGCGGATGATCCATACAGATTAAATTTATCTTACTCAATTCTTGGTAATCCACACTTAGGAAATCCAATGGGTCAAATTAATGGTGGCCAAATTCCTAACTCTGAAATTACTCCTTTTGAGAAAAATGAGACAGAGTTTGGTGTAGACTTAAGGATGTTTGATAATAAGTTTTCCATAGACGCTACATACTATGATAACGAAACTGCTGGAGATATTGTTGGAGTTTCTGCTTCAAATACTTCAGGTTATAGTAGTGCACTTGCAAATCTTGGTAAAGTAAGCAATAAAGGTATTGAGCTTTTACTTAAAGTTAAGCCGATTGTTACTGATGATTTCGCTATGGAACTTTCTTTAAACTACACAAATAACGATAGTGAAGTTGTAGCTACTAACGACACAGACGGAATGGTTTCACTTGATGAGCCAAGAGGTGTTAATGGTAACAGAAATATGAGAGTTATGCATATAGTTGGTGAAAGATATGGTGCTTTATTTGGAACTTCTTTTAAAAGAGATGCAAATGGACACATCATTCACGAAAACAGTGCTGGATATCCTCAACCTGTTATTGATAATAACAGAAAAATCTTAGGATTTGGTGTTGCTCCAGAGCAAATTGGTTTAGGTGCATCATTCAGATACAAAGATTGGAACGCAAGTTTACTTGTTGAAGGTAAAGTTGGAGGACAAATCATGTCTGGTAGTAATGCTGAGATGTTAGGTAGAGGACTTCATAAAATGACAGTTCCTGCTGGTGGTAGACATGCAGGTTGGACACCTGAAGGTGTTATGGAAGATGGTTCGGCGGTTTCACAATCTTTAACTGTTGCTCAACAGCAAAATTACTGGAACAGATATAATGATGCTGCTGAAGCTGGTATATACGATGCAGATTACATGAGATTAAGAAATCTAAGTATAGGATACAACTTACCATCAAGCTTGCTTGAAGGTACGTCTATTCAAGCTGCAAGTATTTCTCTTATTGGAAAGAATTTATTTTTCTTATCTAATAGTGTTGACAACATCGACCCAGAGTCTGCATATAACAGTAATAACTCACAGGGTCTTGAGTACTGGGGAATGCCAGTTCCAAGAACTGTTGGTGTTAACGTAAACCTTAAATTTTAATAAATTAGAAACATGAAAAAAATATTAATTACATTTTTAGCTTTAGGCGTCTTAGCTTCGTGCGAGTTCGATAAGGGGTTTGAAGAAATGAACGTAAACCCAAATTCTGCAGCGCAGGTTGGGGTTGCAACTAAAATTACTAAACTTCAGACAGACATTTCTGGTAGTAGATACGAGAACTGGAGAAACAGTCTGATTTATAGTTCTACAATTGTTCAGCATCATGCTGAAAACAATTGGTGGGCTGGTGACACTTATAACAGAAATGACGATTGGTCATTTGCACAGTGGAATCAAGCCTATGGAGGAATGGTAAAAGGTGTTCAAGATATTATTGCACAACTTGAATCAGAAGGTGATAGCGGTACTCATATGGGTATGGCTAGAATTATGAGAGTATTTATATTCCATAGAGTAACTGATTTATATGGAGATTGTCCATATTCTGAAGCTGGTCAGGGATATATTAGTGGAATTTTAACTCCAAAATACGATTCTCAACAAGACATTTACATGGACATGCTTAAAGAGTTAGAGGAAGCTGTAGCTCAAATAAGTGGTGATGGTGCTCTTGGTGGTGCTGATGTTATGTTTGGAGGAAGCGCTGCTCACTGGAAGGCATTTGGAAATTCTATGATGCTTAGATTAGCTATGAGGTTAACTGCAGCCGATGCTGCAACTGCTCAAGCTTGGGCTGTTAAAGCTATCGGAGCTGGAACGATGACTTCAAACGATCATATTGCATCTGTTAAACATGGAGACGGTAGTTCTGGAAGAAAAAATGGTCATGGAGAAGTTTTTGATGTTGATCAAGGATCTAGAATAAGTACTTCATTTATGAGTAGAATGAATGGTGATCCAAGAAAAACTAGATTGTTTATGAGAGCTGGAGATAAAAATCAAGATGCTGCAAATCTTATTGGGATGAAAAATGGACTCAAAAACGATCCTTACACAGATTTAGATGGTAATGCTATACCAGCTGCTGGAGACACAACCGTGTATGCAATGGCTGCAACGGAATTACAATCTATAACTGCTCCAATGGTTTTTCAAACTTATGCAGAAGTAGAGTTTTTAAAAGCTGAGGCTGCAATAAGAGGATGGATATCAACTAGTGATAAAGACCATTATGAAGCTGGAGTTACTGCAGCTATGAAAATGCTTGAAGGTATCTATGGAACTGCACCAATAGCCGATGCTGACATCGCTGCTTTCTTAGCAGGTGACGGGGCATACAAAGCTGGTGGATCAGTTGCAGAAAGATGGGAACAAGTTATGGACCAGTATTTCATTGCTACGTATTTAAATGAATATGAAGCTTATGCTAACTGGAGAAGATCTGGATTCCCTAATATAACTGCTACAAGACACCCTGGTAGTTATACTAACGGACAGTTTATGGTAAGAATGATTTACCCTACAGCTGAATCTGGATCAAACGCTGCAAATTATGCAGCTGCTGTTGCTAACCAAGGCGCAGATAGTTATACAACACCAGTATGGTGGGATAAATAATAAATTTTTGTTTTTTATATATTCGAAAAAGGGGGATTAATTTCCCCCTTTTTTTTTATTTTTAATTTGTGAATAAATATTTTTTTTTAATTCTTCTTTATCTAAACCTCTCATTTTCTCAGAGTCCAGTTTTTGAACTTCTTAATTCAAACCAAACCGGAGTTGAATTTAACAACCATATTGAAGACAAAAAGGAACATAATATCCTACTTTATGCAAATTATTATGGAGGTGGTGGTGTAGGAATTGCAGATTTTGATAATGACGGTCTACAGGATATTTATTTTGGAGGGAACTTAGTTTCAGATGTAATATATAGAAACCTAGGAGATTTTAAATTTGAAGATAAAACCATAAATTCAGGAATTAATGATAATGGTTCATGGTCTTCTGGTGTCACAATAGCTGATGTTAATAATGATGGACTTGTAGACGTTTATGTGAGCAAGGAATTATATGATGATAAGCCTGAACTTAGAAGAAATAAATTATATATAAATAAAGGAAATTTTACTTTTGAAGAATCCTCAAAATCCTGGGGAGTTGATGTTTCAGCTAGAACTAGACATGCTGTTTTTTTTGATTACAACAATGATGGTCACTTAGATCTTTATTTACTTAATCAACCTCCTAACCCTGGAAGTTATTCAAAATTTTTTGGTTCTGATTTGACACTTCCAGAGTATTCTTTACAATTATTTAGAAATACGGGTTCAAATAGTTTTATTGATGTAACCGAAGAAGCAGGCCTCAAACGAACAGGGTTCCCCAACAGCGTAGTGGCATCAGATTTAAATAATGATGGGTTAGTCGACCTATATGTTGCTAATGATTTTGAGGCCCCTGATTTTTTATATTTTAATAATGGAGATGGTACTTTCTCTTATGAAACAGAATCTTCTCTAAAACATACCTCATTTTACAGTATGGGTGTGGACTCAGCTGATATTAATAATGATGGAGAGCTTGATATTATGGTTGTAGATATGACCGCTGAGGATAATTTTCGTCTCAAATCCAATATGAGTGGGATGAATCCTTCAGCATTTTGGAAAGTTGTTGAAGACGGAGGTCATTTTCAGTATATGTTTAATACGCTTCAAATTAATAATGGAGACAAAACTTTTAGTGATGTAGCTCAGTACACCAAAACTTCTTCAACCGATTGGAGTTGGGCAAATTTAATAGCAGATTTTGATAATGATGGTCTGAAAGACATATACGTTACAAATGGTCTTTTAAGAGACATCAGAAATACGGATGCCGATAAAAAAGTTGGAGAGTTTGTACTTAAAATAGCGGACGATTATGTTAAGAAAAACAAAACTTTTGACTATAATCTTTGGGACATACTACCTTTAGATAAGGCTTTAGAACTGGTTCCCAGTGTAAAAATCAAAAATTATTTATATAAAAATTATGGAGATCTTGATTTTAAAAATGAGGCAAAATTGTGGGGAGTAGATCAGCCCAGCTTCTCAAATGGAGCGTCTTATGCTGATCTAGATAACGATGGAGATTTGGACTTAGTTGTTAGTAATGTTAACGAATCAGCATTTATTTACAAGAATAATTCACGAAATAACTTTTTAAGATTAAAATTATTAGACAACTCAAACAAACCAGTACTTGGCTCTAAAATCAAACTGTATGACAAGGGTGAGATTCAATTATTCGAAACATCAAATGTCAGGGGAATATATTCAACTAGTGAAGACTTGATTCACTTTGGACTTGGAAATAAAAATAAAATAGATAGTTTAATAATTACTTGGCCCAATTCTCTAAAAACAAAGCTATACAATATTGATGCTAACCAAGTTTTAAAGATTAATTCAAATTCAGCTAAAGATTTTAAAAAAATTAAAAACAATAATAAATTATTTTTTGAAGAATCAAGAACAAAAATTAATTACACTCATATTGAAAATAGTTTTGATGATTTTGAAAAACAAGTTCTTCTTCCACATAAACTTTCACAACTAGGCCCTGCTTTAGCTGTTGCCGATGTGAATGGTGATGATTTGGAAGATGTTTTTATAGGCTCAGCATCTGGAAAAACTTCTAAGTTGTTCCTGCAAAGTTTTAACGGAGAATTTCTAGAGTCTCAAAATGATATTTGGAATCGTCACAAAGTTTTAGAAGATATTGACGCCATATTCTTGGATTTTGATAATGATGGGGATAATGATCTTTATGTGGTTAGCGGTGGTAATGAATTTTCTCCAAATTCCAGTACTTATTTGGATAGGTTATATGTAAATGATGGCAAAGGAAATTTTAAATTTCAAAGAGAGTTGTTACCAAATTTATATGAATCAGGTTCGGTTGTAAGGCCTTACGATTTCGATGGAGATGGTGATTTAGATTTGTTTATCGGCTCAAGAATGATTCCTTGGAATTACCCTGAACCTGCAACTAGTTATCTTTTAATCAATCACAATGGGTCTTACACAAAGTATAAAGACCCAAACAATAGTTTTACTGATCTTGGGTTAGTTACAGATGCAGTTTGGTCAGATTACGATAACGACGGAGATAAGGATTTATTTGTAGTTGGAGAATGGATGCCTTTAACTTTAATAAAAAATAATGACGGTAACTTATCAAAAGAAAAACTAAACGACAGTTGTGATGAAAAGTTTGGATGGTGGTATTCTATTGAAGCAGGAGATTTTAACAATGATGGGCAGGAAGATTTGGTTTTAGGAAATTTGGGAAAAAACTATAAATACCAAGCAAATGATGAAGAACCTTTTGAAGTTTTTTACGATGATTTTGATGATAACGGTAGTAAGGATATTGTATTAGCTTATTATAACTATGGAATTCAATTTCCACTTAGAGGTTTTTCATGCTCATCACAACAAGTTCCTGAATTAAAAAATAAATTTCAGAAATATGACCTTTTTGCCTCTTTGGATGTAAAAGATGTTTATGGTGAAGTTAATTTAGATAATGCTTTAAGGTTACATGCTAATACATTTAAAAGTGTAGTACTAATAAATGATAATTCAAGTTTTGAGTCTATTGATTTACCTTATCAAGCCCAGTTTTCTTCAATAAATGATTTTTTAATTGACGATTATAATAATGATGGTAATAAAGATATTTTAATGGCAGGAAATTTATTCACATCCGAAGTTGAGACTACTAGAAATGATGCAAGTTATGGGCTGATTTTAACTGGTAATGGTGATGGCACATTTAAGGCTATGTCAAGAAAAGAAACAGGGTTTTATGCACCAAGTGATGCAAAAAAACTTCATTTAATTAATTTAAAGGATGAACAAGGAATTATTGTTGGAAATAACAATGACTTAATCCAGTATTTTAAAAGAATTGAGTAATTTGCGAAAAAAGTATGAGCAATAAAACCTTTCTTAATATTCTAATAGCTGGGTTCTTTCTTTTAGTTATAGGTTTTTTTATAAGAGTTTTTAGTGAAGGGTTTAAATCAGATAAAAATTTAAGTAATAATCCAAAACTTGTTGTAGGAATTGTTGTTGATCAAATGAAATATCAATATTTGACTAAATATTGGGATCATTATTCAGAAAAAGGTTTTAAAAGATTAATAAATCAAGGTTTTAATGCTAAAAGTAATCACTATGG
>CAJWVG010000045.1 GCA_913048065.1 uncultured Gammaproteobacteria bacterium | reverse complement strand
AAATTGCAATTGGATCAAAATCTTACGGATATATTTTACTTAAAGAAAAAGGTGGAATGAAAGAAAGATTTGACAAAGAATTTCAATTAGTTGAAGCCTTAAAAAAATTAGATTAAAAATTAAGTATAAAATATTTCTTTAATTTTCTCGTTGAGAAGTCAAAGATTTTCTAATCCATAGGTCACAGGTACAAATGCTGTCCGGGGTATGATGACAAGCCTCATTTTTACTCTTTTTTAAAACTTCAATTTTACCGACTATGCAACCAACTATATACAATTTACCGATCTTCCGTTAACAGTTAGATAATCCGCTTTCGTTATTACTATTTATTTTTGAGGAGAATTATTTTATATTTTATTCATGAGAGAAAATTTAATTATCAAAAATATAGTAAAATTTTTAGTTATAACATTTTTTGTATCAAATGCACTAGGACAAGATTCTGTTGCTTTTGGATTAGGTAAAAATAATTCTGGATTTACTATTTCAGGTAGCTATGAATTCTCAAAACCTTTTTTTGTCGCTGTAGGTGGAAATTTATTTCATTCTGCTGGTAGCGATGCCTATGATTTCGCACCTGGCCTTTTTGATGATCTTGAATTAGGAAAAGTATCGGAGGAATTATGGATTGCGGGAGGATATGTTTTTAATATGACATCTGCAAAATTATATCTTGGTGGAGGACTATCTTTTGAGCAAGAATATTTTAAATATAGGGATCTAAGTGAGATTCTTGGTGATCATCGAGGTATTTATTATGTAGTAGATGACAATGAAAGTAATACTATTCCATCTTTATATATTGGAGCCTCTTTTAAGATTGGTAAGGAAGATGGAATTTTTAATAGTATAGGAATTTCTTATATAACAAGTGCTAATGACTTTAATCTTACTTTCGGAATAAATTTATAATTTTATGAGAAAAATTTTAAATATCAAAAATTTAGTTTTTTCAAAAAAATTTGAACTATTTATTAGTTTAGTTATTTTAATAAACTGTGCGTTAATTGGTATAGAGACATATTTTTCTTCACAATTAATATCGCAAATTCAAACTATTTGCCTGGCTATTTTTGTCATTGAAATTTCTATGAGATTTATTGTAAGGGATTCTACTATTTCATTTTTTAAAGATCCTTGGAATAACTTTGACTCGTTTATTGTATTAATTAGTCTAATTCCAGAATATATTATTGGTGGAAGTGGATATGTTGTAGCTCTTAGAATTTTAAGGGTGTTTAGAATTTTAAGATTATTAAGAACGAGCTCTGAATTTCAACTAATAATTACTGTTCTATTTAGATCTTTTAGGAGTCTATGGTATAATACTCTTTTCTTTATGATATTTTTCTATCTCTTTTCCATTATAGGGGTGACAATTTTTAAAATTCCAAATAATAGTGAAAATGAAGATATGTTAAAAAAATATGAGCTTTTTATAAATGAATCTCCTAATGCACCGGTCAACTCTCCTGATCCTTATGGAACATTACATGAATCAATGTTTACACTATTTCGCATACTAACGGGTGAAGATTGGACTGATGTTAGATATAATTTAATAACTGCAAGTGAGCTTGGGTTAATTGATGTTTCTAAACCAGTTGTAACTCTTTATCATGTATTGTGGTTTTGTATTTCAGCTTTCCTTTTATTGAATTTATTGATTGGTGCTATACTTAATAATTACAATGTCGTAAGAGAAGAAATGGAAAATAAAAAATGAAGGCATACAATATATATAAGAACCCTTTCGGAATGCTAGAAGCAGTAAAAATTGGGTGGTCTTGGCCTGCCTTTTTAATTCCAGGCTTTTGGCTTATTGCTAAACAATTATGGGTAATAGTTGGAATATTTTGGACTATTATTTTAACATGGTTTTTCATAGAGTTGCTCGTTCTTGATCCCTACTACATTGACATGGGAATGTATGATGAATATTACTACGGATATGACATGTATCGTAATTCTTTTGATAGAGCAGTAAATATGGGTTTTGCCATAGGATCCGGTGTATTTTTTGGAATCCAAGGGAATCAATTCGTTGAAAATAATCTGATGAATCAAGGATATGTTTCTCAATGTACCATTAACGCAACATCTCCTCAATTCGCATTGAGCTTGTATCTTCAAGGGGAATCAACGAATTCAACAAAAACAAAGGCCTCGTAGATCTCCAACTACCAAGCATAATAATAAAATAGGAGGATCTGATAATGTAAACAAGTACCCTGAAGGGAAGAAAAATTACTAATGGGTAATGATAAAAATTAAAATCCTTTAATTAATAAATTCTTCCATCAGATTTTGCAATATTTCTCCTGAATATTCATTTAAATGAATATGATCACACAATAACTTTAATCTATATTTTTCTCCAATACGGGTCCAGCTCCATCCAAATACATAATGCAATATAACAGCTCTTAATCCTCTTAATCTTCTCCATTCTGTTGTGGTGTATGGCACGGTATCATTGGAATCAATTAATTCTTCAAAATGCTTAAACAAATCGATAAGTGTCAATCTATATTGTTGAGATAATGATCTAATAATATTATTATGGGCTTTGACAACTCTGATAATTTCAGCATCAGACTGCTCTCCCAACCAAGGAAGTGTACTAATTGCAATCTTTGCATGTGTTTGATCTTGAACTGTTGTAATAAATCGTTCTAATTCTGATGCATACCAATCAATATGAGGCAATCGTGGTAATCCTTTTGTTTCCATATAATAGTCCTGAATATGTTTAATATTTTGACTACCTATTGCATCATTGGTCCCAATTAAAATAGTAATATAGTCAGGATTGTGCTTAATAATATTGTCTACCCTCTCATTTAAGTTCCATGTCAAATCAGCATTAATTCCTGCATTAATATATAGTTTTGAATCATCTTTATTGCGTAATGTGCTTACCCAGTCATATCCAATGTGCCCATGCGTAATACTATCACCACAACACACTACCACCGGCTTATCATTATTAGGACTTACTTCAAATGTTCCCGCGTCCATTACTGGCAACTGCCACGACTTTCTAATAAGTGGAAGCTTATAGATATTCATAATAATAGCATTTCTGAAACGATACGCTATAATAAGAATGAGTAATATTGCTATCGGTACATAAAGCATTCTAAAATGCAAATTGGAAATTTACTCCAAGAGCATTGGTGCCATCATCAGAACGTACATTCGGTGCAACATTCAATCCTTTGGTGGGAGCAAATTCTACTGCAACTAATGTATAATTAGCATCTTTATTCCCAGATACCATATCATGCTTCATAACTAAAGTGTTTTTAGGATTAAAAGCATAGTTTATATAAAAGGACGAAAGATTGTCATTATAATTGCCATCTAGCAATCCAGAATCTTCTAGTTGATTCCATTCTGCCCCAATACGCAAATTGTTCTTTGCATACCCACCGAACATTCCAAATACCTTCTTGGTATGCTCTCCCGTAGGCTGTTCTGGAATTCCAACTTCACCTTCTCTTTCATAAGGTTCATGAGAAAAAACTGCACCCACATTAAATCCATCAGACTTGGATAGTTTTGAATTTCCATAGATGAATTGTAAAGATAATTTTTTGTATGAATCATCCTCTGATTTTTTAAAACCCGTACCATTTGTCATTAATATGCTACCATGCAATTTATCTTTTGAGTGATAATATCCTATTCCCATATCAGCAGGACTAGAGTATTGCAAACGATCCATTACAGTTTTATCAAGGTATCGTTTTCCCCAGTTCATTTGTTGAACTTTAAACATATTCATTTCTTGCAATCCAATAACAACATTTCCATTTAATGTTTTCCAGTCTGCTTTGGCATTTCTAAGATAAATATTTTGACCAGAACTTTCTGGGTAAGCATCTGTTTGAATTTTGACTGAAAGTTCTTCAGAAATTGCTTTAGAAAAGGTTAAATAAACTCGTTTTAAGCTAAAAGATTCTGCTTCCTCTTTATCTGTATAGGCAAATACAACTTTTCCATTAATATCCTGAGCAATTAATGGTGAGAAGATAATGAAGAGCGCTATATACCATTTTTTAATTAATAACATCATATTTATTTAGATTTATTCAACAATAGCTAATAATTCCATTTCAAAAATAAGAGTTGAAGAAGGTGGGACAACATATTCTCCTAACTTTGAACCTTTAATTCCTTGTTCTCCATAAGCCAAATTATAAGGTATATAAACTTCCCATCTTGATCCAACGGACATGATAAGTAATGCTTCTTGAAAACCAGGGACAAAACGTGATACTTCCAGTGTCAGTGGTTGACCTTTATCGTAGCTACTATCAAACTTGTAACCATCTACTAAATATGCATGGTAATGTACAGTCACCTTGTCATCATAATCTGGAACCTTGCCAGATCCCTGTTGAATAATCTTATATTGTAAGCCACTACGTTGACGAACACGCACCCCTTCTTTTGCTTTATTATTTTCTAAAAATTCTTGTCCTACCATTTTATTTTTTCTAGATAATTCTCTGGCACTTTCTGACACTAATTGCATCGCATCTCTTTCTATTTGAGAATTTCTTACATTAAACTCTCGTAATATTTGTTGTCTATCGGCATTATCCAATCTTGGTTCATTTTGATTCCAGTAATCATCCAGTCCTTGCTTCAAAAGATCTCTATTGAATTGTGCATCAGGTAAATTTTTTCCAATGTTGATACCAAGAGCATAGCTCAATGAGTCTTCAAAAGTTACTATCAGAGACTCTTCATTCTCTTGTATATTAGATGTATCTTGATTGCAGTTAGCAATTAAAAGTAAACTACATACTGTGACTGCTATTTTTATTGTATTATTCATTGGCTTATTCTACTTATTCTCGATATTTATAGTAAAGAAAAAAATTAACGGCCATCCTTATAGCCTGTATACTCGTCCATCATATTATTTACACCATATATATTCCCAAATTTGATTAATAAAGAACTTGGAAGTAATGCTCTTAATAATACAGATTGATTCATAATCCAAGGAACTTTAGGCGAATGAAATCCCCAGCGAATTGCTTTATTTACAATAACTTTTGCAACCGCATCATGCGATTTAACTCCTGGTGCAAATATAGAGCCTAAAAGATTTAGTTTTGCTCCTTCAAATAGTCCTTTTTTTAAGAAATTAGGATGGACAGAGGAAAACTTGACTCCTTTTTTCCCCATCTTAATTGCTTCCATTCTTAACGACTCTGTTAAGCCCATGACCGCCCATTTTGTGGCAGCATATATCGCTAATTTAGGAGCACCAATTAATGCAGATGCTGATGAAATATTAACAATATGTCCTTTATTCTTTTCTAACATTGCAGGCATAAAGGCGCGAATAGTATAAATCATAGAAGTAAAATTTACATTAATCATATTTTCTAATTCTGCATCTGAACGATCTAGCATATATCCTGTATACACCGTTCCAGCGTTATTGATCAATATGTCAATATCTCCAATTTCTTTTTTGATGACTTCTGCGTTGTCATAGACCTGTTCTTTGTTGGTAACATCACATACTTGAGAAAACACGTCATGACCCTCATTTTTTAAAGATTGAACAGCAGTATTTAAATCATCAGGTTGAAAATCCCATAGAATAACTTTTGCTTCTTTTTTGAGTAGTCGCTTAACGGTAGCAAGTCCAATGCCTTTGGCGGCACCTGTTACTAATACAATTTTATTTTTGAGATTCATATTCTATAATAATATCATCAATAGTTTTCAGTGCTGCAACATATCATTTTTAAAGTGCACTATACCACTGAATTCCATAGGCAAGTGAAACGCTAATCATCAGTCCTAGCATTAGTCTAAGGAAATCTTTATATAGCATTGGGAAAATTGCCTTTTTATGTCTACTCGTATATGTTAGTTCGCCATAACCAAGAGACATCCAAATACCAAGCTCCCTCCCTGCTAACATTCCCATAAAAACAAATGTAGTACTCATCGGTATATTGTTTACTTCTTTGAAATAGTATAAAACAAAACAATATACTAAATCAATAAGAGTAGCTGATCGAACATATCGTGTGTTGGTTTTAGATAAGACAATTTCTTGAATCCTACCTCCACGTTCATAGAACATAAATGCCAATCCTAAAAGCATTACAGTAATGACAAAAAATTGGAAATCATAAGCCGCAGTTTGATCAAAAATAGTATTATCTCCAAAAAATGTTTTTTCAAAGGGGTCATAGGGATGATGTATAGTTTTAAATCTTGGTAAAAATATCATAATATTTGCCAAATCATGCTTTAACCATGTTGCCCACAACCAACCCGTAGTTAGCCATTGACCTACTCTCCAATATTCATTGTATTTATTTTTACCTTTCTCTCCTTCATTTAAAAAGTACTTACTAATTAAATACCAGGATCCCCAAGCAAAAACAAATGATACTGCATATCCTGCAAAACTTTTTAGCAACATTTTTTCCATCACAATAGATGATGCAAAAACTGATAACACTAAAAATGTAGTAGAAACGGGTATCTTTAGTCGCGTTAGTGCGACAAGCACTAATGGTGCTATTGCATGATACCATTCTATTGTGATTTCTGGAAACTCATTTAATCTTCCAAATGCTGGATCATCTATATTGAAACCTTGAATCATGGTAATAAAAAATATTGACCCCATATAGGCAAACATCCAATACCATTTCACATCTCGATTGGATGAAATATATGTTCCGAGTGTTTGAATGCTATCATTAGCTGTAACAGCGTAAACAGCGAATAAAAATCCTAGCAAAGACCAAAGTGTAAGAAAATCCATTTTTTCCCTCCGTAAATAGGCTTACTTAATTTATTATCTTTATCTAGCATAAATACTGCTCCGGAGGAGAGACTCGAACTCCCGACCTGGTGATTAACAGTCACTCGCTCT
>CAJWVG010000044.1 GCA_913048065.1 uncultured Gammaproteobacteria bacterium | reverse complement strand
TATGAAAATAGATTATAAAATTCAATTTGATTCTAATCATAAATTAAAACATTTTTTGAATACAGAACTCCTCACTCATGAGAACATAAAAGAAATTCTGGATTTAGCTGATGATTATTCAAAAAGTGGGCAGACAAAATTTAAGGATTTAGAAGGAAAAACAATTGCTAGTTTATTTTTTGAACCAAGTACGAGAACAAAAACGACCTTTGAACTGGCAGCAAAAAGACTATCTGCAGATTTTATTAATATTGATATAGCTAACTCTTCTACACTAAAAGGAGAATCTATCATTGATATGATAAAAACGTTAGAAGCAATGCAATGTGATATGTTCATAGTTAGGCATTCTGCTTCTGGGACACCGCACTATATAGCAAAAGAAGTTGGGAATAAGATTGCTGTTATCAATGCTGGAGATGGAATACATGCTCATCCTACTCAAGCAATGTTAGATATGTATACAATCAGAAAATACAAAGGTGATTTTAAAAATTTAAATGTTTCAATTGTAGGAGATATACTCCATTCAAGAGTAGCTAAATCACTAATTTCTAGCTTGAATATTTTATCTGTAAATAATATTAATATTATTGGACCCAAAAACCTCATGCCTGATAATCTAAAGGATTTAAAAGTAAACTATCACTCTAATCTAGAAGAAGGTATCGATAATGTAGATGTCATTATAATGCTTAGATTGCAGAAAGAACGAATGCATGAAGCACTAATATCAACAGATGATTATTATAATGACTATGGCTTGACTAAAACTAAAATTGCTGTTGCAAAAAAAGATGTAATAGTAATGCATCCTGGACCTATTAATAGAGGAATAGAGATAGATTCAGAGGTTGCTGATGGACCAAATTCAGTTATATTAGATCAAGTGTCTGCTGGAATATCTATCCGAATGGCTATTATGTCGCTTATATTGAAGAATTAAATTCTATGAATGATGACTATCAACAAGTTTTATTAAAAATAAAATCAGATCTTAGTAAATATCAAAAAATTCATGATGAAAAAAAAAGATTAATCATAGTAAGTAAATCTCAAACAACTAAGAATATTCAAAAAATCATAAGTGAAAATAATTTAGAGTTTGGAGAAAATTATGTTGAAGAAGGTATCATAAAGATTATAGAGTTAAATGATGAAAGATTAAAATGGCATTTTATTGGTAAAGTTCAATCTAATAAAATTAAAAAGATTGTAAAATATTTTGATTGGGTTCAGACAGTATCATCATTAAAACATGCTAAATTATTAGATGATCAATGCAATATACAGAATAAAAAAATCAATATTTGTGTTCAAATAAACATTGATGAGGAAGATTCTAAGGGCGGAATAAAAATTGATGAGATTGAACTCTTTTTAAATGAAATATCATCATATAAGAATTTAGTAATCCGCGGGATAATGTCAATACCCTCGAAATCTAATACTTTGAAAGAAAAGATTAATTCATATAGTATACTTAAACTAGAATATGATAAATTGACCAAGATATATAAAACTGTTGATACCCTGTCAATTGGTATGAGCAATGATTATGATATTGCTTTAAATTATGGCTCTAATATGATTAGGATTGGCCAGTTAATATTTGGCGAAAGAACTTAAAATGGATAAAAATACTTTAATAATTGGTGCGGGTAATTTAGGGAGTGCAATAGCTTATGGTTATGAATCTTTTATAAATAGCAATAAAGAAAATATATATATATATGATATTAATCAAAATAAAAAAAATTATTTCAAAAAAAGTAAACATATCATATTTGTAAAAGATTTATCTATTATACTCAAAAAATCAAAGTGTATAATTATGGCTGTCAAACCAAAAGACTATAAAGATGTTTGCAAGATAATTAAAGAGGATTTAAATAAAGATGCTCTAGTATTAAGTGTGATGGCTGGAGTCAAACTCAAGAGTTTGAAAAAGGAATTACCTTATAATACAAAATTTGTTAGATTAATGACTAATTTGAATATAAAAATATTTCAAGGAAGTAGTTTCATATATGCTAATAAAGAAGTTAAAAATATTGATAAAAAGAGAATTGAAAATTATTGGAGTTCATTAGGTACCGTTCATTGGCTTAAAACTGAATCTAAAATAGATAAATTTACCGCCTTAATAGGAAGTGGACCTGCGTATTTAATATATTTCTGTGAATGTTTAGTGATGGTTTTTAAAAATTTTGGCTTAACAGAAAAAGATGCCGTCATGCATGTGCAACAGTTACTACTTGGTACTGCATTATTAACTTACTATGATGACGGTAAATTTAACTATTTGAATAAAAAGATTGCATCAAAAGGTGGGACTACACAAGAAGCTCTTGATATATTAGCAAAAGGCAAATTAACCTCTATTTTAAATAAAGCAATTAAAGCAGCATATAAAAAAGCTAAGTCTTTGGAGGATAAATAATAAATGGATACCTATAGCGTGAACCCAGCTGTATTTCTAATAATTACGATAGTAAGTTTCATACAATTTTTCTTTGTTTTAAGGTTTTTATGTGAAATTATGCGTGTTTCTTATAACAATCAAATTACACAACTTATTGTAAAATTCACTGACCCTATACTTGTTCCTTTAAGAATTATCCCTCTTTATTTTGGAAGAGTTGATCTCATTATCATAATTGTCATTGTTTTAATAACAGCATTAAAAATTTATCTAAACCCAAATTTCAGCTCCTTCGAATATAGTATAAATGCTCTGTTTATAGCAGCTGTGGCTTTTGCTATTAAAGAGGTAACTGATATTATTTTTTATGCTGTAATTATAGGGGCTATTGGAACCTGGTTCATGGCATATAATAGTCATCCAATATTTATATTAATAGATGAGATTTGTGAGCCACTATACAGACCAATTAGAAAAATTATACCTTCGACTTCAGGTATAGATTTCTCTCCGATAATTTTATTAGTAGCTTTAAATTTATTACAAATGATTATCTTGCCACCAATATTTAATCTAACTAGATATTTTTAACATGAATAACAAATCTATAGAAAAGATAACTACCAATATTGCTAAAATACGAACCCCACTCAGACTTGTATCTGGAAAAACGTTACCTCAATATGATTTAAAATATGAAACATATGGTGAATTAAATGAAAATAAAGATAATGCTGTTTTGATATGTCATGCTCTATCTGGGAATCACCACGCAGCAGGAAAATACCAAGGAGATGACAAAGTTGGATGGTGGGATAATATGATAGGACCTGAAAAACCAATTGATACAAATAAGCAGTTTGTGGTGTGCCTCAATAATTTAGGTGGATGTCATGGTACAACTGGTCCTACTAGCATTAATCCCGAAACTAATAAAGTATATGGGTCTGACTTCCCTATTATTACTGTAAATGATTGGGTGAATTCACAGAAAGAACTCATGGATTATTTAGATATTCCATATTGGCAATTTATAGTTGGAGGAAGCTTAGGTGGAATGCAAGCATTTGAATGGACATTACAATTTCCGTTATTAGTAAAGAACTGCATCGTTATTGCTGCTGCACCAAAACTCACAGCTCAAAATATTGCGTTTAATGAGATAGCTAGACAAGCAATCATGAAGGACCCAAATTGGCATGATGGCAATTATTTAAGCAAAGGGGTATTCCCAAATCATGGTTTAGCTCTAGCAAGAATGCTAGGACACATTACATACCTTTCCGATGCATCGATGAAAGAAAAATTCGGGCGAGATTTAAAAAAATCAAAACTAAATTTCAACTATGAAGTAGAATTTCAAATAGAAAGCTATCTAAGATATCAGGGTGAAAAATTCGTTACAGGTTTCGACGCGAATACTTATATGCTAATGACTAAAACATTGGACTACTATGATCCAATCAAAGACTTATCAAAATCAATTAAAGACAGACTTGGTGATTCTAAATCAAAGTATTTAATAATATCATTTACTTCCGACTGGAGATTCCCACCCATAAGATCGAAAGAAATTGTGAAAATCCTATTAGATAACGAAAATAATGTTAGTTATTCAGAAATAACGGCTGATGGAGGCCATGATGCGTTTCTCATGGAAAATAAGGATTACTTTGATGTCATGAGATCATTCATAAAAGAGGTTGATGATGGCTTTTAGAAAAGACTTATTACTAATTAGCTCATGGATAAAAAATGATAGCAAAGTTCTAGACTTAGGATGTGGTAGTGGTGAATTATTAAAGATTTTAAAACAAAACAAAAATATCAAAGGATATGGAGTAGATAATGATATACAGAATATTAAATCATCTTTAAAAAATAATGTTAATGTACTTCAGATGGATTTAGATAAAGGATTAAATTCATTCGAGTCTAATTCTTTTGATTATGTTGTTTTGGCACAATCGCTACAAGTAGTAAAAAAACCAAAAGATTTAATAAATGAAATGTTAAGGGTGGGGAAAGAAATTATAGTTTCTTTTCCAAATATGGGACATTGGTCTTCTAGAATCCAATTATTATTTAAAGGTATGATGCCAATTACAACCAATCTGCCATATCGGTGGGATAATACTCCAAATATCCATTTATGTACGATCAAAGATTTTCTAAAATTCTGCAGAGATAATAATTTTGAAATTACAGAGCAATGTATTACTAATAAAAAACAAAAAAGTAGTCTTTTAACTAAAATTATACCTAATCTTTTTGGTGAAATTGCAACATTCAGAATTAGGTGATTAACTTAATTTCATTCTAATAAAATCAGTGTGCTTGACATATAAGAGCTCAGATATTTTACGAATAGTATAGTCTTCGTATTTATCGATTCTCCCATCAGCATAAGCAACTTCCCATAATAATTTTATTAAATCTTTTTTTTGGTCATAGTTATAACTTTCATTAATACTAGATGTCCATTCATATAAAGATATCATGTCATTATTTTTTTTATCTGCAATTTCTAATAAGAATGTCATTTGATTATCATCCAAAGAAAATTTATTTTTAATTATATCAATGATTTTATTTTTCTCTGATTCATCAAATGCATCGTCAGATTTTGAAACTTCAATTAATAATACGCATGTCGATAAAGCAATTTCATCATCAACCTTATCTAGTTTGATATCATCAACCGCCTGAGACTTAGATGTGAATTTATCTAGTAACCCTGAAAATAAACTCATTTATTAGTTAAATGTTTGTTTAAGTGAATATTGGCCACTGTTATCATATTCATCAAAGAATATATCTACAAAAGGATGATCTATCGGGTCTGTGTTAGCATCACTCAATAGATTGCCTTCTGCTACATAAGTTTCATTTCCTTGACCGTGAACTAGGACATGATACCAAGGTTTATTCTTCTCAGGTTTTGATTTAGCAACATTTTCATACCACTCTTCTGTGCCTTGGAAATAGGGATCTGCATCAACTATTACACCTCTATATCTAAATTTGGGGTGATATACGATTTGTCCTAATCTAAATACAGCTTTTTGTTTGAGTGGCGTGTTCATATCTCCATTATAAGGTCTATGAGTAGATATTTAAAGTCTAGTATGAAATTTATTAATCATATAAAAATGTAACGTTAATTCTTCTATTTTCATAACTATCTTTAAAATTGAAATTATCTGTAGCATGAAATAGTTTTGAGTTGAATATTACTGCCCTATTTTCCTTATATGGGACAAACTGAGGCTTCACGTTGTTATCATCAAGTATTTTTTGTATTTTAGATGATGCATCTAAACTGTTATATGAATCAAAACCCCAATTTTTTGGTGGAATTTCATCCCAAATTTTTAAACCTCCCCCGTTTCTGTCTAGATTAGCAGCATCTGGGGATATCCAAAAATTAACATTAATTGATGCTTGATCAGCATGTATCTTGGTGCCTTCCATATTACTATCATACTTAAAAATCCAAGCTTGAGTTAATCTTAGCTCCTGAAATATTTTTTTATAAGTTAATCTTAAATCTTCGCTTAGCTTTAAAATAAATTCATTCGACAAACCTTTTGACAAAAATGCTGCCAAATAACCACCATTATAAGGCTGCTTGAATATATTTGCATTTCTACAAAATTTCTGGAGATTATTAAGAGCTGATTCTTCCAAGAAATTATCAATTACAATAAGTTCTGGACTGCTTTCAAGATATGTAGATTCTAGAGAAGATATATCGTTTTTTTGGTTTAAAAGATTTTGATGGCTTATTCTTGGAGCTTTATTATATAGTATTTTGAATAAGTTCTTTTTGAAGTTTAATGGGACAGCTGCATATTTCAAGCTATTAGTTTTCAATTTTTCATGTAACTGACTTAATTGTTCATAATAAATTTTTGTAAATTTTGGATTTCTAATATCATCAGTATCATTATCTATAAATGTTAATTGCTCATACTCATGTTTAATAAGAGATGAAATGCTTTTATCATCTGACATAAATTCATTAATATTTTTATTTACATATTCTTCATTTGAAATATTTAATTTTAAGACAGTTTTAAAGTATTTATCTGCCATCTTAATATTACCAAGCCACAGATAGTTCATAGCTAGCATTAAATAAGAGTCAACATATTCACTATCTCTCTTAATTGATTCTTTAAAATATTTTTCTGATTCAATTAAATATTTTTTATTCCTATCTTTCTGATATTTATATTGATATACCTCGCCCAATCTATGAGGTGCTTCAGCAAAATTAGTATCATTTTTTAAAACTTTCTCCAAATAGATTATAGCTTGTTCATACTTATCATTATCAATATAAAGATTTGCACAATTGAAGTATGCTTTATAATTATTTTTATCAATCTCGATTGATTTTTTGAAGTGTTTTTCAGCCAGTGAGAAAGCTTTAGTATTTTTGTATGCTATGCCAAGATTATTATTTGCTTCATAGTTATCTGGATTTATTTTTACTGATTTAATCAAAAATATTATAGCTTCATCAAAATTTGAATTTTGTGATAAAACGCATCCATGCAAATGATTTGCTTGAAAATTGTTTTCATCAGTTTTCAATATTTTTTTATAAATTGAATCAGCTCTCTCTAGCTTTCCTTCATGATGTAAAGTGAGCGCCTCATCGAGTAGTTGGTCTATTTTATTTTGATTCATTGCTTTGTGCCCAGGGACAGAATCGAACTGCCGACACGAGGATTTTCAGTCCTCTGCTCTACCGACTGAGCTACCTGGGCTGTTGTTATTTTTTTTCTGGCACAAATCCCTCTGGGGCTTTTGAACCTTCTCCAAAAAGAAATTTCTCCATTTCCTCTTCCAAAAATTTCCTTGCTTTTGGATCTACGGGGGTCAGCCTCATTTCATTAATCAACATGGTTTGATGGTCCATCCACATTTTCCATGCTTCAGCTGAAATACTCTCCATGATTCTGATACCTATGTCACCCGGATAGGGTTGATAATCTAAAGCTTCTGATTCTTTTTGTAATTTAACACACTTAATTATACTCATTTCTACTCATATATTTATTGATAATTTTATCTTGATACTTTGGAATTCCAAAATCAATATTTGATAGATTATACCAATTATCAT
>CAJWVG010000043.1 GCA_913048065.1 uncultured Gammaproteobacteria bacterium | reverse complement strand
CCCTTGCGAGCATCTATTAAAGAGATATCTTGTGGAGTTGTAACTATGACGGCTCCGCTTAGTGGAATTTTTTGACATAAAGTTAATTGAACATCACCGGTGCCTGGTGGTAAATCAATAATGAGAAAATCAACATCTTGCCAATTCGTATCTGTCAGTAACTGTTCCAAAGCTTGGGTAACCATCGGCCCACGCCAAATCATAGGGGTATCTTCTTCTACTAGTAATCCTATAGACATTGCTTGCAGACCGTGTCCAACTTTAGGCTCTAGAGTTTTACCGTCTTCTGAATCAGGTCGACCCTCTAAACCTAACATTCTAGGTATGCTTGGACCGTAAATATCCGCATCAAGAATTGCAGCCGTTGCTCCTTCTTCTTTAAGTGCCAATGCTAAGTTAACTGCCGTAGTTGATTTTCCGACACCACCTTTTCCTGATGCAACCGCAATAATGTTTTTAATGCCTTTAATCCTCTCAATGCTGTTTTGCACGGTATGCGGGATAATTTCATAACTTAGATCCAGGGTTAACTTAACATCTGGATAAGCATCTTTGATTTTTGCATTTAAATTCTCATGAAAGGCTTTCATTATACCTTCAGCGGGCCAACCTAGTACTATTTTGATTGAAACATTGTCACCATCCACCGTTATATCTTTAACAGTATTGCCTGAGACGAGGTCTGTTCCCATATAAGGACATTGGTAATCTTTTAGAACTGCTTCGATGTTTTCTTTTTGCATTAGCCTATTTTCTCCGTTTATACTGTAAAATATGAATTATATTTCCAGTTTGATATATTATAGCGGTTAAATATAAATTTAATAGAGTAAAATCAAAAGTCTTGCATATGAGAAAAATATTAGTCACTAGCGCCCTACCTTATGCTAATGGATCCATTCACTTAGGTCATTTAGTTGAGTATTTACAAACTGACATCTGGGTTAGAAGTCAAAAAATGTCTGGTAATGAATGTCTATATATTTGTGCTGATGATGCGCATGGAACTCCCATAATGCTAAAAGCTCAAGAACTTAAAATAACCCCAGAGAAATTGATTGAAAGTACATATAAAGAACATATAAAAGACTTTTCAGATTTTTTCATTGAGTTTGATAATTACTACTCAACTCACTCAGAAGAAAACAAAGAATTCTCAACACACATTTATAATCAACTTAAAAAAAATGGAAATATAATTGAAAAGACTATTGAACAGTTCTATGACGCTGAGGCCAAAATGTTTCTACCAGATAGATATATAAAGGGGGAGTGTCCTAAATGCGGGGCTAAAGATCAATATGGAGACTCTTGTGAGGAATGCGGTGCCACATACTCATCAACAGAAATAGTTAACCCTATCTCAATAGTGAGCAACTCATCTCCGATAACAAAAAAAACGGAACATTTTTTCTTTAAATTAAGTGATTATGAAGATTTTTTAAAAGAATGGATATCTAGTGATACAACTCAATTAGAAATTAAGAACAAACTTAATGAGTGGTTATCAGATGGACTGGCCGATTGGGATATAACTCGTGATAAACCATATTTTGGATTTAATATTCCTGACCATGATGATAAATATTTTTATGTATGGCTAGATGCACCCATAGGTTATATAGCTTCATTTAAAAACTACTGTGAAAAAAATAATAAAGATTTTAATGAATATTGGGATAAAGAATCCGATTGTGAAATGTATCATTTTATCGGAAAAGACATATCTTATTTTCATGCTTTATTTTGGCCGGCAATGTTAGAAGGTTCTAACTTTAGAAAACCAACAGCAATTTTCTGCCATGGTTTTCTAACCATAGATGGTGAAAAAATGTCAAAATCAAGAGGAACATTTTTCAATGCACGCACATACTTAAATCATTTGAGTCCCGAGTATCTTCGATATTATTATGCAAGTCGACTAACTAATAAAATTGAAGACATAGACTTAAACTTTGATGATTTCATATCGAGAGTCAATTCAGATCTAGTGGGCAAGATTATTAATATTGGGAGTAGATGTGCGCGTTTTATAAATAAAGATTTCAACAATAAATTATCTGGTGAATTAAAAAATAGTGAATTAATCAAAAAATGTTTAGCGAAAGTTGAGGATATAATAAAAAATTATGAAGATAGAAATTATTCAAGCAATATTAGATTGATTACATCAATGGCTGATGATGTTAATAAATATCTAGATGAAGAAAAACCTTGGGTTAAAATTAAAAATGAATCGGAAAAAGAATTAGCTCAAAAGATTTGTACAGATGGATTAAACCTTTTTAGAATTTTAATTGGATGCTTAAAACCCGTCATACCTGAGATAGCTAAAAAAGTTGAAGCTATAATGAGATGCGCATCCATCAATTGGGAAAACATCGAGGAAATAATAACATCTGATAAAATAGAAACTTTTGAACCGATTATAACCAGAATTGATAAAGATGCGATAGAATCAATGAAAAATGAAAATATAGGAGATATAAATGGCTAAAGATAAAATTACAATTGATGATTTTATTAAAATAGATTTAAGAGTTGGCAAAATTATTCATGCTGAAGAAGTTGAAGATTCCAGGAAAATGCTAAAGCTTGAAATTGATATTGGTGATGAACAGAGAATAATATATGCGGGTATCAAAAAATCATATACTCCTGATGAGTTATTAAATAAATTAGTTGTGGTAATTGTTAATTTGATGCCGAGAGAAATGCAATTTGGAACATCGGATGGCATGGTGTTAGCTACACAGAATGATGGCGATATAGTAATTCTACAACCAGAAAAAGATGTTTTCCCAGGAGCTATAGTATCTTAATGAATAATAAAGAAAAAATAAAAGAAAGAATTCTTGATGCTCTACCACAGCTGCAGTGTAAAAAATGTACTTATAAAGACTGTGAATCATATGCTAATGCAATTATTTTTGATAATGAAAAATTAAATAAATGTGAACCAGGATCATCACATACAGAAAAACAAATAACTAATATCTTAAATAATATAAAAGTAATTGAGTCTAATGAAATAAAAGATTTTCCAATTGCAAAAATAACAGTCGAAGAATGTATTGGTTGTACAATTTGCATTAAAGTTTGTCCTGTAGATGCAATAATTGGTGCGCGACATAAACAACATTTTATTATTGATGATCAGTGTAACGGCTGTGAGCTATGTATAACAGAGTGCCCGGTAGATTGTATGGAAATGATACCAAATAAAGAAAAGAATGCATGGAAATGGCCTGGAGCTCAGGCAAATATTTCAAAGAAACTTTATAATGAAAAATTAATAAGAGCACATAGAATTAAAGAAGAGAGAAAGAAATCTCATTTAAAGAATGCTCAAGATAATAAAATACAGCTCTATATTAAGGAAGCATTATCCAGGGAAAACTTTAGACGCCAAAAAATCAAAGAATATGAATAAAAATAATATTCACTTAATCTTTAAGACCCTAAAAACTAAAGATCCAGAACCAGTCACAGAACTTAATTATAAATCAACCTTCCAATTGTTAATTGCAGTTATATTATCCGCTCAAGCTACAGATAAAAGTGTTAATGCTGCTACAAATAAATTATTTAAAATAGCTGGTACACCAGAAAAGATTGTGGCATTGGGAGAACGTAAATTAAAAGAATATATCAAAACAATAGGACTATATAACGCTAAAGCAAAAAATGTGATTAAAACATGCAAGCTATTAATTTCAGATTATAATAAAAAAATACCACAAGATAGAGATACATTACAAAAATTGCCAGGTGTTGGGAGAAAAACAGCAAATGTTGTATTAAATAACGCCTTTGGCCAACCAACTATAGGAGTTGATACTCATGTATTTCGTGTATCAAATAGATTAGGTATAGCACCAGGCAAGAATGTTATTCAAGTAGAAAAAAAACTTGAAAAGAATATTCCTGACATATATAAACTTCATGCCCACCACTGGCTGATTTTACTAGGCCGATATACATGCATAGCCAGAAAACCTCAATGTTATAAATGCTCAGTAATTGATTTTTGTGATTTTAAAAATAAAGTGCTAAAAGATGACTAAAGAAAGTCTAATTTTTTTAACCACCATATACATAGGTGTGTCATTATTTTTGGAGTTAAGTCTAAGTTATTTTTTATTAATATACGTTTCAGTTATTATAATATATCTATTATTGAAACAGAGAAATAGACATATTGGTATACCTGCCTTTGCAGCGACATTCTCCGTGATAGTAATTTTATATATATTTGGCGTAATTGGAAATTGTCATGTTTGTACAACTGAAAAACATGGGGTTATATTTTTATGCAATCGTTTAATACATCTAGCGCCACTTAATTATGAAAAGCAGTTGCAGTCAAATATCTGTGTAAAAGAATTAGTATGGGTATGGCCAAAACAAAATTAAGTTTGTTTTTTTATTTTTTCCCAAAGCTTTTCCATTTCCTCGGGACTTGCATAACTTTTCCCTTCTTCTTGAAGCAAGCCTAGAACTTGTTTGTATCTTTTTTTAAATTTAATATTTGCTAATTCTATAATCTCTTCAGGCTCACAATTCAGATGTCGCATTAGACATAATAGAGTAAAAGTCAGATCTCCGAGCTCCTCTTTAATCGCTAAACTATCTTGCTGTTTAATAGCATCATCGACTTCTTTAGTTTCTTCCTTCATTTTGTCGATAATACCTTCTATTTCGAGCCAGTCTAATCCGATATTCTTGGCAGCAATCTGTAAATCTAGGGATTCTTTGAAAATATTTTTTTTATTCATATGATAAGTTTATATTAAGTATATCTTTTTTGTGAGAAATAACTTAATAATCATGTAATATTATCAAATGGAACAAAATAAACTCTCTGATATAAATAAATGGGTAAAGCAATTCTATGCCTTAGGATTTTCGATTGAAAAAGCATCTTCCGATGCAAGTTTTAGATCATATTATAGAATTATATCTCAGGGTGAAACTAAGATTTTAATGGATGCTCCGCCGAAGCAGGAACCTATAGCTTCATTCCTTGATGTCACAAAAAGATTAGCAGCGGCTAACCTCAATGTGCCAATAATATATGAGAAGGATGAATTGAAAGGTTACATACTAATGTCTGATTTAGGGACAAAAAATTATTTGGATGCGTTAAATAATGAAACTGTATATTGCCTATATACAGATGCTATAGATGCATTGTGTCAAATTCAAAATGAAGTGAATTGTGACAAATTAAAAAAGTTTGATATGAAAGAACAATTATTAGAAATGAGATTATTTAGTGACTGGTTCATTAATGAACATTTAAAAACAAAGTTATCTGATGATCAAGATAAGCTTTTGGAAAAATGTTATATAGATATTGCTGAAACCTTGTTGGACATCCCGCAAACATTTGTTCATCGAGATTTTCATTCAAGAAACCTCATGATCACAGATAAAAATAACCCAGGTATTCTTGATTATCAAGATGCATTAATTGGGCCAATAACTTATGACTTAGTATCATTGCTAAAAGATTGTTATATTAAATGGGACAAAGAATTAGTGAATAAGATGACCAAAAGTTGCCTTAGTAAATTAGAAAAATCTATAGCATATGATGAATTTAAATATTGGTTTGATATAACAGGGCTACAGAGACATCTAAAAGCCATAGGTATATTTTCACGACTATGTTACCGAGATAATAAATCATCATATCTCAAAGATATACCAAGAACATTTAGTTATGTCGATGAAATATGTTCTCACTATTCAGAATTACAGCCATTACAAAAATTAATAAAGGAAATTAAGATTGAGGAGAAATTATGACTGATCAAGCAATGATACTTGCTGCTGGAAGAGGTCAAAGAATGATGCCTCTAACCAGAGATATACCCAAAGCAATGTTAAAGATTGGTAATATGACTTTAGTTGAAGATAAAATAATTAGATTGGTAGAAGCAGGAATAAAAAAGATTATTATTAATACAGGATATCTTGGCAGCTACATTAGTGATCATGTTGGTGACGGTTCAAAATATGGTATAGATATTATAATAAGCAATGAGGGAGAAATGCCGATAGGAACAGCAGCAGGTATACGCAAAACAATTAAGAATTTTAATGACAAACCCTTTCTTCTGGTTAATGCGGATATATGGACTAATTATTTATTTATAGAATTAAGGAGGAAGAAAATCGAAAGTTGTTTAGCAAACATTGTTCTATCACCCAAGCCTTCATATCATGATGGTGACTTTAATATAGAAAATGACAAATTACTGAAGGGTAAAGATTTTACTTATACTGGTATCGGCTTATATAGGCCTGAATTATTTTTAAACTATCCCGATAAAGAGTTAGGTACAATATTATATGCTGAAAAAAATATTAAAGCTGAAGTTTATGACGGGCTTTGGGATGACGTTGGTACCCCTGAAAGGTTGAATATGTTAAGAAAATCAATTTCGCTTTGAATAATATATTTTTGATACTGCTTAAAACTGAAGAAAGAGTCCCCATGAGATAAATAATATCCCGGTAACTCTTCTAAATAATAATGGGTTTTTATATGATAGTTTTTCAAATAAAACAAATATAGTTAAAATCATAACCCACATTATATTCATCACACCTAATGCAAATAAAGTTAACATTAGTGCCCAACAACAACCAATACAATAAAAGCCATGTTTATAACCAATTAGAAATGTTCCTAGATTGCCATCTTTCCAGTTGTTCATCAAAAAACTTAAAGGAGACTGACATACGGTTAAACATGCATCTTTAAACGGAGTAAATTGATAAATACCTGCTAAACATAAAAATATTGTTCCAAGATAAGCATGAGTAGGTTCCATCATTGGGTTTAGAAGACCGCTTTGATGCATGGCGTATTCAGGAAAAGTTATAAATAGGCTAAAAAGGACCCAACTGAATAGATATCCAGATAATAATATAAGGGTTGATGATGTAGGTTTACCATTAGACTTGTTACGTGCATTTAAGGTAGTAAACAAAAAAAGCATAGGTAATATTGAAGGAGTCATCATTGCTATCATCATGACAGCCCACATTAAAAATAATAATAAAAAATCATTTAATACCCAGATTCCATTTGATGGAGGCATCCATTTCAACATTGTATCAATGAGACTCATGTTAGAATTTATGGGCATATCCATGGGTTTATCCATATTCATTGATTTATCCATATCCATGGGTTTATCCATATTCATTGATTTATCCATATCCATGGGTTTACCCATATCCATATCCATATTCATATTCATAGAATTATTTTCTACAAAAGGTAAAGTATTCATATGCCAACCCATTCCAAGAATGTATAGCCATGAAATTATCAAAATAACAGCAACACCAACATAGACGACCATACGATCTTTCAGCGGTGCTGGTGCGAGATTTACTTCATTTGGGTTATTCATAATTTAAAAAAAAACGGCTCGCTTTAATTAGCGAGCCGTAACAGTGTTTTGTTAAACTTCAATAGCAGTTTGTTTATTAGCACCATCCATATAAACAAATGGTGAGCTTAAACCGTTACCGCCATCCCAAGAATGGTTGATACCATGATCAGTAAATGTAGCTTTAGACGCTCTGCTTACTGTAACAGGGAATGGAGGAGCAACTGCCAAAGGCATATCATGTAGTACAACTGGTCTACCAGAAGCACCACCTAATTGTTCCATTTTATTTTCAAGTACACCTTCAATCAAAAGATGTCTATTAGGGCTTGCTTGAGTCATTTGAATTCTAGCAGACCTAGTAGGCAAATATTCTCTAGGAGCACCTTCAGCACCTTTACCAAGACTTGCAATCACACCAAGATGTCCACCATGAATACCATGATATGCTTCTTTTAGTGCCTTGTATTGTGAACTGCTTGCTCTGTCATCAATATATAAAGCCATTTCAAACTGTCCCTTTAATAGATTCCCCGGCGCATGTAGCCACATAGCTACTTTTAGACCGCTAACATCTGTAGTTCCAACATGTCCCTTTTCAATATCCCATCCGAGTATTGCTTTACAAAACCCAGCAGTAGGATCTAGTAATAACAGACATGGGCAGATTGTTTCGCATGTGCAACTCTCAAAGTAAGAACCTCTCAAGTACATTGTATGATCTGCCAAAGCCGCATCAGCATCTTTTGGTTTAAACAAAGAACCCACTAGTGGAGTTGCTGCAGCTACTGTAGCGAGACCTTTCATGAATCCTCTGCGAGAATCGGAAATTTTTGAGAGTATTCCTTTCTCTTTTGTTAATTTATTCATTATCTTACCCCAGTTATATATAGTTTCCTTGATAGATACATTCTACCAAGATAAATGAATTCTTATATTAGTAACTCATAATATAGTTATTCTATTAGTACAAGTATATTATCTTTTATATGATGATTCAATTCTGCTTAAAAAATAATGCTTAAATATTTGTGATTATTCTGTAAGAAGCAGTATAATGAAAACTGATAAGTGCAATAATGCCATACGGGGGGCAAATGAAAAATTTCAAAATAATGTCTGTCTTAATGTTGACTGCTGTGCTTGGAGCTTGTAGTGGGGTTGGTACTCCACCTAGTGAATATACAGCTAAAATTTATCCAATAGAAAATGATTTTGATCGTTTTGAAACTGTTGGTCCATTTTCATCAAGAGACGAATGTAC
>CAJWVG010000042.1 GCA_913048065.1 uncultured Gammaproteobacteria bacterium | reverse complement strand
TACAAGGATTAGTTATTTTAAATGATATATCATTATACACATTAAATTTATTTTCTATAATACTTATAAGCTCTTTAGCATGTAATTTAGATTCTATAAATATGTATGACATCGGTCCCCATGAACTCTGTCCGATACCAATATTATCAAACCCGCTGATGTATTTCATGATTTTTGATATATTTGGACTCAAAAACATTCCATCTTGCTTATTTTTATAAAAAACCGAGGTCATTCTTTGAAATTCAGTAATATTTTTAGAAAAGTTACCAAAATCTTCATAAACTATAGATGGTAATATCCCTCTCAAGACAATATGAGATAACTCCGAGGAATATTTACGAGAGGATTTAAGACTTTTGCTAAAAAAATCCATTTCTTTTTCACCCGAAATACCTTTCAATTTTCTATCGTTTATTAAAATTATTTTCCAATCTTTGGGAAATTTGGTTCTGAACATTGTCTTGGGTAAGGTATTGATTTTCTTACAAGAGTCAACAACAAAACCTCCATTTTCAAATATGCCTATACCTGTGCCTGACCTTTTCCCTCTTTTAAAGATTTCTGCGATTTTTTCAGTTTTAATATTCAAGTCTAGATAATTAAAAATTAGCTTACCCACACATAGCGCTAACTGTGATCCTGAACCTAATCCAATATGACTAGGAGGGCTACTTATTGTCATTATAGTAAAATTAGAATCTATCTTATTCTCCTCTAGATATTTTATAATAGGGTTAATATATTTCTTTGGAAGATTAGTTGAAAATTTTTTAGAGCTAGTTATTAATAACTTAGTTTGATACTCATCAATGGCTACACCCATACTTCCAAAAGTATATCCATAGTCATCATCTAATCCATAAAAGCCAAGATGTAATCTAGATGGGGATGATATGACAGATTCTTTTATGTTTTTATTCATATTTTAATAGATTATATATTTTACGCTCTATATTTTATACCTTTTATCTACAAAGTGGCATAGTTATAATGTAGAATATATTCATATGGCTAATCAAAATAGTACCAAAAATTTAGTGTGTCCATTTTGCTCTCTTCACTGTGACGACATTCAAGTCAAAACAAATGGCAAAAAGTATAATGTGGTAGAAAATATCTCCTGTAGAAAAAAAATTGAATCATATAATATTAATAGACATAGCAATACTTATCCTTTAATGAAAAATAAAATCATTTCTTTATCAGATGCTATTAAAAAAATTAAAGATATTGTAAATAGTCATAAAGAGATTTTAATTTTAAATCATGGAATAGAATTATCAGGTCTAAGATCAATATTAAATTTTGCTTCTCAACATAATTCCATTATTGATCATATAAACTCTAAATATTTATTCCAAAATATTGGCGTTGTCCAAAGAACGGGATATATTGCAACATCATTAACAGAAACTAAAAATAGAGCTGACACTATCATCGTAATTGGTAATAAAATATTCGATAAATCACCTCGTTTAATCGATAAGGTGCTGCTCCCAAAGCATAGTCTATGCTCAAATAAAAATAATAGAAATGTTATATTGATAGGAAACTTTCCTATTAAAATCCAAAAAGAAATCAAAAATAGATGCAAATTAACTAACATTAAAATTGATTTAGATTTAGTGCCTGATTTACTCAAAAATCTACAAAAAGAAAAAGGTAAAGCTATAAAAGGTGTTTCAGCTAATACAGAAATTAAACTTAAAAATATTATTTCTAAGTCAAAATATCTTGTTACAACATGGGCTGCCTCGGACTTTATGAAAAATAAAAAACCAGAAATAATTATTAATTCAATTTGTGGATATATTGTAAATTTGAATCAAACTCAGAGAGCTGCTTGCATGCCAATATCAGGATCTCTTGCAGATGTTACTTCATCACAAGCCATGACCTGGATGACGGGTTTTCCTTCTAGAATAAAACATGTCTCTAATAGTTTTAAACATGATAGAGAATCTTATGATAGTGAGAATCTTATAAGTAAAAAAAATGTTGACCTAGTTTTACATATTTCTACGATTTCTCCTGATAAAATAGAGATAAATAAAAAAATTAAAAATATTGTGATTGGTCACCCAAATTCTACCTTTACAAATCAGCCTGATATATTTATTCCTGTTGGTATACCTGGAATAGACTATGAGGGAATTATGTTTAGAACAGATAATGTTGTATCTGTAGCATTGAAAGATGTTAGGAATATAAGTTTACCAAATTCACAAAGTATACTAGATAAATTAGCTTAGGAAAATATTTTGATTACTCATTTAAAATCTGGACACGTATACGATCCTCAAAATAAAATTTTTAATATAAAAAAAGATATATATATTGAAGATGGTAAAATTATTGATAAAAAGAGTATTCGTTCAAAAATAGATAAAGTTATTAATTGTGCTGATAAAATAGTTATGCCTGGAGCGATAGACTTACATACTCATATTGGAGGGGGTAAAGTCAATATCGCAAGATTGATGTTAGAAGAATTTCATAACGAAGCAGATGGTAATTATGACTCATCATCAATCATAGCACCATCAACTATAAAAACTGGTTTAAAGTATATTGAAATGGGTTATACGAGCTGCTTTGAACCTGCTTTATTACCGATTAATGCTAGACAGGCGCATGCTGAAATGGCAGACATACCTTTTATTGACAAAGGTGGATATGCATTGCTTGGAAATGATGATTTTTTCTTAAGTCTACTAAAAAATAAAGCTAGTCAATCAATGATAAATGACTATGTGGCATTTATTTTAAAGGCTACCCAGTCCCTAGGTATCAAAGTGGTCAATCCAGGCGGTATTAATGCTTTTAAGTTCAATCAACGAGCTTTAAATGTAGATGAGAAATCTAAATATTATGATATCACGCCTAGAGAGATTGTTTCTAAACTAACAAGAGCAATTTATGATTTGGGGGTACCTCACCCTCTACATGTACATTGTAGCAACCTTGGCATTCCAGGAAATTTTTTGTCAACAATAGAAACAATTAAAGCAGCTAATGGCTTGCCTATCCATTTAACTCATATTCAATTTCAAAGTTATGGTAACAATGGGGATAGAGGGTTTTCCTCCGCAGCTGTAGAAATCTCAAATTACTTGAACAAAATTGAGAATTTAACATGCGATGTAGGACAGATAATGTTTGGTCAAACGGTAACCATGTCCGGAGATAGCATGTCTCAACATAAAAATCACAAACATGCTCACCCAAAAAAATGGATGTGTATGGATATAGAATGTGATGCGGGTTGTGGAGTGGTTCCGTTTAAATACCAAGACCAAAGTTTTGTTAATGCATTGCAATGGGCAATAGGCCTTGAAATATTTTTATTGGCTGAAGATCCATGGAAAGTTTTTCTAACTACAGATCATCCTAATGGTGCACCATTTACCTCATATCCGCATTTAATAAAATTATTAATGGATAGATCTTTCCGAAATGATATTTTAAATCAATTACCAGAAGGAATATTAGAACATACTATTCTTCATACTTTAAAGAGAGAATATACCTTGAATGAAATTTCTATAATGACAAGAGCTGCTCCAGCGCAAATTTTAGGGCTAAAGAAAAAAGGAAATTTATCAATCGGTTCAGATGCTGATATAACAGTATATGATAAAAGAAAAAAAGATATTGAAGATATGTTCGCTCATCCTTGTTATGTTTTAAAAGATGGGCATGTTGTTGTTGAAAATGGCAGAATTAAAAAATATACATGGGGGAAAACTCATACAGTTAAGCCTGAATATGATAAATCAATCGAAAAAACTCTCGGGAAATTTTTTGATAAATACCATACTATGAATTTAGATAACTATATTATAAAAGATGATGAAATGACAAGATTGGTTGGAAACCCAATATATGTAAATGATTGTAAAACAAAAAGAAAACAATGATATATAAGGGCATTAAAATAGAGAATACGTTTGCTGAAGCCTTCAATATGAAAGCGTCACGTATAATAGTAACTGCTGATAATGCTAAATGGGCTAAACATGCCTGTGATTCATTCACAGGCTTTGCAACATCTGTAATAGCATGCGGAGTGGAAGCAGGAATCGAAACGGAGTTGAAACAATCAGAAACACCCGATAATAGACCAGGCTACTCCATATTAGTTTTTTCTATGTCAAGATCTCAGTTAGAGAAGCAACTGGAAACTAGAGTGGGTCAATGTATATTAACCTGTCCTACAACAGCAGTATTTTCTGGCATGAGTGGAGAGGACATGATTCCATTAGGAAAAAATTTACGCTATTTTGGTGATGGTTATCAAATTTCAAAAAAAATACTTAATAAGAGATTTTGGCGTGTGCCTGTGATGGATGGTGAATTCTTATGCGAAGAAACAACAGCTAGAGTGCCCGCAATAGGCGGAGGGAATTTTCTAGTTCTAAGTAAAAATAGAGAATCATGTTTAAAAGCATGTGAGATTGCAGTAAATGAGATTAAAAATCATCCAAATATTATTACTCCTTTCCCGGGTGGAGTTGTTAGATCTGGATCAAAAGTAGGTTCTAAATATAAAGCCCTAATAGCTTCTACTAACGATGCATTTTGTCCAACTTTAAAAAGTATTACCAAAAGTGATTTACCCAAAAGTGTTAGTTGTGTGATGGAGATAGTCATAAACGGACTTACCTCTGATGATATTAGTGCTGCTATATGCAAAAGTATCAAAGCTATTTCTCAATCTAAAATTAAAAAAGATATAATTACTATTTCTGCGGGCAATTATGGTGGGAAATTAGGTCAACATCATTTTCACTTAAGAAAAATAATGAAATGAAACCATTAACACTAAAACTAAAACAAAAAATCACTTATAGAATTGATATGTCATTTTTATCTGATGCATATAAATACAAATCTATTAAACATTTTATGTCTAAGAAAATTATCTATGGAAATCAGGAGTTTAAGGTATCTGAATTATTCTCTGTTACAGGAAATCAACTCAATAATATTGTTATAAAATCTGCTATACCTTTAATGGATAATATCGGTTATAAACAACAAGGCATTAGGATGAATGTATATGGAAATATTGGTTATTCTTTTGGAAAACAAATGGTGTCTGGATCGCTCGTATTACATGGGAATGCTTTAGATTATGCCGCATCTGGTATGAAAGGAGGTAAGATCTTTATATATGGTAATGCTGGTGATTATTTTGGTGCTAAACCTAATGCAGGAAATGAAGGTATTTTAGATGGCTTTATATATGTGAAGGGCAATGTAGGTAATGATTCATTTCAACGTGTACGAAGAGGTAATATTATCATAGATGGCAATATAGGTAATGACGCTTGTCGTGAAATGATATCGGGAAGCATTCTAATAAAAGGTAGTATTGGCAACTCTTTTGGTATTGATATTAAACGTGGAAGTATATTTATTAAAGATAGAAAATTAACTAGGGATTATACTCAGTCAAATGATGCAGAATATAATTTTATCAAATTTTACTTAACTCAATTGAAAAGTATTCTTAAAAAGAAAATATTTTTAGAAAAAAAGAAGCTGAAAAGATATTATGGAAATAAGGATAAAAATAATTTATCAGAAATATTTTTATTCACCGCTTAATGTTTTACTTGAAATGATCATTCACGATTTTTGTAAAGAACATTTCCATCCGTTCAGAAGAAAAATCACGTTTACCCACTGCTCTATATAACATTTCACCTTTAGGACTTATTAAAAAGGTTGTCGGTAAACCAGGAACACCCCAATCGTATTCCATATCCATATCAATAAGTATTGGGAAAGTGACAGGGCTAATTTTCAAATAATTAGTTATATTCTCAGGGCCTGGTCCTACATGAATGCCTATGACTGTAAATTTATCATTATCCATTCTTTTATGGATAGCTTCCAATGTAGGCATTTCAGCTTTGCATGGGTTACACCAAGTTGCCCAAAAATTTACTAACAAAAACCTACCCTCTAAGCTCTCCAAAGTATGCATTTTTTCATCCATTCCGACCAAATTGAAATTTGGTGCAGGTTTATGGCTTGGCATAGGGTCCATAAGAAACTTTGCTGAATTAGTATTAACAGGCAGAATAAAAAATATAAATAATAGAATAGATGATAATATATTTTTCATAATCTATTAATATTTAGGTTTGTTTTCATGGAACCAGTTTGGATCATTTAGAGATATATCACCTATTGGAGCTGCTTTAGCATCTAATATTAGTTGATTAATATTTGAACCCGTTAGTGTTTTTAGAAACTCAACTACCTGATCGACTTCAGTTTCACTTAAATTTAATGGAAACATTAGTGGGCTTAAGTTTTCATTTTTCATTTTACCTACGGCCTTTACTCCACCTTTATTATAAAATTCAACTACATCCTTAAGAGTAGCCAGCGAACCATTATGCATATAAGGTGCTGTAATTTCAGCATTTCTCAATGATGGAGTTCTAAACTTCCAACGATCATTCGGATCTTGGGTTACGGTGTAAAGTCCTAAATCATTCGGTGATATTTCATCTTTAAATGCAGAGTTGTCCCTATAAGACGATGTATCAACATCTATAATTAAACCTGGAGCTAATATTACTTTTTTCTTAGGTGGCTCTACATACATTGAAGCTGTGAATCCAATGCCAGTATTATGAAGTTTTTCATCTGTAAATAAAGAGTAATCCTCACCTATTGTATGGCAAGTAGTACACGTGCCTTTACCAGTAAATATTTCAAACCCTTTTTTTGCATCGTTAGAAATCGCATTACGTTCACCACCATAATACCATTTGTCAAAATCAGAATTACCGCTTAATAAGGCATATTGATATGCCGAAAAAGCTCTACTAATAGTTTCTATTGAAGGCCCCGCACCATAAGCTTGTTCGAATAAATTGTTATAGTCTGGAATACTTTTTATTTTATTAATTAGATAACCAGGCGCAGGATTTGCCATCTCATTATGAGCAAGCAACGGACCCCAAACTTGATTCTCCAACGTATGTTCTCGGCCATCATGAAATAGCCTTGATAAAAAAGCCGCATTAAGTATAGTTGGTGCATTTCTTGGAACAGATCTACCTTCAGTGCCAACAGCAGTAGCTAACTCATTATGTGCAAAACCCATTTCTGGTACATGACATATAGCACAGGAAATAGTATCTGTATGGGATAACCTGCGATCATAGAACATTTTTCTACCAAGTGCTATTTTTTCCCTAGTTAAATTTGTACCTTCTTGAGTACGAAGTTTTGGCAAACCAAGATGTTGTTCGTTTGCAATTGCATATAAATCAGCAGCTATTCCTTCACGTTTTAATTCTTCAGTTTTCGTAACATATTCATTTGTTGTATAACCTTCTTTATTATCACCAGGTCTTGCTAATGATGAACCTGGAGCGACAACATTTTCAGAAGACGCTACTACTACTGTTCCATTTTTTGATTCAGGATGAAGTAAGGTTTTAATATCATTAATTAAAACATCTGAGTGGAGATAAGAGACGCTATAGATATTGCGGATTGACTTATTCTTGTCTATTAGAAAAACTCTCAAGATATGTGAGATTGAACCGATATAGTTACCATCTTCATCATAGTCTTTAATAATTCTTTGGCTATAATTATCTAGTATTGGATCTAGATCATTTAAAGAATTTGTAGTTAGAAATTTCCAGTCTACAATTCCGCTGTCTGTACCATCGCCATAAAGTTTCATAACATCCGGTGAATCATTTTCAGGGTCAAAGCTTAAACTAATCATACTGACCTGTTTACCTGTTTCAGGATCTTTATCTAATATGTTTTTAATTTTATGAAAAACTGCTGTTGCTAGAGGACATCCGTTAACATCAGTACAGGTGCTGTACATAAAATTAAGTAATACTATCTTATCGTCAAATATCTCATGTAACTGCTTGGATTCACCGTCTACGTCAAGCACCGACCCATTTTCAGCAGCTTTATAACTCGCCAGAGTATATGAGCCTGGGTTAGGGGCTTCAAAGGATAATTGGTTCCAACCAGGGGCTAGTACACTATTTGAATATGTAGCTTCCTGTGCAATCGATTGATTTATGAATACTACCAGAAGTAGTAATAAAGCCTTACATTTCTCCATATGTAATCATACCATATATGTTAACTATGTATATTTTAGAGGGATTTCCTTAAAAAATAAAGTCCATAAAACATAGGGTATTCATAGAAAAGGCCGCTTACCTAAGTAAGCGGCCTAAACGTTACAGCCATTTTACGTTATTTACCACCAATGAGGGTGTTATATAACTATGACAAATTATTACTGATTAAGTTCTGCCAAATCTTTATTATTTGGTGACTTAGAGTATAACGAATATGCTCCAAATCTCATTTGATGAGGCATACCTAGTTTCTCTGCAGCAAAGTCAATTGTGAATTGATGAGTTAGATCATTTCCTTCTTGAGTGAATGCTTTAAAGAACTGAGGAATTCCTTCACCATCAGGAACTTCAGCTTTATCCCAGTTAGCTAATAGAGATGAAGTAAAGTAAATACGTTTTCCATCCCAACTTTGAGATAGCATGTTTACTTGGTCTCCAATTTTATGAGCTTTAACTTCCACAGCGTTATGTGGATTAGAGATATCAAATACTCTTGTCATTCCATCATTCCAAGTATTTACCCAAAGATGTTTGTCATCAGCTGTGATTGAAATATCAACAGGTAGTGGAATTTTAGATGGATCACCAATAGTACCTACAGACTCAGCATGCCAGTCATTATCTTTTTCATAGATTAACCAGATTTGAG
>CAJWVG010000041.1 GCA_913048065.1 uncultured Gammaproteobacteria bacterium | reverse complement strand
TAAAGTGGTACGCGAGCTGGGTTTAGAACGTCGTGAGACAGTTCGGTCCCTATCTACCGTGCGCGTTTGATATTTGATGGAAGTTGCTCCTAGTACGAGAGGACCGGAGTGAACCTATCCCTGGTGTTCCAGTTGTCTCACCAGAGGCATTGCTGGGTAGCTATATAGGGTTGTGATAACCGCTGAAAGCATCTAAGCGGGAAGCCATACCAAAGATAAGATATCACTGGACCTTTAAGGTCCCTAAAGATCCGTTCAAGACTAGGACGTTGATAGGCTGGGTGTGGAAGCGTAGTAATACGTGAAGCTAACCAGTACTAATTGATCGTGAGGCTTGATCTTATAACATTAAAAATGACACATTTTTATTCTATATTTAAGATCTAAATAACTAGCAAGTATAATTCCTAATTTAAATTTATGTATGATGGCCATAGCGTATGGGAACCACCTGATCCATTCCGAACTCAGAAGTGAAACCGTATAGCGCCGATGGTAGTATAGGGTCTCCCTATGCGAGAGTAGGACACCGTCAGCTTAAATTTATATAAAAGGCTCCTTCGGGGGCCTTTTTTTATTACAATATATGAATGAAATATATTTATGATTTAAAATTTAGAGACTTTAAAAAAGCACGAGAATTTTCTCGATCCTTAAAACTAAGAAATAAGAAAGGGTGGGATGAGTGGTGTCAAAAAAATATCCATTCTAAACCAAAAGATATACCGGTGGTTCCAAACTTAGCATATAAAAATAATGGGTGGATTAACTTTAAAGATTGGCTGGGTTATTAGAAATTTATTTATCTAACACTCAACATTCTTTTTCAATGAACTTGTTTATTATATCATTGATATTTTTATGAGACTCTTCTTTGTTTTTATTAATTTTATAATCTTCAGCATAACTAAATTTATAAAGATATAAAGGGCTTTTATTAACTTTATTTTTTAGACAGACTTTGCTGTTGTTATTTATTATTTTATCCCATTCTTTTCTAACTAAACCCCAATATTCTTTCGTTTCATTCCAATAATCATAAGCGGGCTGGAAATTATAATTATTAATTTTTTGATATCTTGCTAATCCATATTCTGAACCAATATAAATATTTGGCGTTTGTATTTTATCGTTAATCTCTTCCATAACCCAACCCCATTTCATAACACTAATTTTGTTAATAGCATTAATGAGATTGTAATCATTTCTTACAGAAAATTCTCTTCTAGGTAATGGTCTTGGTGTTAGCTCGCTTATCCATCTAGAAACTCCTTTTTCATGTTTCCATACTCCATACGATTCATAGCGTGGTGAGTCATCTACTTGATAGACAGCTTGACTCCATGTTTCATTAAAATCTTGATTGGTTTCATTCATCCATTTTTTATCGCCTTTAAAAGTTAAAATATTTTTATCTTCATAAGTCCAATCTTGTCGCCAATGTTTTTGTACATATGGTCCTTGAACTTCATTATCTTTATTTTGCATATACATAACTAAAATGTGTTGCAGCGATATTGTATTTTCCGTATTAATAATTGGTAGCACAATTTCTGTCCCCCAAGATTTATATGGTGTATCAAGAGAGTAATCCGTAGGAGCTCCGTACATTTCTGTAAATTCAAAGTTTGCACGATACTCGCCAATCATTGATAAAATTGCATACCTATCTTTGTCTTTTTTATTAGTAGAATTCTGTAATTTAGTGAAATATTCTGAAACACTTAAATCAATTTCTGTTGGTAAGCCCTCTGTATTGCCGCCTCTTGGTTTTTGTATATGATCACGATCTAACAGCCAATTTATTGTGTTTTGCTTTATTTTATCATCTGAATATAAGCTTTTACTTACAATTAATAAGATAATAAAAACGCTATATAATTTTATATTCATAAAATAAATCTCAATATGGGATTTTAATTGAAATAGGCCTCAATTCAATACTAGTTTATTATATATTTTTGAGTTACAAAATTAACAAGTATTCCTTCGTGAATTGAGGCCCTTTTTATTGTTTTTAGCCTTAATTACAGCTACAGTATAGGGAGAAATAATTAAATAGACTAAACCATAACTATAACTAAGACCGTTCCACTACTATTTTTTTGACGGGTCAGGGACCAGCCTCAAATATGATTTAAGTGTATTCCAGCCATTTGGAAATAGACTTTTCGCATCATCATCTGATAAATTTGGCACAATAATACAATCATCACCTTGTTTCCAGTCAACTGGCGTTGCGACTTTATGCTTAGCTGTTAATTGAATTGAGTCCAACGCTCTTAAGATTTCTAAAAAATTTCTTCCAGTACTGGCTGGATATGTCATTATTAGTTTGATTTTTTTATCCGGAGCAATAATAAAAACACTTCTTATGGTTAAATTATCAAGTTCACCAGGATGAATCATCCCATATAGTTGAGCAACTTTTTTATCATTGTCAGCTATCAAGGGAAAATTAAGTGCAGCACCATTAAAGTGTTTAGCTACATCACCGATATCAGTCTCCCATGTAGCATGATCACCAACACTATCAACAGATAATCCCATTATTTTAGTATTTCTTTTATCAAACTCAGGTTTTAAAGCTGCAGTTCTTGATAATTCTGTACTGCATACAGGTGTAAAATCTTTTGGATGTGAAAACAGTAGCGCATAGCTATCTCCTAACCATTCATGAAATTTTATTTTTCCCTGCGTTGTTTCAGCTTCAAAGTCTGGAGCTGTATCACCTATCCTGAGACCTGAGCCTTTCCTTTTAAAAAAATTAAACATTTGCTACTCCTTTAATTAAATTTATTTATAACGAATGCACGTTTGCTAGTTTTAAAGCGACATCAGAAGCAGCTTTTTCTGCATCTTCTGGACTAAATAATGTTCTATCAATAACCACTTTTTCGATTTTATCAAAACCTAAAAATGTTAACCAAAGTTCTACATATGGTTTTTGCAAATCATATGATTCAAACCCTGTCCCATCACTATACCCATCTCCGCTTGCATAAATTACTGTCGCAGTCCTGCCGCTCATGAGTCCTTTATAACCATCATCTGGGTTGTAACTCCAAGATAAACCAGGCTGTGTCACAATATCTATGTAATGTTTTAATTTATATGGAATATTGAAGTTCCACATCGGTACGCTAAATAGATAATGATCCGCATCAGCAAACTCATCAAATATTTTTGTTACCTTGCCCCATGCATTTTTTTCATTTTCTGAAGGATCTACCCCGCCTATTACTGCATATTTTGCATTCATCATATCGCCATTGAATTCTGGGAGGTCTAAAGACCATGGGTCAATAGATTTAATCTCAATTCCGCTATTATTTTCTTTCACTTTATCGAGATATTCTTTGGCAATTTTCATTGAATGTGAGCGATCTTTACGAGGCGACCCTTCTATATAATTTATTTTTTTCATTTTCTTCCCTTTTAAGTTTATTTAATAACGAAGATTATATGATAATGATTCTCATTTGTAAATAGGAATTATTATCATTAAATAGTGAAAAAGTAGGAAATTGCTTAGTTTTGAAAGAAATATGAAAAAATTAACTATTTTCGATGATTTCTTTAATACCATATTTAGCCATAGTATTATCAATATCATCTGCCCACTGATCGACACCGCCTTTGAGATTGATTACATTATCAAAGCCTTTAGTGATTAATTCTAAGCCTATATTTAGACTCCTTCGACCATTATGACAAATAATTATTATTGGATCTGACTTTTGTAGTTCGGAGATTCTCGTAGTGATATCTGAAAGAGGAATATGTATAGAGTTTGGAATATGACATAAGTCATACTCCCATTGTTCTCTAACATCTAGGAGCATTATGTCAGATTTATTCGCATCTAACATAGCTTTTACTTCTAGAGGTTCTTTCTCGACCAAATCAAACTCCATTTTGACAATATAGCTAATAGCTTACCAGTACTTTTCTAGAGTAATGTTGCCGGGTTTACTTCTTCTATTTCGCTCTAGCCCTTTTTTGCCTAAGAGTTCAACAGTATCATTTATCATATCTGGATTTCCACAAATCATAAATTGGGAATCGTTAGTAATATTTATTCCAGCCAATTCTTCTAACTTTTTAGATTCAATTGCAGCCGGTATCCTTAAATTCAAACAATCATCTTTTGTTTCTCTTGTTACGGTTTGAATATAGTTAAACTTTGATGGATTATTTTTTTTAAATTCAGAAATTTGTTCTTGATAGGCTAGTTCATTATGATTCCTAACCCCATGCACTAGGATAATATTATCAAATCTCTCCCATGGAGCAGACGTCTTAAGTAAAGAAATAAAAACACCTAAGCCAGTGCCGGTTGCAAGCATCCACAAATTTTTTCCATCTGGAACCTCATCCATAACAAAAAAACCTGAGGCTTTGTCCATGGTAAACAACTTATCGCCAACTTTTAGGTCATGTAGTTTTGGAGTTAATACTCCATCTGGAACATTTACATATATAATTTCTAAGAAGTCTTCATTTGGTGAGCTCACATATGAATAAGGCCTAGATATAAGTTCGCCGTCTATTTTTAAACCAACTTTTGTAAATTGTCCAGCCGTATAAGGCAGTACATCTCCTTTAAATTTGAGCGAAGCCAAAACATCTGTCCATCTTACATGTTCTATAATTTCTGACTCTATCCAATTAATTGCCATTTTATGTTATGTTGTCCTTTATAATATTTGATAGCTAGCACATCATAAGTTAAACCCAATTTTATGTCAAAAATATGTTTATAAATTCGACTATTAAAAATAATATAAAAAGCAATAATATTTCTTATTATATTAAAAACCATGTCTCTTCTACTAATGATTATTTAAATTATCCATATATTAGGGACCAAGCGCCCATTGTTGTGCTATCAAATAATCAGCGACATCCCAGAGGAAGAAGAGGTAAGAAATGGGTTAACTTTCAAGGAAGTTCATTAGGTTTCAGTCTATGTTTAAGGTTTGATAAAAGTTTGAATGAATATAATATTTTAACTCATTTAGTGGGAATATCGATTATCGAGTCCTGTAAAGCACTTGGCAATGAGCAATTAAGAATTAAATGGCCAAACGATATTATGCAAGGAAATAAAAAAGTATGCGGTACGTTGATTGAAAATCTTATCAATAACAAAAACTCTTTCTATTCTATGATTGGATTTGGTTTTAACATATCAATCCCAAAAGATTTGATTAAGTTTATAGAAGGCCATCCAGCAAATATAGATCTAGAAAAAGATCAGGTTGATTTATTAATTGGGACCACGATCTCTTTTTTGCAGAAGAATATAAGATTATATGAGAAAAATGGATTTGATGATTTCAAGACAAAATGGAATGAGTTTATGTATGCAAAAGATAAAAATGTTATCTTGACAAGTAGAATGAAAGAAATTGAGGGTAAATTACTTGGAATAAATCGGCTTGGTGAATTACAGATACAAACAAAAGAAAAAATTGTAAGTCTTTCAGATATAAATTATTCAATGAGGTTATTATCTTGAAGTTATTAATAGACATTGGAAACACAACCACATCTATGGGTTTATGGGAAAATAGAAGATTATCTATGATTATTTCTGGCAATAATAATAAATTGTTTAGTATTTTACGAAAACATTCTAAGAAAGAAATAGATGAAATTTTATTTACAAGCGTGATTGGGATTAAAGAGAATAGAGTAATTATAGATAAACTAAAAAAAATATATAAAAGTGATATCAAACAAATCAAAGCATCCTCTGCTCTTTTAGGTGTGACCAATGGTTATACTAATCCAAAAAACCTAGGAGCTGATAGGTGGGTAACAATTGTAGCTTCTTCTATTCTTTATAAACAATTACTTATGATTATTGATTGTGGAACAGCTATATCTATCGATATCGTAAATGAAAGAGGGATGCACTTAGGAGGATACATACTTGGAGGAGCTGATGATTATAACCAGTCTTTTAGAAACGCATATCATCTAAAAAATATAAAGATAAAGCAAGATATAGCTTCACAATCGAAATCTTTTCCTAACTCAACACAAGATGGTATAAGAGAGGGTTATTTATTAATGATAATCTCTGCAATAGAGAATACTTATAATCAAATTAAAAAAAATCTAAAAATATCACCAAAGGTGATCATAAGCGGTGGTTATGGAGACATAATTTCAAGAAGATTATCAGTTAGAAATAAATATGATTCTGATTTAGTTCTTAAATCCATTGGTATAATTTCAGATTACCAATAGACAAAATAGTTATTTTAGATCTTTTTAAGACGTAGAGTTTAAAAGTTCATCAATTTTTTTAATAATTCTATTACTACCGGGACCGGTTACAGTAGAAAAACTATCTATAATAGCCCCATCTTTTCCAATGAGATATTTATGAAAATTCCACTTGGGAGAACTGTTTGTTTCTTTGGTTAAAAGCTTGAAGAAAGGATGAGCATCTTTTCCTCTTACGGTTGTTTTTGTAAACATAGGGAATTGAACATCGTATGTTAAATTACAAAAATCTTTAATCTCTGTTTCTGTTGCAGGCTCCTGATAAAAATCATGTGATGGAAAGCCTAAGACAACAAAACCAGAATCCTTTTTTTCTCTATATAATTTTTCCAACCCTTCATATTGAGGGGTAAATCCACACTTACTTGCAGTATTTACAACAAGTATTACTTTACCAAGATATTCTTCGCAAAGATTTACAGATTTATCTTCGCCTAAAAGTTTAATATCGAAATCTAGTGAAGCAGGGCAGGATGCGTTAACATTGTTTGTCATAACAAAAAGAGCTCCTATAAAAATAAATTTTTTAAATATTCCCATACTTTAATTATGAGCTACTTACGTAGCTACATCAAGAGATGTCTATAGAATGTGCTTTGAGTGAATCTAAGTCAATAATTTCTAGTGCTTTTAAGTGTGTTGATTTTAACTTGATTTTAGGAGCAGCGCCATTTTGGTATGCTTCTAACCATCTGTTTGCACACAAACACCATGAATCTCCTTCTTTAAGTCCATCAAAACCTAATTCGGGTCTAGGTGTAGACAAGTCATTGCCCATACTTTTTGAAAACTCTAGAAATTCTTTAGTGACTGAAGCACAAACTGTATGCGAGCCAGTATCTGTTTCGTCGGTGCTACATGAACCATCTCTAAAGTATCCTGTAATCGGGTTTTCACCACATATTTCAAGTGGCTCTCCTAAAACATTTTTTTGATTAGTATTATTCATATTTAACTTTTGTGATTTCATATTCAGTTATGCCATTAGGCATCTTGAGTTCAATAATATCATCTTGTTCTTTACCTATTAAACTTCTAGCCAATGGAGAAGTTATAGATATTTTCCCTTGTTTAAGATCTGCCTCATCCTCGCCAACTAATTTGTATGTTACTTTTTTTTCATCATCCAGATTAATAAGTACAACGGTGGATCCAAAAATCACTCTTGTTGATTTAGGCATATTTTTAATATCTATAATTTCTGCATTTGATATTTTTGCCTCAATATCCTTAATCCTACCTTCCATAAAACTTTGTTGCTCACGCGCGGCATGATATTCGGCATTTTCTTTCAAATCACCTTTCTCCCTAGCTTCTTTAATTGCAGATACTACCTTAGGCCTTTCGATACTTTTTAGGTTATGCAACTCTTCTTTAAGTTGGGCAGCTCCTTCTGCTGTCATAGGTATTTTATTCATGTATATTATTTGAGCCACCTGTCAGATTCGAACTGACGACCTGAGGTTTACAAAACCCCTGCTCTGGCCAACTGAGCTAAGGTGGCAAAATTTTATTTTCCTAAAGACTATATTGTTTCATAATCATATAATAAAAACAGTATCATATAGAATAATTAATCATGAATAAAGACTTACCAATAATAATTAAAAGAGTTTTTACCAATCCTGACCCTATTATCTGGAAAGGTATATGGCTGTCTACTCTGGATATGTTATTAGAAAACCCTAGAATGCTTGAAGTTTGGTTAGAATTACTCAATGTAATCAAATCTAATTATAGTGAGAGCTTGAATATGCCATTGAATCAATATATAAAATGGGAACTTAAAGCTTTTGTCGCACAAATTGTTAACCTTAGATCAAAAAATAAAAATATGGATGATTTTACTGACTTGCTTCAAGAATATTTAGTAAACAAAAGAATGATTCTTAAAAATGAATTAATACATAACGTACATAGGTCGATAAATGAAAATTAATATTATAGTGATTGTAGTTGTTCTCTCGATATCCAAAGCCAGTTTTGCAGAATCGTTACATTATCGATTATTTAAAGATTTCGTACAATATTCTAGTAGTGTTGACGCATACAGTGTCATGTGTGTAAAAGATTTTGAGGCCGACAAAGCTAAATCTGAATTATTTGATTTAATTAATTTAATTGAAATTGATGTAAAACTAACTGAAGAAGATATATTTAAATTAAAAGATAAATATTTTCGAATTAATAAATCTACCCTATCACAACTAACTCAATTAGGCTTAAATAAGAAAAAAGATTTATGTTCAAATTACCTTAGGGTATTTGAAAGATTTGATAAAAAGAAAAATGAAAAACTTAATGAAATTGTTAAATTAATAAATGAATAAGAGAATATGTATCAAAGATTTAATTCATGATTTCTTTTTAATTAAAGGTCATGAACATTTAATGTCTAATTATAGTGTTATTTCTTTATATAATTCTAATCCAGGTCTTTTTGCTATTGCTGAAAAACATCAAATTGATGTTGTGCTGGTCTATCACATAATGAGAGAATATAGATTAAATCAGTTAAACAAAAATGTAATATCATCAATGAAGGAAAACGCACAATGTCAGTACCACCATTAGGACCACCGCCAAGAATTTTTGGCATGAAAATCACATCCAATAGAATTGAAGCTTTTTTAATTCTTTTTGTAGGAATCTGTCTAAGCTTAATTTTTTATGGCAATGATTTGGTAAATACATCTCAGGTTATAATATCAATAGCAGTAATTTGGTCTGTGTATTTATGGTTGTTTAAGAAACCAGAAAGACCGTACTAATTATTTTAAAATATTCTTCATAGTGAATAATGATTTATGTTATAAATACATATCCTGAAATATTGGAGGGGTACTCAAGCGGTCAACGAGGGCAGACTGTAAATCTGCTGGCCCTGCCT
>CAJWVG010000040.1 GCA_913048065.1 uncultured Gammaproteobacteria bacterium | reverse complement strand
CTTTTTCAGCAAATTGTTGACTTGGTTTTTCTATACCAACTTCTTGAGAGGTAATAATTTCTGTGATATATCCATTTATTTTAAGCTTCTTGATTTTTAAAAACTGTAATCTTGCATTAAAATCTGTTGCAATAATAATAATAATATTTTTTTTCTGTAGTTTTTTAAATGCCGGAACAACCCATTCAAATAATTTAATTTTTTCAAAAAATGATTTCCAGTATATATCATAAAATTGAAGAGTATTTGTAGTTGAATCATCAATAGATAATATTTTACACATTTGTTTTAAGTAAAGAAAACGTGAGTGCATACTAGATGTATTCTTGAGTTGCTGATTTATAGAATGCCTTGCTTTTATGTATGCATTTAAAGCTGTTTTTTTGTCAATATGAAATTTTTCTTCAATATAGTTTATTACTGATGAAACACCATTTTGATTGCAGGTTTCATAGTCATATAATGTTTGGTCAAGATCAAAAACCGCATGAGAAAAATTATCTAATTGTTCGGAGTTAATAAATTTTAATAAATCTTCTGTCTTTTGATTTTTAATAGTCATAGACATATTTTAATAAAATGTACTTATGAATTCTACGTTAATAAATAATATTTGTGGATTTGATTGCTATCATTAGATTCAAATCATAATGCTTGCAAGACTATTTATACTATTCATTACCATACTGTTAATGCCAATCTTATTATTGTTAGCTATTATAATATTATTAGATGACGGCTATCCATTTTTATTTTCTCAAGAAAGGATAGGTATTAACCAATCCAGATTTAAGATATATAAGTTTAGAACGATGAAAAAAGATATGGGTGATATTCCATCCCATCTATTGAAAAATGGTAACTCGTATGTGATTAGATCTGGATATTTTTTGAGAAAATTTAGTTTAGATGAATTACCGCAATTATTTAATATTATTTTTGGAGACATGACCCTTATAGGTCCTAGACCTGCATTATATAATCAAGATGACTTAATTAGTCTACGAAAAGAACTCGGTGTCAATAAATTAAAACCCGGTATTACAGGTTGGGCTCAGGTTAATGGAAGGGACGAGTTATCAATTCAAGAAAAAGTAGATTTAGATTATTATTATTTAAAAAACAGGGGGCTTATGATGGATGTAAAAATAATTTTTATGACTATTAATAAAGTCCTATTTGCAAAAAATATTTCGTTATAATTTGTAAAAATGATAGCAAAGAATATATTGAATAAAATGATTAATCAGGATAGGTCTATAAAAAGACTGATTGTCCTTATAAATGATGGCCTAATCAATGTCGTTTCATTTACTATTATTTCATTTTTTCTAAAAGGAACTTTATCATATGAAGCATCTTTCTTTGTTTTCCAGTTTACAATAATCTTACTATTTATCTTCTTTAGAATTTATGATAATGTTATCAAACATATCGGAGCGAGTTACATATATAGATTGTTGATTGCTTTATTTATACCCCATTTTTGCTATTTTTTATACTTACAAATTTTTTTTAACAATCTTAATGATGAGCTAGTCTTATTTTTTAATTTTTTTGTAACTTTTTCGCTAATTGTGATATCAAGAATAGTTGCAAAGTCTATATTATATCAATCTCCCCATAGGACAGAAAATATCGCTATATATGTAGACAAAAATCATAGTTCAGCTATTATAGACAATATCAATCATTTGAACCAATACGCTACAATTGCTATTATCAGCGATGATAAAGAAAGTAGGGGGCTTTATATTAATGGAGTAGAAGTTTACAATACCTCAGATATCCAAGATCTTATTATAGAGAAAAAGCTGAGTAAATTATTTATTGCTTCACAGAAAAATATTATAAAATTAAAAAATACTATTTTAGATGAATTGTCCAATGCTCCCTTAAAAATTATAGAGATCCCAGATATAGAAGATGTTATAAAAGGAAAATATTCTTTTGACTCCTTAGAAGACCTATCTCTAGAAGATATAGTGGATAGAAAAACAGATAACTTAGACTTACTAGATAATACCAATACTTTCATTGAAGGTAAGGACGTATTAATTACCGGCGCTGGAGGTTCAATAGGAAGCATACTGTCTAGCCAGATAATTTCTTATAATCCTAAATCTGTAATACTCCTTGATCATTCAGAATCTTCACTATTCTTTACTGAACAAAAGTTAAAGCAAATCAATAGTAATGTTGAAATTATTACTAAGCTTATTGACTTATCTGATAAGAGCCTATTAGATGGAATGTTTAGTGCTTATAATATTGATATGGTTTATCATGCAGCCGCCTATAAACATGTTAACATGTTAGAAAACAATATTTTATCAGGTGTTAAAAATAATATTATTGGATTATATTATTTACTAAATGCATGTGAAAAAAATAATGTAAGCAATTTTGTTTTAATAAGTACGGATAAGGCAGTCAAACCAACTACTATAATGGGTATGACTAAAAAATTCTGTGAATTAATGATGTTTAATTTTAAGAGTAATAAAAATTGCACTTATTCCGCAGTTAGATTTGGGAATGTATTTAATTCTTCCGGTTCTGTTATACCCATTTTTAAAGAACAAATTTTAAACCAAGACTTTTTAACAGTGACCAATAAGGATGTAACAAGATATTTTATGTCAATTGATGAAGCTGTACATTTAGTTATAAAGGCTTCTTTAATATCTAAAGGAAATGAAATGTTTATTTTAGACATGGGTGAGCCAAGAAAAATATTAGATATTGCTAAAAAAATGATTCATATAAGTGGAAAAACAATTAGATCTAAGGATAATCCAAATGGAGATATTGAAATTAAAATTATTGGTCTTGGAGATAGTGAGAAACTCCATGAAGAATTATCAGAATTCAGTTGTGAAAAAACAGTCGAAGAGAAAGTTTTAAAATCAAAAGATTCTGATATAGAGTTCAATAATGTAGATGAAAAGATAAAATTATTATTAGAATATATAGATAGAAAAGATGCAAATAAAATTAATGATTATTTAAAGAATCATTGTTTTAAATAAAACTAATTCAATAGAAGGTACAAAAATCAATGAAAGTTTTAATTACAGGAGTAGCAGGATTTATAGGAAGTAATCTAGCTAATTCACTACTGAAAAATAACATTCAGGTAGTTGGAGTAGATAATCTTTCATATGGTATATTAGATCAAGTACCAAAAGAAGTTGAATTTCATCAAATGGATATCAGAGATAAAAATATTAGTGATATTTTTGATCATATTGATTATGTATTTCATTTAGCGGCTAAAAATTGTATAACAGATTGTCAGGAAGACCCAATAGAAACATTTGATATCAATGTTAATGGAACAATAAATATTTTTGAAGCAGCAATTAAAAAAAATATCAAAAAAGTTATTTATGCAGAATCTTCTTCCGTTTATGAAGGCGCAACATCATTGCCAAGTAATGAATCTGAAGTATTTCCAGAAAGTATATATGCTATATCTAAAATCACGACCAATTTTCTTGCTAAAGAGTATGGAAAATCTAAAGGATTAGTAACTACTGGATTGAGATACTTTAACGTTTATGGTCCTAGACAAGATTACAGAAGAACAATTCCGCCAGTATTTAGTGCTTTTATTATCAATTTACTCAATGGTAAACAACCAACTATCTTTGGAGATGGTTCAAAAAAAAGAGATTTTGTGTATGTAGATGATGTCAATAATTTTCATTTAATGTGTATTCAAGATGACAGAACCGATAATGAAGTATTCAATATAGGGTCAGGTAAATATTATTCGATTAATGAAATTTATAGTGAAATTAAACACTTACTTAATTCTAATATTGAGCCCTTATTTGGTGAAAATTTTTCTTTTGAAGCTCAGAATAATTTAGCAGATATTAGCAAAGCAAGAAAGATTGGATGGAATGTTAAAACAGATTTAAAGAATGGTCTAAAAAAATCTATAGATTATATAAAAGAAAATGTAATTTAGTCATCATGATAGTTTCAAGAACACCATTTAGAATTACTTTAGGAGGCGGAGGGACCGATTTACCTAGCTACTATAAAGATCATGGTGGTTTTATATTCAGTTTTTGCTTATCTAAGTATATGTATGTATGTATAAATAGACCTTCAGCTGATAACTTGATTAGATTAAAATATAGCATATCTGAATCTGTAGAATCAATCGATGATTTGCAGCATGATATAGCAAAGGCATGTTTACAAAGAACGGGGATTGATTCTAGGGTTGAAATTGCTTCTTTATCAGATATACCAGCAGGGTCAGGTTTAGGAAGTTCTAGTACATACACTGTAGGATTATTAAATGGATTACATTCTTTAAATAGAAATTATAAGAGTTTAGAATTTTTAGCTGATGAAGCCTGTACAATTGAAATGGACATATTAAATAAGCCTATGGGGAAACAAGATCAGTATTTAGCTGCTCTAGGTGGATTTGTTGTCCTTGAAATTGATAAAGATGGAAATGTAAAATCAAAAAAAATAAATTTAGAAAAATCAATCATGAATGAATTAAATAGAAACTTATTAATTTTTTATACTGGACAACAGAGAAAGAATAATAAAATTTTGAAAGAACAAGATGATTCAACAAAAAGTAACAAACAAGAAGTATTGAATTCTCTTCACTACATTAAAGAGTCTGGATATAAAATACTAGATATTGTACAGTCTGGAAATATTGACGATCTAGGATTTATGTTCAGAGATCATTGGGAGATGAAAAAGAAACTTTCTTCCGGAGTTACAAATGAAAAAATCGACTCTATTTATAATATAGCTTTAGATAATGGCGCCACTGGAGGAAAAATATCTGGAGCTGGTGGTGGTGGATTTTTTACTTTTTATTGTAATAAAAATCATCAGCAATTAAGAGATGCAATGAAAGCCGAAGGGCTTAAAGAATTAGACTACTCATTTGATTTAGATGGCTCAAAAATTATTGCCAATCATCGATGAAAAAAATAATAATACTTGGATCTTCAGGATCTATTGGTTCTTATTTAACTGTTCATCTTTCAAATTTTTTCGAAGTTATCTCTACTAGTCGATCCAATACACAATTGTTTGAAAATATTAATAATGTTTCATCCCATACTGTGGACTTTAGCGAAAAAGAAGATATAATTAGTTTTTTTGAATCAATAGATGATAAAAAAAATATCTATGGAATAATTAACTGTTATGGTTTTCAAAATCCTATTGAGCGTTTTCAAAAAACAGATTTTAAAACCTGGGAAAATAATTTAAGTATTAATTTGAATAACTATGCCTTTCTATTACATTTATTTCTTAACTCAAATCATTCACTTAAAAAAATTATTAATTTTTCTGGAGGAGGATGTACTTTTCCTAGGCAATACTTTTCTGCATATGCTATTTCTAAAATTTCACTTTATAAACTTACTGAAATTTTAGCTCTAGAATATAAGGATGAAGGAATAGATTTTAATATTATTGCTCCAGGTGCTATAAAGTCAAAAATGACACAAGAAGTAATCGATACTGGAGAGCATATCGGAGATGAATATTCAGAAGCTGTAAAGACACTCAACAATGGTGGTCAAGATAAAGGAAAAATTTTAGAATTATGCAAATTATTACTTTCTCAAAAAAGTAATGGTCTATCTGGACGTTTGTTTGCGGCTCAGTGGGATAGTTTAGATAACTATGATATGAAAGAATTAATCAATAATAAAAATTTATTTACTCTGAAAAGAATTGATAATAAAAGCTTTATAGAAAAAAATAAATTATGAATGTTGCTATTATAGGTTGTGGCTTAATTGGATGGAAGAGGGCCTTAAATATGCCTTCATCAATCAATATTAATATTGTATGTGATATTAATATTATTGAGGCTGAAAATTTATCTAAAAAGGTAAATGCAAGCTTTACTGATGATTATAATATCATTATAAATAATGATGATATCGATATCGTTATTATTTCTACACCAAATTATCTGATTAAAGAGATTGCACTTAATGCATTAAATAGCGGAAAACATGTGTTATCAGAAAAACCACTAGGAAAGAATGTTGCAGAAAGTAAAGAGATGACTGAATGTGCCATTAAAAACAATAAAATTTTGTATACTGGGTTCAATCACAGATTTCATCCTTCTATTTTAAAAGCAAAAGAACTAATTGACAAAAAAATGATAGGAGATATTCTGCATATCCATGGACATTATGGACATGGAGGAAGACCAGGAATGGAAAATGAGTGGAGAATGGATCCAGAATTAAGTGGTGGTGGAGAGTTACTAGATCAAGGGGTTCATTTGATTGATCTAGCTCTTTTATTTAAAGGAGCTCCCAATAAAGTTTTTGGTTCTGTTGGGCAATTAGCATGGAAATCTAAAGTTGAAGATTCTGCATCTTTTATGCTATTATATGATAATGATATTAACTTTTTATTTTCTGTAGGCTGGCTTTACTGGAAGAATAAATTTGAATTTAATATTTTTGGATCCAATGGATTTTTGACTATTAACGGTCTTGGAGGATCCTATGGAGAAGAGAAATTAATTTTAGGTATTAGAAATATGAAAGGTGGAGTTCCAAAGATTAAAAACTTTTCTTTTTCTGAATCAGATAGTTCTTGGAGAAAAGAATGGAATTTTTTTATGGAATTAATTAGCCAAGACAAAAGTTCTGATAATGGCTATCAAGCAAACTTGATAGTAGATGCAATATATCAATCTAGTAAAAAAAATAATATGGTCGATGTATAAAAGAAAAGCAATTTTTTTTGATAGAGATGGTGTTATTAATAAGCTAATACATCGAGAAGATGGACTTTATTCTCCTAGGACATTTGATGATTTTAATTTTTATCAAGATGTAGCTTCATGCATTAAACAATTAGCTGAAAATGGTTTTCTAATTTTTATTGTATCTAATCAGCCAGATATTTCCAGAAAGAAAATGCTTACCGAAGAGTTGAATAAGATAGATATTGAAATAAATAAAAAATTAAATATTGATCAAATATATTATTCTTTTGATAGTAAATTGGTTAGTGGTGGGTCAAAAAAACCTTCTCCAAAAATGATATTTGAAGCAAGGGATAAATGGAATATTGACTTATCAAAAAGTTATTTCTTAGGTGACTCAATAGTTGATATGGAATGTGCTAAAAATGCAAACGTGTCTTTTATTTTAGTGAGAAGAAAGCATAATCAAGATATAGAATATCCTTATTATGTAGATGACCTTAATAATGTCCATAGAATGATCAATGATATTATTTAATGTCGATATAGTGATTAAGGTATGTGTAAATTTTAATGAAAGAGAGAAAAAATAATGAGTTTTTCAAAAGAATACTTAAATGAATGTATAGAAATTTGTAATAGAATAGATCCTGAAAAAATTGAGAAAATGGCTTCCTTAATTAACTCTATAAGAGATAATGATGGTAGAATATTCTTCCTAGGAGTAGGTGGCGGAGCAGGACATGCAGGGCATGCAGTAAATGATTTCCGTAAAATTTGTTCTATTGAAAGCTATGCTCCTACTGATAATGTATCTGAACTGACTGCACGAGTTAATGATGACGGCTGGGATACTTCTTATGTAAATTGGCTAAAAGGATCCAAGCTAAGTAAAAAAGATTTATTATTCGTTTTCTCCGTTGGAGGAGGAAACCTAGAAAAAAATATTAGTGTGAACATTTTAAAGTCATTGCAGTTAGGAGTAGAAAGAGGTTCAAAAATTTGTGGTGTAGTTGGTCGAGATGGTGGTTATACTGCACAAGTTGCAGATGCGTGCATTGTTGTGCCAACTGTCAATGAAGCCAATATTACTCCGCATACTGAGGCTTTTCAGGCTATCGTATGGCACTTACTAGTTGCGCATCCAATATTATTAGCTAATGAAATGAAATGGGAGTCAGTAAAATGAATAATTTAGGAATAAAGATTTATGCAGATGGAGCAGATGTTAATGAAATAATTAAAATGTCTAATGATAGCTTTATTGATGGATTTACTACAAATCCTACGCTAATGGCAAGATTAGGTATTACAGACTATTTAGGTTTTGCAAAAGAAGTATTATCTGAAGTAAAAGATAAGTCTATATCATTTGAAGTATTTTCTGATGATTTAGACGATATGTATAGACAGGCATTAGTTTTAAGAGATTTAGGTGAAAATGTTTGGGTCAAAATACCAGTTACAAATACAAAATCAATGTATACTTATGAATTAATCAATAAGCTTAGTTATGAGGGTGTGAAAGTGAATGCAACGGCATTATTTACTAAAGAGCATATAGAAAAAGTTTATAGTGCATTAAATCCAAATGTTAACTCAATAATATCAATTTTTGCAGGCAGAATAGCTAATGTTGGGATTGATCCAGAACCAACAATGGAGTTTGCATCGAACTTAACAAAAGATCATCCTTTAGTTGAAACTCTGTGGGCTAGTTCACGTGAGATTTTTAATATTGTCGAAGCAGCAAGAACTAAAACCGATATTATTACTCTTCCTTTCTCTCTAATCAAAGCATACCATAAAGACTTTGGGAAAGATCTTGATAAATTTTCTTTAGAAACGGTAAAGATGTTTTATGAGGATGCAAAGAAGTCAGGCTTTTCTCTATAAATTAGATAATTAAATACAATCAAAAAGGGACTCTAAAAAGAGTCCCTTATAATTTAACCCATAACTATTCTTTATAACTAGTATCTATATTCATCTTTTTTAAACGGACCCTTAGGATTAACACCAATATAATCTGCTTGGTCTTTTGTGAGTATAGTAAGATCAGCATCCAAATGTTCTAAATGTAGTCTTGCTACTTCTTCATCTAACTCTTTGGGTAGATTATATAATCCAACTTCAGGTTTTTCTTTAGCTAAGAATAGCTGTGCTAATACTTGATTTGCAAATGATGTTGACATGACAAAACTTGCATGACCTGTAGCACATCCTAAATTAACCAATCTACCTTCTGCTAGAAGGAACATTTCTTTACCATCAGGAAAAGTATACCTATCATATTGAGGTTTAATTTGTTCTCTTTTTGCATCTGACTCATTTAAAGCATCCACTTGGATTTCATTATCAAAGTGACCAATATTACAAACAATTGCTTGATCTCGCATTCTTCTCATATCTTCAAGAGTGATGATATCTTTATTTCCAGTAGTTGTAACAAAAAGATGACCTTTATCTAGCACACTTTCTAGTGTTCGAACTTCAAAACCTT
>CAJWVG010000039.1 GCA_913048065.1 uncultured Gammaproteobacteria bacterium | reverse complement strand
TGGGGTGGTACTCAAGATGAACTAAATTATGATGATGATCACTATGATAAAGCCAAAGAAGGGAAGTTGAGTGAGAGCACTAAAACCTCTTTTGACTTCGCCTGCACTCATCCTTGGGAAGAAATGGTAATTGGCGCTGATGGTAGAGTTGGCTTATGTTGCCTTGACCATGAATTGAATGAACAGGTTGGTGATATAAGGACTTCAACGATTCAAGAAATATGGCAAGGCGAGATAATAAATGATTATCGCAGTAAACAACTTAATCTTGAATATGCTTCAATAGGTAGCTGTAAAGATTGTAATGCTCATACTTATCAAAGTAATAAATTATGGGCAAAATTACAGAGACCTTAAGTTCATGTTTATTTAATAATTCTTTAATTTAATGGAAAATATGGATCCTTATGAGAAATAATTGGTCAGACATTGTTGCTAAAAAATATATTAGAAAATATACATCACTGGGCCACCCCAAAGATCTTGCTCTCAGGGTATATACAACTCAGTTATTAGGGCAAAATAATCAACTTGTGCTTCACGGTGGAGGCAACACTTCTGTTAAAACTCAAATTAAAGATATTGACTCAAAAACTTACGAGGTTCTATGCGTGAAAGGTAGTGGATGGGACATGGGTGCAATTGAGCCTGCCGGACTACCCGCAGTCAAATTAAATGCACTAAAAAGTATGATAAAAAGAAAAACACTGTCAGATGAAGAAATGGTCAGCTTTCAAAAGAGGAACTTACTAGATACAAATTCACCTAATCCATCAGTTGAAACATTTTTACATGCATTTTTGCCTCACAAGTACGTAGATCATACTCATGCAGATGCTATTTTGGACATAACAAATAGGCCCAACGCGCTTAAAGTATGTAAAGAAACTTTTGGAAATAAAGTAGGATACGTTCCATATATTATGCCTGGGTTTTTGCTCGCAAAAAAAGTGTATGAAATATATCAAAATAATCCAGGCCTTAATTGTTTAATATTAATGAATCATGGGATATTTACTTTCAGTGACAGCGCTAAAGAATCTTATGACATCATGATAAAAAATGTATCTTTAGCAGAATCAGCTATAAAAAAAATGAAAAGTAAAAAAATTAAACAAATTAAAAAACCGAAATCTAAATTAAAAGTATCACAAATATCTCCTATATTACGAGGCCTTTTAGTAGACTCTTTGAATGATGATACTTATATCATTAATTTCAGAACTAATAAAAATATACAATACTTCATGAATGGCGTTGATGTGAAAAAATACTCATCTAAAGGTACGGTAACCCCGGATCATGTAATACGTATCAAACCACATCCTATGATAATTCAGCTTGGCAATGAAGATACAATTGAATCTTTCAGGTTGAAAGCATCCAGAGAATTAGATAAATATAAAAAGAAATATATTTCTTATTATAAAAAACATAGCAAAGGGAAAAAAACTACCATGTTGGATCCATATCCAAGAATTATTTATGTCACTGGTCTAGGGATGTTTAGTGTTGGCAAAGACTATAGCTCATCATTAATAGCAGGAGATATAGGGGAAACTAATGCACGAGTAATATCTTCTGTTCAAGAAACATCTAATTTTAAAACCATAAGCGAGAAAGATATATTTGAAATAGAATATTGGTCACTAGAGCAAGCTAAACTCAATAATAGTAAAAAATCTCTTCAAGGGAAAATTGTTGTTATTACAGGGAGTCTCGGCACAATTGGCTTTGAAACATATAAGCTATTTAAAGAACATGGAGCTGAAGTTATATTAATTGATTATGATAAAAAGAAAATTAAACAAGCTCAACAATCAATCTCAGAGCTATGTTTGTATGCTGATGTTACAGATAGAAAGAGCGTAAAGAAAGCCTACAAAATCATCATTGAGAGATTTGGTGGCATAGATATTTTAATATCTAATGCCGGTTCAGTTTCTGACGGACCTATTGCTGATATATCAGATGCTCAGCTTAAAAAATCGTTTGATGATAATTTCTTTTCACACCAAATATGCGCTTCTGAAGCCGTTCAAATAATGTTAAGTCAAAAAAGTCCAGGCTGTCTGCTCTTTAATATTTCAAAACAATCTGTAAACCCTGGGCTGAATTTTGGTTCTTATGGATTACCTAAAACTGCATTATTAGGCCTTTGCAAACAATATGCGCTTGATTATGGTAAGTATGGAATAAGGTCTAATGGAATTAATGCAGATAGAATCAAAAGCGGTATTCTTAATGCTAATATGATTGATAACAGAGCCAAAGCTCGACAAGTTACCGTGGATCAATATATGAAAGGCAACTTATTAATGAATGAAGTCACGGCCTCAGATGTAGCATTAGCTTTCCTTCACTTAGCAGTCTCTAAGAAGTCAACCGGAGCTATTCTAACAGTGGATGGCGGTAACATCGCTGCATCGATGAGATAATTATCTATTTGCTTCTGCAGCACTATAATACTCCCTCAATCCTATTTCTGAACTTTCGAATATACCACATTCTGTAATTAAGCCAGTTACATATTCCCCAGGGGTCATATCAAAAGCAGGATTAAGTGTTTTACATTCTTCTGGATATATCCGTATTTTTTGTATTTGACCTTTATCGTCAAGACCCTTCATATGTGTTAACTCAGATGATGATCTATGTTCTATCATGGTATTTGTAATTTTATTATTATCTTGATCTATTGTTGTTCCAGGTATGGCAACGTAAAAAGGAATATCGTTATCGCGAGCAGCCAATGCTTTTAAATATGTCCCTATTTTATTTATAACATCTCCATTGTTTAATACTCTATCTGCACCAGTTATGCATAAATCAACCTGACCTCTTTGCATTAGATAACCGCCGGTATTATCTGATATTATAGTGTTGGGAACACCCTCATTAGATAATTCATATGAGGTTAATGATGCTCCTTGATTTCTTGGCCTGGTTTCATCAACCCATACATGAATCTTTATGCCTTCTTTTATTGCATGATATATAGGTGATGTCGCAGTTCCCCAATCAATAGTAGCTAACCAACCCGCATTACAATGAGTTAGTATATTGATGGTATCTAAATTTTTCTCTACCAGGATTCTTTCTATAATGTCTTTTCCAAAAGTTCCAATATTTTTGCAATATGCTTCATCCTCTGCACAAAATTTTTGGGCTAATTTTAGTGAGACTTCATGTCTATCTTTTATATTAATATTTTGTAGCTCTCTATTCATGATATCTATAGCAGATTTCAAGTTTACCGCTGTTGGTCTCGAATCTATTAATTTATCAGACGATATTTTTAAATACTCATCAGATGGATTCTCTTTCATTGCCAAATAAATACCATATGCTGCAGCGCCGCCAATTAAGGGTGCGCCTCTAACTTTCATATCCTTTATTGCTTTTACAGCATCATCAATATTAGATAGAGTTATAATTTCAAATGAATGAGGTAGTTTTGTTTGGTCAATAATTTGAACTAAATTATTTTTCTCGTTAAACCAAATAGTCTTATAATTTTTGCCAGCTATCCTCATTTCTTAAAAAGAACTCTGCCAGCAATATTTTTCAATTTATTTTTAGTTTCTTTGGACATAAACTCTGGTGAAGTGATGATAGCGGTGTCTAAACATCGATTTGTATCATCATTTGGGTTTATATCCAAATCATAGTTTTTAATGATATGCTTTAGCATATTTTTTGCCTTGTCTGCATTATCTAACAAGACTTTAATCACCATTTCAATATCAACATGCTCATGTTCTGGGTGCCAACAATCATAATCTGTTACCATAGCAACCGTTGAATATCTAATTTCAGCTTCTCTTGCTAATTTTGCTTCTGGCATATTAGTCATGCCAATTACATCAACATCCCATTTTCTATATAGGTTTGATTCAGCGCGTGTTGAAAATTGCGGTCCTTCCATCGCAAGGTAAGTGCCACCTTTTTGATACTGTATATTTGTTTCTTTTAGAGATTTTTCACATAGGTCTATTAAATCTGGACATGTTGGTTGAGCCATGGATACATGTGCAACAATTTCATCATCAAAAAACGTTTTAGTTCTCGCAAATGTTCTGTCAATAAATTGATCGATTAGTACAAATGTCCCGGGCGAAAGTTCTTCTTTTAGTGAACCTACTGCTGAGACGGAAATGATATCAGTTACACCTTTTTGTTTCAGAGCATCTATGTTGGCTCTAAAATTTATATTTGATGGTTGAATTGTGTGTTTACGGCCATGTCTCGGCAGGAAACATATACTTTTTTTATCATATTCAAAATCTAATACTTGATCAGATGGTTCTCCCCAGGGCGTTGATATTGTTTCCCATTTTGGTGCTATAGCACCATCAATATCATATAGGCCACTACCACCAATAATTCCTAGCTTATGTTTATTCATATCAACCTTCTGTTTTTATTATATCAAAGACATTGTAACCCTTTTTTTTCAAGACTACCGAACCGTTAAGATTATACAAATCAATTACAAACATAAACGATATTTGTTGGTCAGACATATTTTCTACTAATTTAGCTGATGCTAATGCTGTACCACCTGTTGCAATTAAGTCATCCACTATAAGAACCCTATCTTTTTTTAGTAAACTTCCTTTTTGTATCTCTATTTGATCAAAGCCATATTCGAGTTTATATTTCTTTTTAAATACCTCGCCAGGCAGCTTTCCTTTTTTTCTAACAGGTATAAAGGGTATCCCATTTTTTAAAGATGCTAAAGATCCAAATATAAAACCTCTTGCATCAATACCTACGATTTTCGTAATTTTTTCTTTTTTAATAACATCTGAGATTTCTTTAACAATCATTTTCAATAAGCGAGGTTTTTCTAAAATTGAAAAAATATCCTGAAACATGATTCCTTTTTTTGGGAAGTTTGGGATTACTCTCAAATTCTTTTTAAGAAGTTTTTCTAAGTTGCTACTCATGCAATTATTTAAGTTTATCTAATAATAATTTCTTTTTATCATTAAACTCACTATTAGTTAATATGCCATCCTTCTTCATCTCAGAAAGTACTTTAATTTGGTTTAAAATTCTCTCATTTGAACCAACAGAATCGTTTGACCCTGTCTTTCTATTTTTTAGTTCTTCTATATCTAATTTGATTTTATCTAAATCTTCATTTTCTATGACTTTTGATGTCTCATAAGTACCTTTAAATATTTTATTTATAATCGAATTATCTTTTTCTTCTTGTGTTTTTTTAGAAATACCAAGTTTATTATTAGCTTTTGGTCTAGCTGTTGCGTCTGCTAGCACTGTTAGTGGGTAGCTAAATAGCATAACTACGAGCACGAGATTTCTTATAAATTGATTCATATGTTAATTATATGGTTATTTTGATTATTTTACTAATGATAAAGTTCTTGTTACTATACAACATGGCTTTAAAAAACCAAGATAAAATTATCGATGTCTTAAATGAAATCATGCGCTATGAATTATCTGGTGTGGTTAGATACACCCATTATGCATTGATGGTCACTGGAAGAGATAGGTTGAGTCTTACTCAATTTTTTAAAGAACAAGCAACAGAATCACTTTTACATGCTCAACAGGCGGGCGAACTTGTGACAGGTTTGGATGGTCACCCATCTCTAGATATTTCGATAGTGGAAGAGTCTAATAAACATAACTCGGTTGATCTCTTATTAGAGAGTGCGGCTCATGAAAAAAAAGCAGTATCACTTTATAAGGAACTCGTTAATGAGGTCAATGGAGAAAGTATTTATCTTGAAGAATATGGAAGAGAGATGATTAAAGCAGAAGAAATCCATAATATAGAAATTCAAAAAATGCTCAAAGACTTTAGTACATAGGCTACTTTAAATTTTCTTTTAGAAAATCCAAAATATATTCGTTCGTATCCTCTCTGGCTTTACTATTATATTTTACCTTTACTCCCTTGGTGGAGCATTCATCTAAGATTGCAGAAGACTCTTTTGGTCCATGAATTAATTTCCCAGATAGAGTCATAATCTTTCCGCTTTCTGAAATAGTTAAAGTACAATCATTACTTATAATGTGAAGGCTCGGCAGATTATCAAAAGTCATGCCAAAATATAAAAATGGATTATCATAACCATGCCTAGCATTTTCAAGAGATATATGCTTAATTTTTTTATTTTTAGAAAACTTATCAAATAAATTTATACATGCTGCTTCAGGTGTTAGATCATCATCTTTGCCAGTTAAGATTAAGAGTGGTGTTTGTGTAATTGAATCTTTTGGAAAAGTAAATCCACAATATGGATAGATTGCTATGGATGCATCAAAAATATGCTTACCATTATTTATGAAATCTGAAACAAAACTAAAATGTGATAGTATTGGGCCAACACCACCTTGTGACCAGCCTATATAAGCAATTTTATTAATTTCAGGGTGTGTTTTTAAAAGCTCTAATGCTTTATAAGCATCATTCATAAATGTTATTCCGGATACTTTTGAAAAGGTTTTGTCATATTTTATTTTACGACTCAGATAATGATCAATTTGGAACACTACATAACCATTGTTATTTAATAACTTAATATAATTATTATGATACTTTCTTATACCACCTGACCCATGTGATAAAATAACTGCATCATACTTTTTTTTCTGTATTGGTGGAAAAGTTATTTTTCCATAGATGGTTAATGCGTCTTTTCCTTTATAATCTAAATCATAACTATCTATGGTATTAAAACATACCGTTGCATTTTTCTTTAGGTTGAGTGTTTCATAGACTTTGTTTTTCTCAAGACATGGATTAGTTTTAGATGTTGGCCAGTTTAATGCTGTTGTAACTAGTACTAATACCCAGATTATTTTCATAATAATTTAATATCTTTGTGATAAGACTATATTTTATTTATTTAGCGAAACAGACTTCATCTCTGAAATCATATTGATAGTTTCAAACAATTGATTATCTTTATCATAAGGGTCTGGTAAGCTAACTACTTTATCATCATCCCTTATAATTTCTACGTCTGGTTCTATTCCCAGAGTATGAATATCTCTGCCAAGAGGCGTATAGTATCGAGCTGTTGTTAGCTTCAATGCCGACCCATCTGATAACTCTTGGATGGTTTGCACCGATGCTTTTCCATACGATTTAGTGCCAACAACTTTTGCTCTTTTATTATCCTGCAAGGCTCCAGCTACGATTTCTGAAGCAGAGGCGGACCCTTCATTTACCATAATTATTAGTGGTAGGCCATTTAGAATATCCTGAGGTGTTGCAAAATATTCTAATTTAGAGTTTAGTGTTCGTCCATCTGTATATACTATTTTGCCACTCTGTAAGAATAAATCAGTAATTCCAACTGCAGCACCTAAAACTCCGCCCGGATTATTTCTCAAATCCAAAATCAATCCTTTGATTTTACCATTTGCTGATTTTCTCATTTTATAAATGGCACTTTTCAAATCATTGGTTGAGTTAGCTTGGAAACTAGACAATCTTACATATCCAATATTATCCTTAAATATTTTCGTTTTTATCCCTTTTGAAACAATTATCTGTCTCGTTATATCAAAAATTAAAGGTTCGGTTACTTTTTTTCTGAGAACTGTAATCTGAACTTTAGTTCCTGGTTCACCTCTCATAAGTTTAACCGCATCCCCAATTTCCATATCCTTTAAGGACTCTTCGCCAACCTTAATAATTAAGTCACCAGCCAAAATACCGGCTTCCTTAGCTGGTGTATCATCTATTGGTGCGATTACTTTAACAAAGCTATCTTCGGTGGTTATTTCAATCCCAAGTCCACCAAATTTACCTGTTGTCCCAATTTTTAGTTCATCAAAATCTTCGCTAGATAAATATGAAGAATGAGGGTCAAGGCCAGAAACCATGCCTTTTATAGCTGATTTAAATAACTCCTGATCATCAATCTCATCTACATACTGTTCTTTTATTCGGTTAAAAATATCAACAAATTGCTCTATATCTTCAGCAGGTATTTGTTCAGCAGCATAAAGCTCACTGTCATAAACAAAGGGCTGCATTGCCAACAAGAGTGCAAAAAGAGTAAATTTAAGCTTATTAATACAAATTTTCATTATTTTTTAGTGTAAGGAAAATAATAACATTTTATTTCTTTATTATCTTATTAGTTTTGTCTAATATAGGTATATATAACAATAATTAAATACTTATATGGAAACAGAAAACATAAATACTGATGTTAATGATAATCTGTCTGCACAGGAACAACAAGTTCAAGATGATGTAGAAACTGCATCTAGGTCGCTTAAAGCAATGTCCCACCCATTAAGATTGATGATATTATGTAAATTAGGAGAAGGTGAATTTAGTGTACAAGACATAGTCGATAATGTTGGAACATCTCAAAGCAATATTTCTCAACATCTTGCCATATTACGAGATAAAGGAATATTGTCTGCTAGAAAATCAGCAAACAAAGTATTTTATAAAGTTAGTGATTTAAAAACATTAAAGCTAATAGAAATGATGCGTGAAGTATTCTGCTCCCACTAAAAATACAAAAATAGGATCATATCTTGCTAGAATTCATAGCCAATAACTTAATTTTATTTATAGCTTTAACTATAATCGTGTTATTGATTATAAATCTTGAAATTCAGAATATCGTCGGTATCACTAAAAAAATTGATTGTGATCAACTGACCAAGGTAATGAATCAGTCGAAGACAATACTTATAGATTTAAGGACTAAGGATGAGTTTATATCAGGTCATATTGTATCAGCAAAAAATATTAACTTAGAAGAGATAGATACAGTTCAGATTAAAGATGATGCTACAATTATTACCTATGGTAAAAGTGAAGCAGATGCTTTGAAGGCAGCAAAAAAACTTGCCACATCAGGGGCAAAGAATGTTTTCTATCTTGAAGGTGGAATACAGTCTTGGCTAGATAATAACATGCCTTTATCAGGGGGGGATTAAAATGGATAAAGAAATTAAATTTTTTGTTAAACGTATATTTGTCAAAGATATATCTTTCGAGTCTCCGGAGGCGCCAGGTATATTTGGTAATATTAAAAGCTCACCAAAAATTGGTTTCAACTTGGACGATAAAATAGAAAAAATTGATGATACATCATATGAAATTACTTTAGACATAACAGTCAAAGCAGAAATTGAAGACAAGATACTATATCTAGCTGAAATTAAACAGTCAGGTATATTTGGAATAGAGGGCGTAACTGATGATTTATTAGATGGCTTTCTTCACATTAGATGTCCAGAAGTTATTTTTCCATATGCTCGTGAAACAATTTCTTCGCTAATTCAAAAGGCAGGGTTTCCACCATTATTTCTTTCTCCAATTGACTTCAATGCTTT
>CAJWVG010000038.1 GCA_913048065.1 uncultured Gammaproteobacteria bacterium | reverse complement strand
ACAGAATGAACATGATTCCATATTTCTTGTTTAAATGCTCCGGCATTCATGGCTAATGCTCCACCTATAGTTCCCGGTATCCCATGCAAAAATTCAAATCCAGGTATTAATCGTTTATTACAGAATTTTGCTAACCTAGAACAGGATATTCCCGCCGTTACACTGATATATTTATTATCTAATAAGTATAATCCTTTTCGATCAAAATATTTAAAAGATATAATATCGTCAGCATACCCATAGTCTTTAAAGGCAATATTAGAACCTTTACCTAAAATGACAGTTCTGGCCTTTTTTGAAATATCAGCTAAATTATTAATGTCAGAAATATTTTCAGGAAAATATATTTTCTTAGCTTTACCACCGATTTTGATAGTAGTAAATTCTTTAAGGGATATATTTTTTGAGATTATCATGTTATTTATTTATAGTATTTTAATGAGTCATCTAATATGAATTGATTAGTATTTTCTGGAAAAATATTTTGTATATTTTTAGAAAGCATATACATTCTTTTTTGATCATTAAGTAAAATATTTACAATTGTAACAAAGTTTTCTATAAAATCTTCTTTTTGCTCTAAAAGAATTGTTGCAGAATTTATTGCCAGATGATTTGCATTAAGTAGTTGATGATTGTCAGTAGCATGGGGAAATGGAACTAACAATGAAGCTCTACCAATTTTTGCTAATTCTGATATTGTAGTCGATCCTGCACGACAGATTACTAAACTTGACCAATCAAACAGTTCAATTATATTGTCTGAATATGAAATTACTGATGCATCGATATCATATTTTCTGTATTTTTCTCTAACTTCACTATCATGATTTAGACCACTTAAATGTTTTATTGATATATTGTCTGAAAAGAAATGTGATATCGCGAAAGGCATTGTCATGTTAAGGAAAGAAGACCCCTGGCTTCCACCTAAGATCAAGATATTGATACTTGCATTGATATCAGAGTATTTTTCTTCAGGATCTACTACTTTATCAAAAGATGCCCGGACCGGGTTTCCTGTATGTATAATTTTACTATTAGTTTTACTGAAGCTTAACGGAAAAGTTTCATATATCTTTTTAGAAAAGTAATAATTTATCTTGTTAGCAGTACCAGCAACTGCATTTTGTTCATGTGTTATTACAGGTATTGATAGAATATATGAAATTATTGACGCTCCTACACTAACATATCCACCAAAGCCTAAAACCAAACCGGGTTTATGTTTTCTGAATATTATGAAACACTGAAAAATTGATTTTACAAAATATATCAGTGCTAAGATTTTTTTTAAAAAATTTTTCCCTCTTATACCTTGTGAACTTACATGTTCAATAGTGATTGACTCGTTATCAATAACCCGATTCTCTAATCCATTTTTAGTGCCAATCCATAAAATACTGTATCCTTTTTTTATATATTCTAAAGCCATTGTATATGCTGGATATACATGTCCACCTGTTCCACTTGCTATAATTGCAATAACCTTCATTTTTTAATATCCCCTTTTTACAGCTTGACTTATTTTTTGACGGTTTTCAATTTGAACCCTTACAAGCAGTCCTATGAATATAAACATCATTAATAAATTAGTTCCGCCGTAACTTATTAATGGTAGACCCATTCCTTTTGTAGGGGCTAATCCTACATTTACCATTATATGGATTAGCGCTTGATATGTAATAAAAAAACTAATTGTATAAGAGAGATTAGATGCGAATATTAAATTATTATCACGTGACTTCTTAGCTAATTGAATTATTCTAAAAAATATGAAACCAAATAAAATGATTATCATGAGAGAAAAAAGTAAACCTAATTCTTCAGCGATTAAAGCAAAAATAAAATCATTATATGACTCAGGTAGATACAGTAATTTCTGGACACTTGAACCCAAGCCCAATCCAAAAATGCCACCTTTTCCAAATGCTAGTAGCGATGCAATTAATTGATATCCACTTCCAGTAGGATCCTCCCAAGGGTTCAAGAAAGAAATAATTCTTTTTAATCTATATGGCTGAAAAATGATTAAAGGTATTGATATAATTACAGCTAATAGTAAGTAAGAAAAAAGTTTTTTAATATTTAGTCCAACAATAAGCATTAAAGAAAAAAAAGTGAAGACTAATAGTGCTGTACTGCCAAAATCTCTTTGAATAAGTATTATTGAGCATAGTAAAAAAATCATCAATAAACATTTATTAAAAGATTTATTAATATCATTTTTTGTTATGAAGCTACATATCCATATCATGATAAAGAGTCTAGAAACTTCAGAAACCTGAACTGTGATGAAACCTAAATCTAACCATCTCCTAGCACCATTTATCTCTCGACCCAATCCAGGTATAAATACAATTAAGGATATTAAAAAAGCTAATAATAAAAATGCTTTGCTATAGTCATGATAGAAGCTCAATTTAATCTTGGTAATAATAGTTGCTATGAAGAGACCTAATGATAAATATATTAAATGTTTGATGATGAAATGAAATGAATTAGACATTTCCTGAAGTGCATAATCGAGGGTTGCAGAAGTAATCATGATAAATCCAGTTGCACTTAAGATTGCAAAACAAATTATCAAAGTATGATCAATCCCCTTGCTCTCACTTATAAGTAAGTTTCGTTTTATTAAATCACTTAACAAAATCATTAACCGCCTTTTTGAATGCATTACCCCTATCTACATAGTTATCAAACATATCGAAACTAGGGCTAGCAGGTGACAAAAGAACATTGTCATATGGAATTACATTATTTTTTGCAATTTCAACAACATCCTTCATATTTTGCGCTTCAATTGTTTTAATCTTTATATCTAACTGTTCTTTAATATAATTTTTATTTTCTCCAATAAAAATGATAAGCTTAACTTTCCTGAGTAACATATCTTTCAATGCAATATAATTCATATTTTTATGAGAACCACCTAAAATTAGTATAATTTTCTCATCAACATACTGTAATGCAGCTAGAGTTGATGCGCAGTTGGTTGATTTAGAATCATTATACCAATTTATATTGTTATAAGATTTTATTAATTCTATCCTATGAGGTAAATAATGGAAATTTTTTATATATTTAAACACTTCTAAAAAATTTAGATGTAGTATATTTGTTACAGATAGCACGGATAAAATATTTTCTAGATTATGAAGCCCTTTAAAATTCAAAACTTGATCTTTATAGCTTAGTTTATTCTCACTGTAAGATAAATCATTTTTAATAGCTCCATTTATTTGGATTTTACTATATTCAGTTAATCCAAAAGAGCGTATATCATTTAGATTTAACTGTGAACATAATTTATTATTAATCAATGAATGCTTAACATTACCGAATATTTTAAGTTTAATATTAAAATAATCACTCATGCTTTTATGTCTTTCAATATGATCATAATCAATGTTTGTGATAAGACCAATATACGAAGTAAAGTTATTCATATATTCAAGTTGATAACTTGAAAGTTCTAGAATAATAAAATCATATTTTTGATCAATAATGCTCAATGGAGGTATTCCATTATTTCCACAGGCAACAGATTTCAAGCGCATTGATTTTAAAACATGCTCTAACATAGTGACAACCGTTGTTTTTCCATTTGTACCAGTTATAGAAATTATTGGTGTGTTAGAATATTCTTTAAATATATCTATGTCTGTGCTGATTGATATATTTCTTTTTTTAATTTCTCTAAAGATAACGTTTGATCTATCTAAACCTGGGCTAATAATCACCTGCTCTACATTATCTAAATAATCACTATCGTATTTCTCATAGACAATTGAATATCCTTCTAATCTCGTATCATTATTTTTTTTGGTGTGGAATGATTTACTTCGTGTATCAAATATTTTGAAAGGTATATTTTTTTTATGATAAAAATCAGCACATGATAACCCGGTAACGCCTAGACCTATGATTAGTTTCTCCTTTAACATATTATCTTATCTTTAAAGATGCAAGCGCTATCAAAACAAGAATGAAGGTGATAATCCAAAATCTCACAATAATCTTTGGTTCAGGCCAACCTTTTAATTCGAAATGATGATGAATTGGCGACATTCTAAAAACTCTTTTTTTAAATAACTTGTATGAAGTAACCTGAATCATAACAGATAAAGCCTCCATAACAAAAACTCCACCCATCAACGCATAAACTATTTCTAGCCTTAATAATACGGCAATAGTGGCTAAAACAGCTCCTAAAGATAAAGATCCAACATCACCCATGAAAACTTGAGCAGGGTAAGAGTTATACCATAAGAAGCCCAATCCTGAACCTACTACTGCGCTGGAAAATATTGCAATTTCAGACACGCCAGGTAAATATGGAATTAAAAGATAATTTGCAATATTGAAATTACCTTCAACATATGCAAATAAAACAAAAGCTGCAGCTATAAGGATGCATGGCAAAATTGCGAGTCCGTCTAAACCGTCAGTAAGATTAACAGCATTACTCGAGCCGATTATGACAAGTATTGTCCATGGGATAAATAAGATGCCTAAATATAAGGAAAAATTTTTGAGAAAAGGCATCGTTAAGCTCAATTCTGTTGGATTTGTTGAAGTTATGAATATGTAATAAGCAACTATTCCAGATAATGCAATTTGGAATATAAGTTTTGTTTTGCCACTAATTCCATCACTAGAAGAATTAATAAATTTCTGATAGTCATCGTAAAATCCAATCATACCAAATGTAAGCAATACAAAGGATAAAATCCAAATATACTCATTAAATATATCACCCCATAATAAACTACTGATAATGATTGAAAAAATAATAATCACACCACCCATTGAAGGTGTTTTAGATTTTTCATCAATATGTGATTTTGGCCCATCTTCTCTTATACTTTGATATAATTTTTTACTTATTAAATAATTTATGATTATTGGACCAATTATTAAAGATATTGTTAGAGCTGTCAGCGCAGATAAAATAATTCTTAACGTCAAATATCTGAATACATCAAAACCTGAGTAGTATTGAGTTAAGTATTCAAAAAGATAATAAAGCATAGATTATTTTAATATTTTCCAGCTGCTAATGCATTAACTATAACTTCATATTTCATAAATCTTGAAGCTTTTATGAGAATATTAAGATTAGAGGTTATATGAGGTTTCACAGACTCGATTAGTTGTTCATTAGTTTCAAACGAATATGAGTTTGTTCCAAATTCATTTAGTATAGCATCTGCATGTCTACTTATAACAAAGAGCTTCTTTATACCAGCTTCACGAGCATATCTGGCGACTTCAATGTGATATCTTTGTGACTCATCTCCTAGCTCACCCATTTCACCCATTATCAACCAAGGTACTCCAGTTAATTGCATTAATGAATCAATGGTGGACTTAAATGAAGCTGGGTTAGCATTATAAGTGCTATCAATTAAACTTGAGCCATTATAACCATCAATCACAGCAAACCTACCTTCAACTTCTAGCATGTTATTAATACCAGATATAATATTTTCTGCGTTAGCCCCAGCTTCTGATGCTAAAGCAACAGAAAATAAAATATTATTTATCGTATATGAAACACTATCTTTTACTTTAATATTAATTTGATTCATTGAAGGTGTCTTAACAATCAGAGTATTATCAGTACTTGAAACAACATAGTAATCAGCGACTTGTTTAGCTGATATTGTTATGATTTGATGTTTGTTTGATTTTTCAGCCCATCTCTCAAAATATTTATCATCTTTATTTAAGATAACTTTTTTTGAAAAATCTTGATTTAACAAGATCTCCTCCTTTGTTGATAAAATATTATCGACAGATCCAAAAGTATCTAAATGGGCGGGAGATACATTTAGAATAGTAATTATAGATGGACGAGCTATCTCTACTAGTTCTTTAATATCTCCTTTTTTACTTGCGCCCATTTCTAAAACAAAAGCTTGATGTTTTTTTTCAGCTTTCAGAATAGATAAGGGCAAGCCAATTTGGTTATTGAAGTTTTTAAAAGTTTTTAAGGTAGGTGTATGATAATTAAGTATTGATGCAGTCATATTAGTAACAGAAGTTTTGCCGTTAGTTCCTGTTATTCCAATTATTGTTGGATTGATGACACCGGAATAGTATGTAGCAATCAACCCAAGGGCTTTTTTTGTATCAGCAACTTTTATGTACGGTATATTAGCATATTCTTTCTCTGTTATTAATGCGCAAGCACCATTGTTAACTGCATCTAGAATAAACTTATGTCCGTCAAAATTTTCTCCTTTGATTGGTATATATAATTCATTGTTTTTTATAGTCCTTGAATCAATAGATATTCCCTCAAAGGTGACATCTGAATTAATGACGGATGATCCTAGTATATTTTCTAATTCGGATAAGTTGAGTTTCATTTTATTACTGACCTAAGATATTTTAAATCATTATGTTTTACAGTATTAGCTCCATAGATTATAACATCTTCATTTCCTTTTCCTGCAAGAACCACAATATCATTTTTCTTAGCAATACTAACTGCTTTCCTTATTGCTCTTTTTCTATTAGGTATAATTATAAGTTTATTTTTATCATTTATGCCTGAACATATATCATTGATAATTTTGTTAGAATCTTCATTTCTTGGATTATCATCAGTAAGAATAATAGTATTAGAGTATTTTTCTGCAATACTACCCATTAAGGATCTTTTAGCGACATCTCTATTACCTCCACAGCCAAAGATAGTAATTAAATTAAAAGATGAATCACTATATTTGCGCTTAATACCTTCAAGTAAAATCTTTAATGACTGTGATGTATGAGCATAGTCTACATAAAAACTAATATTTTCATCTGTTACAATATAATTATTTCTTCCAGTGACGGGGTTAAGTTTTTTAAATACTTTACAAATTTTAGAGCTACTAATATTCATACCTTTAAGAACCGAAGCAATTGAAGATAAATTATATCTTGTAGGTAAGTTATCATCTAAATTTAGATTCTTAAATTTTATTTCATTATCTAGTTTGTAATAAATTATCTGAGCATTTGTCTTAAACATATTGATTATTTTTTTTGTACTTGAACAGTCTTTATTTAAATAAATTTTATCTGATGTCATATCTATTAACTTTACTTTTGACTTCATATAATGATTCAAGGTTTTATGATACTCGAGATGATCTTTAGTAATATTTGTTATAATTGATTGATTAAACTTAATATTTTTTAACCTGTTCTGATCAAGCCCTTGAGATGAGCATTCTATTATTATGATATCGATATTTTTTTTTCTAAATTCACTAAAATATTTAAATAAAATATGTGGGGGAGGTGTGGTATACATATTTTTTTTTAGATTAGAATATTCTCCATTACCTTCTGAACTTATAATTCCAATAGTTTTTCCTAAATAATTAAATGACTGAGCAAGAAGATGTACACAAGATGTCTTTCCATCTGTACCTGTTACTCCAATTATAAATTTGTTAGCTAAAGGATCATTATGTAAGTACTCTAAAAAAGAGTTGAGACATAAAGCTAGTTTCTTTAATACCAATATAGATACTTTAATATTAAGTTTTTTTTCATTTATTTTACAATCTGTTATTATTCCGATTGCACCTTTATTAACTGCAGTCGTAATATATTGATATACTTTATCGTGTTTAGCATTTAATAAAACTAATATTTTTTTGCTGCAATTATCTCCACTATGAAATACAAAATATGATGATTTTAATTTTGTGAGATTTGATTTTTTATATGCTGTTTTAATTATTTCTTTAGAAAATTTAATGATTTCAGATATATTTTTGTTTTGTGTTTCCATAATTATTTCTTATCTGGATATACTTTTAATAGATTTAAACTATGGTTCATGAACTCTTTGAAAATAGGCGCCGCATTTTTACCACCAGCAGCAGGACCATTTCTAGGATTGCGAACAATGATAGCCGCAACATATTCCGGATTAACAGATGGTACGATACCTACAAAAAGCGCTAAATGATTATTTTTCTTATATGCTCCTTTGATGTTCATTCTTACAGTACCAGTTTTACCTGCAACGGAATATTTGTCTAATTTAGCATTTTGTCCCGTCCCACTATCAACAACAGCTGTCATCATTGTAATTATTTTTTTTGAAATATCTTCATCTAATATATCTTCATGATATATATCTTCATTATCTACTTTCTGATAAGTTAGTTGTACCTTTTTACCATAGTTAGCTATAATTGTATAAGCGTTTGCTAAATGCAAAAGAGTGGTAGATAAACCATATCCATAGCCTATGCTTGCATGTTGAGCTTTACTCCAACGTGAGTAATGAGAAAGTTTTCCTTGTTCTTCACCAATCAAATCAATATATAAACTATTTCCAAAATCTAGAGCGTTTAAAGTATCGTAAATATCCTTTTGGTTGGTATTAAGGGATATTATTGCAGCACCGATATTACTGGATTTTGCAATAATACCTTTTAAATCAAGAAGACCTAAATCTACATAATCCTCGATTTCATGTGCACCTACTTTCATTTTTCCTGGAGATGTGTCTATTGTAGAATTTTCTTTATAGCTTCCATTCATTAGCGCACTATAAATAGTAAAAGGTTTCATTGTTGATCCAGGCTCAAATGAGGTACTTATTACATTGTTTTTGATATTAGGGCCAGTCATCTCATGTCTATTTGAGGGATTAAATGATGGGTAATTAATCATAGATAAAATTTCTCCTGTTTTGGTCTTTATCAACACGATAGAACCACTATCAGCTTGGCTATTAGAAATGTACTTTTTTAAAATATTATATCCAATAAATTGAATTCTTTTGTCTAATGACAAATGTATGTCTTCTCCTGGTATAGGTTTTTTTATTAATTCTATCAGTTCAACAGATCTACCTAGGTTATCTTTTCTTACTTTTTTTATGCCAGAGATAGCACCAAGCTCAGTATTCTTTGAATACTCTATGCCTGCTTGACCATTGTCATCAATATCTGTGAAACCTAGAATATTTGAAAAGTAAGAACCTCCTAAATAAACTCTATGATACTCATCTATAAAATATATATAAGGTAAGCCAAGTTCCAATATGTCTTTGGCTGTGTCATCATTAATTTTTCTTTTTAAGTAATATTCTTTTTTATTACTATGATTTTTTAAAATATTAAAAAATTTATTTTCAGACATACCAATAATTTTTAATAAATTAGTAAAATTAATTTTTTTATTTTTTTGGAGTTTATTTATTTTTTCTATATTAATGCATAAGGTTTTTTTTGGCAGGCTCATTGCCAATATTTCACCATTTCTATCATAGATTATTCCACGATGCGTTTTTATTATCCTATGATCAATTTGTCTTTTATCTGCAACAGTACTTAAATTTTTTTTACAACTTGATTCATTTAAAAAAAAACAATCTGTATTGAATGCTTGTAACAGAATAACTCTCAGAATTATGAGAAAAAGTGCTATGGAGACAACAGTTATTACTAAATATTGTCTCCAAATAAGCTTGTTTGGGTTTGTATTTCTACTAGTCAGCTTGTTGCCTTAAAAAAGCTGGAATATCTATATTATCCACATGCTCTTT
>CAJWVG010000037.1 GCA_913048065.1 uncultured Gammaproteobacteria bacterium | reverse complement strand
AATATACAGATTACAAATATATTTGAGAATCTTAATAAAACAAAAGAATCAAAAAATATAATCAATGATGATTTTCTTTTAAAAGTTAAGTCTGATTTAATTTCATCTATGGATAAAGTACATGGAGGATTTGGTTCCGCCCCAAAATTCCCTCATATAACAAACCTAGAATTTTTAATAAAACTAAATGACAATGATTCCGAAACTCTAGAAATAATTGAATTGACATTAATGAGAATGTGTTGCGGTGGAATTTATGATCATTTGAAAGGTGGTTTTTTTAGATATTCTGTTGATGAATTATGGATGATTCCTCATTTTGAAAAGATGTTATATGATAATGGACCTATGATAGGGATTTTAAGTGATGCATATAGAGTCACTAAAAATAATTTATTCTTAGAGAAGATGAATCAATCATGTAAGTGGCTAATCGATGAGATGCAAGATGATTCGGGTGGATATTATTCTACGATTGATGCAGATTCTGAAAATGTCGAGGGTAAGTATTATGCATGGTCAGATAGTGAATTATTAAACATTTTAACGCATGAAGAGTATCTATTATTTCAAAATATTTTTTCAGTTTATAATAAACCAAATTTTGAAGATAAATATCATCTACATGTCACCAAAACTAACCAACAACTTTACTTAGATAATCAACCGCAAGCTAACATTATATGCGACAAACTTCTTGAAGTAAGAAATGATAGGATTAGACCAGGCACAGATAAAAAAATATTAGTCTCCTGGAATTCTTTGACAATAATTGGACTTTTAAATGCATACAAACTTGAAGGTAATGAAAAATATTATCAGTCTTCAAGAAAATGTTTTGATTTTATAAAAAAAAATATGTGGAGAAAAAATAAATTATATGCATGTTATCATGACGAACCTTGCTTTGATGCATATTTAGATGACTATGCCTTGCTAGCCAAATCTTGCATTGAATTTTTAAAAATAGATTGGAAAATAGAAGATTTTAATTTTCTAATAGAATTAGTGGATAACCTTCTCGACAAATTTCAAGATAAGATTAATGGCGGGTTCTATTTCACATCATCGGATCATGAAAAATTAATATATAGACCTAAATCATATATGGATGAGTCTTTGCCTTCCGGAAATAGTATATGTATAGAGGTTTTGAATGAATTATATGAATTAACAGGTAATAAAAAATACTTTGATTCTATAGATAAATCAATATGTTCAGCGAATGATTCAATTAATAGATCTAATTTTTCCCACTGCAGCTTATATTTAGCAACTCCTAGTTCCATTATACGAAAAAAAATTGTCATAATAAGATGTAATAAAGAGGATATAAAAAAATATCAAAGTAAGTTATTTAAAATAAATAATATAAAAGATAGTATCTATTTTATTTCAAATGATATTAGCAATCTTGTAGCTGGAGTATCTGATAAGATAAGTCGTGGTGAATTCACAGCATATATATGTGAAAATAGTGTATGTTCAGAGCCAGTTGATGATATACAAAAACTATGTGATTTATTATCCAAATGAAAATATTTTATTTATCGATTAGATTTCCGCTTGTAATTGTTCATATATTATTTGGTTTAATAATATTAATATTCTTTCCTAGAAGAATTGATAATTTAAAAAACATCCATCACAAAATTAGTTTATATTGGATGAAAGTTTTGATTATGTTATTTGGATTAAAATTGATTCTCAAAGGCAATGTATCAGAAAGAGCAAAGGCTTTTGTTTCTAATCATATAAGTTTTCTCGATATAATTGTATTAAATTCAATAATACCATCTAATTTTGTTGCAAAATCTGAAATTAAGAATTGGCCTATTATTGGATATCTTGCATCTAAAACGGGAACAATTTTTATTAGAAGAGGAGATAAAGATGATATTGATTCAGTGGTTGGTATAATGAAAAATTATGTTGATAAAGGAAAGAATATTATATTTTTTCCTGAAGGTAGGATTGGAAATGGAGTAACTATTAAAAAGTTTCACAGTAAATTATTTAATTCTATAAGTAATTCTGAGATTATAGTTCAACCGATATTTATTAGGTATCCTATAGATTATCCAAATAATGTATTATCTGATGATAGTGTTTGTTGGGCTGATAAATCTCAAACATTATTTAAAATATCATTGAGATGTCTCGGCAGAGCATCTACACCTGTAATGGTGAATTTTGAAAAACCTATTAATTCTACTGACAGCACCGCATATGAATTGGCGAAGTTAACTTCAACGTCAGTTTTAGAGTCATCGAAGAATATTTAAATCTCTAAATCTGTCCTCTACAATCACCTTCTGTACCAATAGCGACATCAACTTCCATGTCTCCACCTTTAGGATACCACTGACATGCAATGACCATGCCCTTCTCAGTTTCTTCTGGTGTTAATAAAGTTGTTGGATCGCAAGGACTAGACGGGTAATATCCATTTCCTGAGACTATTGTAGTTCTACATGAACCACAACTACCGACTTTACATGAATGTGGCCATGCTATTTTAGCAGCAATAGCTGCTTTCATAAGATTTTGGCCAGGCTGGACAACAAATGTCTCCCCCGAACCTTTTACTGTTACTTTAGTTGGCTCTGCTTTTTTAAATAGATCTCCGAAAAATCCCATTTCACTCTCTCCTTCTCTGGCTTAGATTCAAACAGTCTACAATATATCACAAAAGTATAAAAGTGTAAGCACAATAAGATAATTAAACGGAACAGAATTTGTTATTTTTAAGATAAATATACAATGCTATCGAGAGAAAGAGACTTCTGAGACTAAAAAATATAAAAAAGGATAACCATAAACCCTGATTATTCCCTCCAAAAAGTGTTGTTTCTATTAGGAAGAATATCAGTCCTGCTAAAATCATTATATTTCGCAATAATTTAGACTGTAAGGCACCTATAAATACACCATCTAACCAAAAAGCAATTGTTGCAAAAATAAATATCATATATAAGTAAAATATATTAGATAAAACTATGGAATTTACAGATTCAATAGAGGTAATAAAATTTATAATCCATATATCAAAAAGCATAAAAAATAATAAATACATAAAAGTTAAAAAAAATGAGAGTTTACCTGTTGAAAAGATAGAGGATTTCAATAAACTTTGATTTTTATTTCCAATTGCATTGCCGACCAAAACCTCTGATGAGTGCGCAAATCCATCTATGCCATATGAAAAAAGAAAGAAGAAATTTAATAAAATAGTATTGGCTGCAAGAGTTGTGTCTCCATAACCAGCACCGGTACTCATAAAATAAATAAAAATAGTCATTAAAATAAATGATCTTATGAACATATCGATATTTATAGCGATTTTTTCTTTAATTGAACTCCAATTAAAAAATAGGTTGCTTTTGATTTTAATTGTTTTGAGTATTTTTTCGGATTGAAAAGCATATATTAAGAATAATATAATAGAGTATTCAGATAATAGTGAGGCAATAGCCACTCCTTCGATATTTAAACTCAATAAGATTATAAAAATATAATCTAAAATTATATTAACTATATTGATAATGATGCTAATTATCATTGCCATCTTCGTCTTTTGAACACCAATATAATAACCCACAAGTATATCTCTAAGAAAGATAGCTGGGATTGACCAGATTCTATAATCTAAGTATATTCTGCTACTTTTTTTAACCTCATTAGATGTATTCATCAACTCTAAAGCAAAAGAGATAATATAGTCTCTGAAAATTAGGATGAACACTGATATAAAACTAGATATTAGAAAAATATGAAATAATGATAATAATAATTTTTCATCATTTTTGGTTCCAGTGTCTTGAGAAACAAAACCGGTTGTTATAGATTTTATGAAACCAAAACTAAAAAGTATATAACTAATTATAATTGCGCCAATACCTATAGCACCGATATAAATAGTTGACCCCAAATAACCCATCATTACATTGTCAACAAATCCTACAAGGGGAATGGTTATATTTGATATAATCAGGGGTATCGCTATTCTTAATGTATTTTTATCTAATTTAGATATCTGATATTGCAACTTTTACTGAATCTCAATCATGTCAAAATCTACTTTGCCTGCACCACAATCCGGACATACCCAGTTCTCAGAAACATCAGCCCATTTAGTTCCAGGCGCTATGCCATCATCAGGCCAGCCTTCAGCTTCATCGTAAATAAGTCCACAAATTAAACAAAGGTATCTTTTCATGATTTTATAGGGTGTAGTTTCTCATAATTCTATGATAAACCCAATTAATTTGTTATAAATATTTATGGATAATAATAAATTACTTAAGGGCTTATATCCTATATCACCTAGTCTTTATAAATCTGATATTGATTACCTTAATAATCTCAAATGTGTTATAGAATCTAAAATTAATATTTTTCAATTTAGATCTAAGACATTATCATTCAGGCGAAAAAGGTATTTATTGAATAAGATAGCTATGATGTGTCAGGACAATAACGTTAAGCTTATTATAAATGATGAATATAATTTGATTAAGACTTTCGATTTAGATGGACTACATATTGGGAGTAATGATAAGGATTTAATTGCAGCTAGGAAATATTTTGGAAAAAAAATTATTATAGGAAAATCTTGTTATAACTCTATGGAGTTAGCAAAATATTCAATGGATAACGGGGCGAGTTATGTCTCTTTTGGTGCTATGTATCCCACAAAATCAAAGGATTCTGCTATAATGGCAAAGCATTCGGTTTTAATTAATGCAAAAAAAATAATTAAAATCCCAATATGTGTAATTGGAGGTATTAATAAATCAAATATAAGTACTTTAATGCAATATAGACCAGATATGATTTGCATGATAACTGGTATTTTCAGTCAAAAAAGAATTGGAAGCGAAATAAAAAAAATTAATAGTATGATTTCAAAATGAAAAACTCAAAAAAGCTCTTTGCGCAGGCCAAAAAATATATTCCCGGGGGAGTAAACTCACCCGTAAGAGCATTTGCTTCAGTTAATTCTGTGCCTTTTTTTGTAAAAAAAGCAAAAGGACAATATGTAATAGATGAAGATAACAAAAAATATATTGATTATATCGGTTCATGGGGTGCGCAAATATTAGGACATGCAGACAATAGAATACTAAAAGTTTTAGGAGCAACAATGGCCAATGGTATAACATACGGTGCTCCATGTAAAAACGAAACATTACTAGCAAAAAAGATTACTCAGATTTATAGATCTATAGAAGTAGTTAGAATGGTAAACTCAGGAACAGAAGCAACAATGAGCGCTATAAGACTAGCTCGTGGTTATACAGGTAAGGATAAAATTATAAAATTTAATGGCTGCTATCATGGGCATGGAGATTCATTTTTAATTAAAGCTGGTTCTGGCGCATCTACATTTGGAATACCGGATTCATTGGGTGTTACCAAAGCAACTGCAAGAAATACTATATCACTTGAATATAATAATATTAAGGCTGTCAAAGAAGCTGTGAAAAAGGGTGATATAGCTTCTGTTATAATTGAGCCAATAGCAGGGAATATGAATTTTATTAGAAGTGAGAAAAATTTCTTGCAGGAATTAAGGAGCATTTGTACTAATAATAAAATAGTGCTTATTTTTGATGAGGTTATGACTGGTTTTAGAGTATGTAAAGCTGGTGCTCAAAAACTTTATAACATTGATCCTGATATTACAACTTTAGGAAAAGTTTTGGGGGGTGGATTACCTGTTGGTGCTTTTGGGGGTAAAAAAGAAATTATGAATCATATAGCGCCTATGGGTGGCGTCTACCAAGCTGGCACTTTATCTGGCAACCCATTAGCTATGGCTGCAGGCTTAAAAACTTTAGAAATAATTTCCGAAAAAAAATTTTTTGATATGTTATCAAAAAAAGCAAGACAATTAGTTGCTGGGATTAACAAAGTTTCTAAAAAATATAATCTAAATGTCACTGCTGATTCTGAAGGAGGGATGTTTGGTATATATTTTACAAAATCTAGATTAAAAAATATGAATGATATTAATTTGTCATCTAAGGATGATTTCTTGGACTTTTTCAATTATATGCTAAAACATGGTGTTTTTTTTGCACCATCAATGTATGAGGCTGGATTTATTTCTTCTAAACACTCAAAAAAAGATATAGATTACACGATTAAAATATTTGAGAAATGGGCCAAAGCAAGACAGCTATTACTTGATTAACATAAGTTGTATATCTGCAACATTAGTTCCTGAAGGTCCTGTTAAATACAGAGAATCAATATCTTTGAGAAAATTATATGAATTATTATCAATAAGATGGCTTGTAATATCTAATTTTGATTCAGTCATAGCCTTGACTGAAATAGTATCAATAATGCCTCCAGCAGCATCTGTAGGTCCATCAATACCATCAGTGCCTACAGATAAAAGAAGCCATTCTCTTTGAGTCTCGAGTCTTTTATAGTTAGACAAAAAAGATAAAGCTAATTCTTGGTTCCTGCCACCTTTACCCGAACCTTTCATATTAACAACAGTTTCACCACCCGATATTATCGCTAAAGGTTCGCCTGCAGAATCATTTATATATTTATTATAGTGTTCTATTAATAACATAGCTTCATCTTTAGCTTCGCCTGTAATATCTCTAGAAATTATTATCGGCTTATAACCATTTTGGTTTGCAAAAGACGCTAACTGTTCTCGATACAATCTATTGCTGGATACAATTTTATTAGTACAGTTATTAATTTTTTTTGGAGATTCCTCTATTTCACCATTAATGCCTTGTTTGATGTATTTTATAATTGACGACGGTGTTTTCTCTAATAGATTATAATTATCGAGAATAATCAAAGCGTCATTAAAAGTGGTAGCATCAGCTATCGTTGGACCACTTGCAATAGAGCTTATATCATCATTTATAACATCAGAAATTATTAGTGAATAACAAGTAGATGGATTAGCTAATTTAGCTAATCTTCCACCCTTTATATTAGAAATATGTTTTCTAACAGTATTAATTTCATTAATTGATGCACCAGATTTTAAAAGTAAGTCTGTAAGAGTTATTTTATCTTCAAGATTAATTGAAGATGGTGGTTTTGAAATTAATGCAGATGCACCTCCGCTTATCAAGAAAATAACTAAATCATCTTCTGTCGATGATGATATATAATTAATAATACTATTTCCTGCCAATATACTTTTTTCATTAGGGACCGGGTGAGAAGAAAAAAGAAGATCTACATCATATTCTATTTTTTCATCAGTAGTATTAGAGACCACAATTGGTTTTCCTTTAATAGATATATCAGGAAAATCTTTTGTTAGATAATCTAAAAAACCTGACATCATTGATATTGAGGCTTTACCAAAAGCTATAGGGTAAATATTTTTATAGTTAAGGGGAATTATTTGATTTTTTTTTAGATAATTAAATATAGTTCCTCTTGGTTCCAGCGTAGCGAGACTAGATGAATATATTTTTTTAGCATCTTCTCTAAGCGACATTAATTTAAGCTCAGACTACTTTGTTTGGTAACTCGGTCCCTGCAAAAAATGCCAGAGTATTATCTATTGCTGTATTACCCATTGCAACTCTAGTTTCTAGTGTCGCACTTCCCAAGTGAGGAAAAGAAACAACATTTTCCATAGTTTTAAGTTCACTTGGTAAATTTGGCTCAGTTTCAAAAACATCAAGACCAGCACCTGCAATATCTTTATTTACTAAAGCATTAACTAAAGCTTTTTCATCAATGATGTCACCTCTAGCAGTATTGATTATAAAGGCTGAATTTTTCATCAACTTAAATCTTTCTTCATTCATTAAATGAAAGGTCTCTTTTGTTGCAGGACAATTAATTGATACGAAGTCAGATTCTTTGCAAATGTCTTCAATTGTATCAAGTTTAGTAGCTTTAAACTTTTTAGTTACTTCAGCAGGAATATCATATGGATCCCAGTATTGAATATCCATGTCGAATCCAAAATGAGCTCTTTTAGCCACAGCTTGACCTATTCTTCCAAAACCTATTACACCTAATTTTTTACCAGTCACCTTTGTGCCTAATAAGTGAGTGGGTCTCCAACCAGTCCAGTTCTCTGACCTAAGCTCTCTCTCTCCTTGTCCAACTCTTCTAGCAACCATTAGTAGTAATGACATAGCAATATCTGCAGTACAGTCTGTTAAAACACTAGGTGTATTGGATACAGTGATACCATTATCTTTAGCTGCATTAATATCAATATGATTAAAACCAACTCCAAAATTACCAATCATGTTTGCTCTGCGATTTTCTACTGATAATACATCCGCGGTAATTTTATCGGTTACCGTCGGCATAAGTACATCACAATTCTGAAGAGCTGATTTTAGTTCATCTGTTGTAAAAGGCTTATCAGATTCATTTAGAGTAACATCAAATAGTTCTTTCAATCTATCTTCATTCTCCTTTGGCCATTTTCTTGTAACAATAGCTACTGGTTTAGTCATAATTATTTCCCCGCTGGGTTATCTAACCAATACTTAGACGCAGCAGCAATACCGCTTCCTAACTCTATTTTGATACCGTTACTCATCATAGCCATTTCAGCTCCTGCAATTGCACTTGCTAACATTAACTCATTTAAATCGCCCAGATGACCTATTCTGAATACTTTACCTGCTACTTTAGCCAGTCCCGCACCAAGAGCTAAGTTATAGGTTTTAAATGCTGTACTTATTACTGGAACTGCGTCAGCACCTTCTGGTACTACAATCGCACTAACAGTATCAGAATGCCATTTAGGTTCTTTAGCGCATAGTTTTAGGCCCCATCCATCTAGTATTGCTCTTCGGGTTCCTTCTGCTAGACGATGGTGTCTTTTCCAAACATTCTCCAAACCTTCTGCTAAGAGCATATCAATTGCAACCCTCATTCCACGAAGTAGATTAACAGGAGGAGTATATGGTGTATATCCAGTTTCTATCTTGGCTATCATATCTTTGACATCAAAATAACATGTTGGATAGTCTGACGATTCCATAGCATCTATAGCTTTCTGACTCATTCCTAATATACCTAGACCTGCTGGAAGCATTAACCCTTTCTGCGATCCACTAACCACACAGTCTACTCCCCAATCATCCATTCTAAATTCATAACTTGCTACAGAACTAACTCCATCAACCATCAAAAGTGCAGGATGATTCAAATCATCTAATACTTTTCTAATGGCCACTACATCACTTCTCACACCGGTAGCTGTTTCATTTTGGCAAACTAAGACAGCCTTAATTTTATGATCTTTATCTTTTGAGAGTTCTCGATGGTAACTTTCCGGATTAGCACCAGTACCCCATTCTTCTTCCATTGTAATTGCGTTAAATTGCAATCTTTGGCACATATCCAGCCATAGCATACTAAATTGTCCGAAACTTGCTCCTAAAACACTATCACCAATGTTCAAAGTACTTTGTAATGCTGCTTCCCAACATCCAGTTCCAGACGATGGAAAAAATACAACCTTGCCTTTCTCTGTTAAAATAATTTTTTTCATATCTTCCATTAATGGAGAAATTAATTCTGGTATTGTTGGATTTCTATGATCCTCCATTGGACAATGAATTGCTTGTTGAACTGCCGCTGGAACATTTGATGGTCCTGGCACGTATAAATGATGATTTCCTGACATGTGAATTTCCTTTAATTTTAATTTCATATAGTATGCCACAATTAA
>CAJWVG010000036.1 GCA_913048065.1 uncultured Gammaproteobacteria bacterium | reverse complement strand
AAGCACTGTTTATAATTCAACAATGTTTTTGATGGCATTTTTACTAGCAATAGCACTCCTAGCAAACTATCTTATCAAACCAGTCGATCCAAAACATCATATGTGAACATTATAAAATTTAATAATTTATTTATTAATAAGTTTTAACAACTCGCTAACTTTAGCGTCAACGGCACTTTTATTTTTTAATGAATTTTTTACACATGACTCAATATGTGTCTTGAGCACCTTCGATTCTACTGTAACCAGAGCTGATTTTGCTGCTTTTATCTGATTGAGGATATCGATACAGTATTTACCATCATTCACCATATTAATAATCCCTCTAATTTGACCTTCAATTCTTTTAAGGGATGCAAGTTGTTTATTATGTGTTGGATGTTTAGTCATGATTATAAATAAGTAGGTAGTAAATATGTAAAAAAGCTAGCAGATAAGAAAATTATAACAGATATATAATACATTGCTTTTGATTTTTTCCTTGTTTTTAAACATATGTTTCTTAGTTTAGGATCAATAGGGCATGGCAAAGAATCAGATTTTTTGATAAGTATCCCAGCTATCAATAGGATTATTAAGGTTCCAATCGAAATTTGTATTTTGTATTGAGAGATGATTATTAGTTGTGGGAATATATTTACCAAAGACGCAAAGCTCGCACCAGCTCCTATAAAAACAAATAAAGCTGGCAAGGCACAACAAATTAAAGTTGATGATGATGCAAAAAGACTTATAATGGCAATTCTTGTTGATTCTACTGACATAAATTATATTTCTTTTATAACTACACTTGTTGCAGTCTGTCCATTGATGAGAAATATATTTTTTATTTCATCAACACTTATTTTTTTTGTGTATGAGTATGCTACAAATACTTTGCCTGCATTTAAGTCCACATTTACTTTTTGAACTAATTTATCATCATAAAAAGTTTTTTCTATACCTCTGGCACAAAAATCGCAAACCATGCCTTTAACATCGATAATTGCTATTTTTGCATTACTAAGATCGTTGATAAAACTATTGTATTTATCTTGATTAATTTCTGTATTATAACTATCTGCGCTGCTATGCATTTGATCATGATTATGTGTAGATGATGCAAATACCATGTTTGTCTGTAATATTAATAATGCTAGTAAAAATTTAAACATATATCCTCCTTATTTAAAATCTAACCATATAGTGAACATCCCAGTGTGAATTCTTAGTTCCTATCTCAATTAAAAAGTCTCCTTTAAACAATTTTATAAATGGGTATGTATCCCAATTATTATTTATAGTGTCTTTTTTTGCTTTTAACATAATCCATGTGTGTAAATCGTTGTAATCCCCGATATATGGGGCTATGCCTATTTGAAATTCATTCTCGGTATAATCTTTTGTAGCTGTATGTTTATTGATATATGCGAAAGACGTATATAATCTTCTAGTTTCCCAGTCACCATGTATACCATAGTGAAAATTCTTTTTTGATTCGCTAGATATTCCGCTGGTAAAATATAAATTTCTTTGAGATTGTTTCGTATTTTTTCTATCAATAAGATAGGTCGCTCTTAGGTTTAAATAATCCTCTTTAAAATGTTTATCATCCATGTATTCAACTCCTATGGAATATTTATACATTGGAGAATAATGATAATAATATGATGTAAACATAAAGTTGGATTTAATCATTAATGTTGAACCGCCAGACCATGAAATCGGTCTTGCCTCGGTTATGCTGGTTAAGAGCAAGAACACACAAAATATTGATAATTTCTTTAATATACCCATGGGGGGTATATTAGCCTAAACTTATAAAATTTTCAATCAAATTAACGGATTTGATTTTAATATTGGTATACATCTTGCATATACATAAGTATGTACAATGAAGTATTTGAGAAGAAAAAACCTAGAAAGTCCTATGAAGATATAGTGACTTGGGCAAACTCATTGCCATATAGCACATTAATGAAAAAAAAGATTGAAGCGGAAAATTTGTTTAAAAAAATAGGAATTACGTTTTCTGTATACAATAATTTTGATAGCGCAGAAAGACTGATTCCTTTTGATATGTTCCCAAGAATTATCTCTAAATTAGAGTGGATAGAAATTCAAGAAGGTGTTATCCAGCGTTCCCTGGCTATAAACGCCTTTCTAAGAGATATTTATAGTAAATGCGAAATCATTAAAGCAAAAAAAATTCCTGCAGAACTTATTTATACTAACCCAGCTTACGAAATTAAAATGGTGGGTGTTAAAGTGCCATATAATATCTATAGTCCTATTGTAGGGACTGATATTATAAGAACGGATTCTAAATCCTTCAGAGTTCTTGAAGATAATTGTCGAACACCATCTGGAGTTTCATACATGATCGAAAACAGAGAAATTATGATGAGAATGTTCCCAGAACTTTTTGAAAAAATTAATATTGAACCTGTAGAAAATTATTCGAGTTATTTATTAGATATCTTAAAAAGTCTTGCTCCTAAAAAATGTGAAAAAGATCCTAAAATTGTAATTCTCACACCTGGTCCTTTAAACAGTGCTTACTATGAACATAGTTATTTAGCTGACACCATGGGCGTTGAATTAGTGCAAGGATCAGATTTGATTGTTGAGGATAATATTACATTTATGAGGACTACTCAAGGAAAACAGAGGGTTGATATTATTTACAGAAGAATTGATGATGATTTTATAGACCCATTATCATTCGATGAGACATCTGTGATTGGTGTTCCTGGGCTTTTCCATTCCTATAGGTCAGGGTATGTGAATATCTGTTCCGCACCAGGTGCAGGCATAGCTGATGATAAAGCCATCTATACTTATATGCCGGAAATAATTAGATTTTATCTTGGCGAAGAACCAAAACTCCCGAGTATTAAAACATGGAGATGCTCTAAACCTGCAGATAAAAATTATGTTTTAAATAATTTAAAAAAGTTGGTTGTTAAAGAAGTTCATGGTTCAGGTGGTTATGGAATGTTGATAGGAAATTCTGCTACACAATCTAAAATAAACATATTTAAAAAAAAGATTGAAAATAATCCAGACAACTATATAGCGCAACCGATACTAAGTTTATCTTCAGTACCGATTTTTAAAAAAAATTTACTCACATCGAGACATGTTGATTTACGCCCATTTACACTAATAGGAAATCGCAAAAGGAAACTAGTTCCAGGTGGTCTCACTAGAGTAGCCCTTAAAGAGGGCTCATTAGTTGTAAACTCCTCACAGGGCGGCGGAGTCAAAGATACTTGGGTACTTAGAAATTAATTTATGTTAAGCAGAACTGCAGAAAATTTATATTGGTCAGCTAGGTATATTGAGCGAGCAGATTCTATCGCAAGGCTTTTAGAAGTTGCCTATAGAATTCACCTGATACCCAACACAAGCGAAGGTTACTTAAATGAGTGGGAATCTATTTTATCTGCATCTGGCATAAAAGATGAGTATTTAAACAATTACAATACAATCAGTAAAAATAAAATTGAATATTTTTTACTATTTGACCCAAATAATAATTCATCAGTAAAATCTTGTATTGAAAACGCACGTAATAATCTAAAAATGGTACGCACCGCCGTTACATTAGAAGTCTGGAATACCATCAATACTTGGTATCATGAAATAGAATCCCATGATAAAAAAAAGTACGATTCTAGAAATCTTCCTCAAATTTTAGATTGGATTAAAAAACACGTTAATTTAATTAAAGGCACAATAAATAATACCCAACTTATGAATGATGGTTTTGATTTCATATATTTGGGAATTTTTTATGAAAGAGCAGATTTTACTGCCCGCATAATTGATGTTAAATATTATATATTACTACCTAGTAGTTCATATATTGGAACACAAGTTGATAACTTTCAGTGGAGCATGATGTTAAGATCTGTGTCTGCATATCGTGGGTTCAAATGGGCATATGGTAATACTCAAATTGATTATACAAAGATAATTGATTTTTTAATATTAAGTGATTTATGTCCCAGATCAATTTTTTATGCAGTTAATAAAATTCGACATCATCTCAATAGACTAACTACATTCTATAAATCCGATAATTCTGCACACAGAAAGATGATAACTATCCATAAAGGTTTATCAAATAGCACTTCTGAGCAAATTATAGAATTTGGTCTACATGAATTTTTAACTAAATTGATTGATGACATGTCAACTACATATTCTGACTTAGAAGAGATATATTTTTTAGGAATTGATAAATGATTATAAATATAAATTACAAAACATCTTATAGGTTCACATCGCGTGTACCCAGGTTAGTACAAACATTGATGCTGCATCCGACAGAATGTGCAAACCAAAAAGTTATCAGTTGTAGTATCAGCGCATCTAGAGGAAAACTCATTGAAAGCCCTAAAGATGCTTTAGGACATAAAATATATGATATTTACATAAAAAACTTAACAGATGTACAAGTCATAACCATGAAAAGTATTGTTGAGACTAAAGATAGTTATGGAGTCATGAAGGGGCTCGATGAGGTTGTTCACCCAAATTGTTTTTTAAGGCAGACTAGTTTGACTAAACCAAACAAAAAAATATTGAGTTTAATTAAAAATAAGATTAAGAAGGACTCGGTAGAGTTTTGTCATTCCTTGAACGTAGCAGTATCTAATTCAATTGAATATACAAGCGGGACAACCAATATATATACTTCTGCTAGCGATGCTATTATGCAAGGTACAGGAGTCTGCCAAGATTTTTCTCATATTCTGGTTGGATTAGCAAGAGCATATGGTTATCCAGCTAGATATGTTAATGGTTTTCTTTTGGATGACACTGAGATAGCTGAAAATGATACACATGCCTGGGCAGAGATATATATTAAAGATTTAGGATGGGTAGGTTTTGATTCTTGCCATCAAAGATGCATTAATGATAGATACATTAGAGTAGGGTGTGGGTATGACTTTTCATATACATCAATGATCAAAGGCGTTAAAAGTAATTATACTGGTGATGAATTTATGAGTAAGGACCTTTCTGTACAGTCAGAATCACCTCAATGAATTATTAATTCTTTATTATTAATGGTTTGGTATTTGAAATAATTTTGTTGAGTTTTATGTTATCGCAAATTGAAATAGGCTTAAATTCGACCTCTGCTTTAAAAGAATCATCTCTAATGGCTTGATTTATTACTACAGACCCTGTTAATCCTGAGACAGAACGGTGAAAAGTTCCTTTTGGTATTACGAGAGCACCATCATCTCTTTTTAAATGGATTATAAGATAAGGTTTTTCCCAGTCAAAATTTACTAATTCAAAAGTACGTTCACCACTTATAACTCTATTATTATCAATTTGATGATAATGGATATAAAATTGTTTATTTCCATTCACATCATCAGGAGGAGATGTAGCTGCTGTTTCGTGTATAACTAAATCAGAAGCATTAGAACCAGAAACCGAGATATCATAAAAAACAACATCTTCTGTTTCTCTAAATATCTTGTGTAAATGAAACTTTACATTATCCATAATATTTGAACTGCATATTTCATGCCAACATGTCATGATTTGGTATAAATCTTGCATATAATATGCTAATGGTAAATCAATTATTATGAAATATAATCTGAAAGACGTAACTCTGGTATTCTTTAGCGATATTGATGGAACTATCATCAATAATAACAGTTTTTGTTATGGCAACAATATCGATGTTATTAAACAGCTTTTAGAAGCGAATCACTATGTGATTTTTAATTCTAGTAAAACCTTTAATGAAATAGACTACATGTTGAAGAGTGAAAATCTATCGATACCTTTTATTTGTGAGACTGGAGGAGGTATATATTGCCCAAAAGATTTTTTTGATTCTACTCAAAAAGAAAGAGGTGGATATGACATTATATTTGAGTCTGTAAGACAATCCTCATTTAATGCACAAATCAAAGAGACATTGACGAAAGAATTCAAAAACGAAATAGTATTTTTTGATGAGTTAAGTTTAAAAATGAGAGAAAGATTTTCTGGCCTGTCAGGTGATGATTTAGAGCGTGCATCTAATAGAGATTTTTCGCTTTTATTTAAATGGCATACTAATAATGAGGAACTCCTAAAACTTAAGAATATTTTGGACGATTTTAATTTAACCGTTATTAGAGGAGGAAGGTTTTTCCATATCTGCTCTGGTTTTAACAAGTACTCTGCGATGCAATTAATAATGAGTAAAATTAATAATACAAATCCCGAAAAACTTTTCAAAACGGTAGGATTAGGTGATAGTAGCAATGACATAGATATGCTTAACCAAACAGACTATAGATGTATTGTTCAATCTACAAATAACACATTGCTGATTGCAGGTTTATCGAATAAAAATTTTATTTTGAGTAGCACACCTGCACCAGAAGGCTGGCAAGAATGTGTTGAAAATGTATTTATAGAATCAAGGAGAACCAATGGCTGACTTTCATCAAAATGGTGTTATAAGCACACTGCATAATTTTTCGCATCGTACAGTTGATGATATTGAAAATGAACTAAGAACATTTTCAAAAGATGCTCCTATAGAATTAATATTGCCGTCTTTATATTCTGAACTAGAGCGCCCGGCGTTAAAAAATATTGTAGAGTGTCTGAGTAAGGTAAAGTATCTAAATCATATTACTATTGGCTTAGATAAAGCAAATAAATCTCAATTCAAAAATGCAAAAAAATTCTTTTCTAATCTTAATCAATCTCATTCTGTAATCTGGAATGATAGCCCACGAATGAAAAAACTAGATAAAAATCTACAATCTCTTGGATTAGCACCAGATGAGCCAGGTAAAGGTAAAAATGTCTGGTATTGTATGGGTTATACATTTGCTCGAGGTGAAGCAAAGTCTATTGCCTTGCATGATTGCGATATCACAACATATAATCGCGAACTTCTTGCGAGATTAGTTTATCCTGTTGCAAATCCAAACTTCAATTATGAATTTTGCAAAGGCTATTACCCACGCATAACGAATGGAACGCTAGGAGGCAGAGTTACAAGATTACTTGTTACACCACTTCTTAAAACTTTTAAGAAAGTGCTCGGGCATAGAGATTATCTTGAGTTTATTGATGTATTCCGATATCCACTAGCGGGGGAATTTTCTTTTAGGAGCAGACTTCTTAAAGAGATAAGAATACCTTGTGACTGGGGATTGGAAATTGGGTTGCTATCAGAAATGCAACGAAATCAGGCTTACAATAGAATCTGCCAAGTCGATATTGGTGACACATATGATCACAAACATCAGATCTTATCATTAGAAAGTTCTAAAAAGGGACTCTCTAAAATGTCTATAGATATTACTAAAACATTTATTCGAAAATTAGCCGCTCAGGGAGATACGTTCACATATAATATTTTAAGAACAATCAAAGCAACCTATTATAGGACAGCATTAGATTTGTTAGAAATATTTCATAACGATGCAAAAATAAATGGATTAGATGTTAATATTAATGAGGAAGAAATTGCAATCGAGATGTTTTCAAATAATATTATAACTGCTGGACAACAATTTTTAGATAATCCCAATCAGAACCCACTTATTACAAATTGGAATCGTGTTCAAACAGCTGTCCCAGATATCAAGAATACATTTTTGGATATAGTCGAGTTTGATTCCAAAAGTTAGATCCAAAGGTTAAATATTTGAAAGTAGAGAGTCTAAAAAACAGAATACACTTACATATTGATAGAATTTACTCTTCTAGCTTAAGTGCGGAAGAGATTATGAGTTTTTCAAATAGCTTAATTGATTTGTTAAGTTCTTATGATAGACCTCATCAAAAAAAAATATCAAATAACGCAAGTTGGTCAGAAAAGACATCAGTTTTAATAACTTATGCCGATACAATTCAATCCATGAAAACCGAGACGCCTTTATATTCCCTTCACAGTTTTTTTACATTACAATTTGAAAATATTATTGATACCATCCATATTCTTCCTTTTTTTCCATCTAGTTCTGATGATGGGTTTGCAGTCAAGGATTACTATTCCATTGATAAAAACTTCGGCAGTTGGGATGATATTATAAAAATATCTAAAAATTTTAGATTAATGGCAGATGTCGTAATTAACCATGGATCTTCAAGTGGGACTTGGTTTAAAAACTTTATCAATGGGAGTGGAAAAGGTAAGGATTATTTTCTTAGTTTTGATAATACATTTGATGTTTCTGAGGTTATTCGACCAAGGACAAGTGATTTATTAAATTCTTTTGATACACATGATGGGCCAAAATACTTATGGTGTACTTTTAGCAAAGACCAGGTTGATTATAATTTCAATAATCCTAAAGTTATCCATGAATTTGTAGAAATTATTTTATTCTATCTATCACACGGTATTACATTATTTAGATTTGATGCTGTTGCTTTCTTATGGAAGAGAATTGGCACAAGTTGTATGAATTTAGATAAAACGCATGAGATTATTAGGCTCTTTAGGACTATCATGGATTATATATCTCCAAATGCAGTACTTGTTACTGAGACAAATACTCCAGCGAGTGAAAATGTTTCATATTTTGGTAACGCTAACGAAGCACATTGGATTTATAATTTTTCATTACCTCCAATATTAATTTATTCGATTCTTTCTGGTAATTCTTCATATATGGAAAAGTTAACGATGAGCATGCCACCATCGCAAATAGGCACATCATATATGAATTTTATTGCTTCACATGATGGAATAGGACTAAGACCGGTCGGGACATTTTTAACCGAGATAGAATTAGAAAAATTTATAGAATTGATGGAAAATAATGGAGCGAAAATTACTTATCGCTCAACAAATTCTGACATTGATGAACCATATGAAATTAACATTGCTTTATTTGATGCAATGAAAGAAACATTTTCAAAAGAGAAAGATCTTTGTATGGAAAGATATATTTGTATTCATACAATTATGATGTCCTTAGAGGGAGTACCTGCATTTTATATTCATAGCTTATTTGGAACACAAAACGATTATGCCTTATATGAAAGTACAGGGATTAATAGGTCATTAAATAGAAGCAAGATTGATCCTAGAAAGCTAGATTTAGCCAACAATAATCTCAGAGAAACAATAATCTATAATGAACTAAAAAGACTTTTATTGATTCGTAAAGAGCAAGTTGCATTTCACCCCAATGCCATACAATTTACACTTCATTTGGGTGATAAGTTATATGGAATTCGTAGACAGAGCATTGATAAAAAACAAACTATATTTTGCGTAACAAACATGACAGACAGTGAAGTTGATTTATCGCTACTCGATTTTTATTTAGACGAATCAAAGAAATGGCATGATCTTATAACCAAGAATGTCATTAGGGATAATATTGCACTTATCGAACTAAAGCCATATCAAACAATATGGTTGTCAAATTTATAAGTCAATATGTTCAGATTCAGGTTGTTTTATACTATGATTGTCATATAGTTTATATAAATAAAATACTTAAAAAACCGCTATGCCAACATTTGATATTAGATCTGAGATTGATAAACATGAATTAACTAATGTTGTTGATCAAGCAAATAGAGTTTTAAAAAATAGGTTTGATTTTAAAGATGCAGGGGCTGAATTTAAATTAAATGAGGAATCAATTTTACTAACCGCCAAAGAAGATTTTCATATCAAACAAATGTCCTCTGTATTGCAAGAGGCTATAACTAAAAGAAAAATGGACATTAGAATTTTAAAACCCGGAAAAATAGAAATTGCAAATAATACTGCAAGACAAATCATTGA
>CAJWVG010000035.1 GCA_913048065.1 uncultured Gammaproteobacteria bacterium | reverse complement strand
TGTAGCTCAGTTGGTTAGAGCGCCTGCCTGTCACGCAGGAGGCCGAGGGTTCGAGCCCCTTCACTCCCGAATTCCAATATAAATATTTAAAATATGTTATCAAAAATAAGAGATAAAATGAGTTCATGGGTTGTAGGTGTACTATTATTTTTAGTAGCTATACCGCTTATTTTTATGGGGCTAGGAAATTATCAAACTGCATCGCAAAGTTATGCATTTAAAATAAATGACCAAATAGTTACTACTGCTCAGTTAGAGCAAGAAGTATATCAATATAGACAAGCACTTGAAAAAAACTTTCAGGGAAATTTACCACCAATATATACAAACAAGTTTATTAAAAGCATAACTATGGATTATATGTTGCGGACAATTCTACTCGATCAAGCTTCTCGTAATAATGGTTTAGTATTTCATAATGATTCAATTATAAAACAGATTTATTCAACATCTTCCTTTAAAGATGAGAATGGTTTTAATAAGGACCTATATAAATCACAGCTATTTAAAATAGGAATGAACCCTAAAGCATATGAAGGATATATTTTCCAAAAAGGTATTACTCAACAAATCAAAAATGCAATTACAGAGACTGTGGTTTTAACAGAAGTAGAAAAACAAGAGCTCATAAAATTTAAAAATCACATAAGAGATATTAGTTATACGATAATAAATTATAATGATATTAAAAAATCTATAAAATTGACTGATCAGGATTTAAATAATCACTATATCGATAATAAAGAAAATTATAAATCTGCTGCATTTGCAAGATTTAAATATATTGATATTGATAAAAATGATTTAATCAAAAATATTAAAATTAATGATGAATTAGTAAATACTTTATATGAAAAATATAGAGAGGATGGTCTTTACTCAAAACCAATAAGCTACAAAGTTAATCATATTTTAATCACAAAAAATGCAGAAGACTATGAATCTATGGCTGAGGAAGCTTTGACATCAATTAAAAATGGCTTAAGTTTTAGTAAAGCTGCTAATATTTATTCTGACGATGAACAAACTATTAATTCTGGAGGTTATCTTGGTGAGTTTATTTTAGCAGATCTTCCAGAGTATATTTCTGCCGCTATCATTACAATGGATGTTGGACAAATCTCTGAATTAATTGAATCTGATCAAGGATATCACATAATTTCTGTCTTAGAAAAATCACAGAATTCAGTCACACCCTTGGATGATGTTAAAAAAACCATTATTAACGATTATAAAAAGGAAAACGGTACAAGAATGTATTTTGATTTAATTGATCAGATTTCTGAAAAAAACTTCTCAAAAAAATACACCATTACTGATTTATCAGAAATATTTAATGTTGAATTAAAATCTTCTAAATATATATCTGAACAATCTGGGCATGGAATATTTAATTATGATTTCCTTAGAAAATCATTATTTAATAATAGTTTGACTGAAAATAATGAGACAAGTGATTTATTATACATAAATGATGATCGTTTTATAATTGCTGAGTTGGATGATTATAAAAAACCATTACAATTAACCTTTGATGAGTCAAAAAGTATGATCAAAGCATTATTATTGACACAAACTACAGAATCAAAAATGATTTCTATTTCTGAAGAAACACGGGATAATCTTAATGCTGGCTTGTCTAAAGAAGAACAAAATCTCTTATTTTTCACTGGTAATGTGGATTCTAAAAATATTAATTTGGATATGAAAAATATATTCTTTGCTAGTAGTTCTAAAATAGGATATTCGATTAAAGAGTTAGACAATGGAGATTATATAATTTTCACAATTAAAAGTATTAGTTATCCTGAAAACCTAGACAAAATTGATGGCGTAAATGATTATATAAATTTTGCAACTAATACTCGCAGCGAATCAGAATATAACTTATTTTACAATTTAATTAAGTCTTCATCTGAAATTGTCATTAACGATGAATATATGAGTAGAGATTAAGTCCCGCTAGTATTAAACCCACAATCAACATAAACTATTTGTCCAGTAATCCCCGAGGCAGAATCGCTTGACAAAAAAAGCGCGGTATTTGCAACTTCATCAAGTGTAACATTCCTTTTTAACGCAGATTTTTCTTCAACTAGTTTTAATATATCACTGAACCCTGCAATACCTGCGGCTGCTAGAGTTTTAATCGGGCCAGCAGATATAGCATTCACCCTTATATTTTTGCTACCCAAAGAATGTGACATATATCTAACATTGGCCTCTAAACTAGCCTTAGCCAAACCCATTATATTATAATTTTTGATAACTCTTTCAGAGCCTAGATAGGTTAATGTCAATAAAGATGATTTATCATTCATTATTCCCACAAACTCTCTTGCAAGGGCTGTAAATGTATATGAACTAATATCGTGCGCTATTTGGAAACCTTCGCGAGTAATATTTTTAACGAAGTCACCACCTAATAATTCTCTTGGAGCAAAAGCCGCAGAATGTATAATTATGTCTATCGAACCCCATTCAGATTGTAAATAATCCCTTAATTGACATATTTCCGAGTCTTTAGATAGGTCGCATGGGTGAATCAAAACTGTATTTGATAAACTGCTCGCTATATCTTCTACACGGCTCTGTAATTTTTCATTTTGATATGTAAGAGCTAGTTGAGCTCCATTTTCATCAAATACTTCAGCAATTCTTGTTGCAATCGATCTTTTACTTGCAACACCTATAATTAATACTTTTTTATTTTTTAAATTCATATTTTTATAATTTTCTTTTAATGGTTATATAGAATATTATAATAATGTATTAATCTTATTATTTCATGGATATTTTTGCTAAAACATTGATTAAACTACATATCTTACTATTTTTGCTAGTTTTCACTAAATTAGGTATCGCCGATTATTCAATTGGGATGGGTTATACCCCCAAGTATTCAGATAGTTTTAACAATTTTGATTATGTCAATCCTAGCGCAATAAAAGGAGGCGAAATTCGTTTATCAGCTTTTGGAACTTTTGAATCATTAAATCCTTTTTTATTGAAATCTTTAGCTCCAACAGGTCTGACAAATTTAGTATTTGAAACTCTTATGGAACGAAGTTTAGATGAACCATCATCTAGCTATGGACATATCGCATATAAGTATATTCTTGCTGAGAATGGTCTTTCAGTTACATATTATATTAAAAAAAATGCAAAATTTTCTAATGGTGATGACATAACCGCTGATGATGTAAAATTTTCATTTGAAACCTTAATCAGTAAAGATGCACATCCGCAATATAGGATTTACTGGGCGGATATCAAAACGGTAAAAGTCCTTGGACAAAAATCTATTAAATTTATATTTAATAAAAAAAATCCTGAATTACATATGACTATTGGTGATATACCGATTTTTTCAAAAAAATGGTTTGAAGGAAAAAAATTCAGTGATTCTATACTTGATGCGCCTATTGCTAGCGGACCATATATTGTTGATAAATACCAGACAGGCAAATATATTTATTATAAAAGAAATCCTAACTACTGGGGAATAAATGAACCCACTAGATCAGGAATGTTTAATTTTGATAAAATTATATTTAAATACTATAAAGATATGACGGTTGCATTAGAGGCTTTTAAGGCAGGTGAGTATGACTTTATTCATGAAAACCATTCCAAGAGATGGGCAAGAGATTATAGCGGACCGAACTTTGAAAAAAATCTAATTATTAAAGAAGAATTACAGCACTCTAATAATGCAGGTATCCAAGGTTTCATTTTTAATACTCGTAAGAAATTATTTTCAAATAAAAAAGTAAGGGAAGCAATCACTTTAACCTTTGATTTCACTTGGTCAAATAAAAATCTATTTTATAATCAATATAGAAGATGTGAGAGCTATTTCAGCAATAGTGAGTTATCTGCTGATGAAAAGCCGACTAAATTAGAAATAGATTTAGCTAGTGAGTTATTGATACCTAACTACCTTGTTAGAGATAAAGATTATTCTTTTTTAAATACTGACAAAAGTATTCGTAATAATTTATATGAAGCAAAAAAAATATTTGATAGTCTTGGATGGGATGTTAGAGATAATATTTTATATGACACTGATAATCAGCCAGTAGAATTTAATTTTTTACTTGCACAAAAAGGTTTTGAGAGAATACTTGCACCTTTCGCACACAATCTAAAAAAACTTGGGATAAAGCTAAAATATAGAACTATTGATTTATCTCTATATCAAAGAAAGGTTGACTCTTTCGATTATGATATGATGGTAATGAGTTATCCGCAATCACAGTCACCCGGGAACGAATTAATAGCAATGTTTCATTCAAGCTCTTCTGATAAAAAAGGGTCTTATAATCTTGCCGGAATTTCGGATCCTAATGTTGATAAACTTATTGAGAAAATAATTTATAGTAATAATAGAGATAAAATGATTGTTGCATCTAAGCTATTAGATAGAATTTTATGGAATGATTATTATTTATTGCCTAATTGGTATATAAACAAACATAGAATTGCTTATTTTGACAAATTTATAAAGCCAAAAAATCTCCCAAAATATTATGAACCTTTAAATTACATATTAAAAACATGGGCATCTAAATAATGTATTATTATATTTTAAAAAGATTACTTTTAATGATACCTACTTTATTAGGGGTGCTTTTTTTAACATTTGTTGTAGTTCAATTTGTGCCAGGAGGCCCTGTAGAACAACTTGCTAATCAGCTGACTGATATAAATGTCTCTGGCGAAGCTTCTACTGGCGCAAATAACATATATAGGGGCTCAAGTGGTTTAAGTGAAGAGCACTTAAATGACCTTAAAGTTTTTTATGGCTTTGATAAACCACCCATGGAGAGATTTACTAATCTTGTGGTAAATTATCTATCTTTTGATCTTGGTAAAAGCTATTTTCATCATCAGACTGTATCGGAATTAATCATATCTAAGCTTCCCGTATCAATTAGCCTTGGTTTATGGACATTTGTTATTATATATTCAATTTGTATTCCATTGGGCATTAAAAAAGCTATTACACATGGATCAAAATTTGATTTAGTTTCTAGTACTTTAATATTAGTTGGATACTCTATACCAGGTTTTGTTTTAGGTATAAGTCTAATTGTTTTGCTTGGAGGAGGAAGTTTTTATGATGTATTTCCTACGAGAGGGATAGTATCTGATAATTGGAATCAACTTTCCTTAGTCGGGAAGATTCTTGATTATTTATGGCATATGACTTTGCCGATTATCTCATCTGTTATTGGAAGCTTTGCAATAATGACTATGTTAACGAAAAATAGTTTCATAGAGGAGATAAATAAACAATATGTTATGACTGCAAGGGCTAAAGGTCTAACAAATAATGAAGTATTGTATAAGCATATCTTTAAAAATGCTTTGATACCAATATTAACAGGCTTCCCTGCACAATTTATTGCTTCATTTTTTACAGGAAGTATTCTTATAGAAACAATTTTTTCTTTAGACGGTATTGGTTTATTATCTTATGAATCAATCCTTCATCGAGATTACCCAGTTGTTCTTGGCACCTTATTCCTTTTCACCTTGCTTGGTTTATTTGCGAAATTAATAACTGATATTTGTTATTTATTCGTGGATCCAAGAATAAAATTTGACTCTATAGATAGTGGTAAAAATTCATGAGCATGCCATCAAATTTTTGGGACAAATTTCTAATAAATAAACGTAACAAATATAGCTTGTTAATTTTCATAGTATTATTCGTGCTAAGTCTTTTTGCAGAAATTATAAGCAATGATAAGCCTATAGTTTTAATGATGGATGATAAAATTTATTTCCCTATTGTTATTTCATATACAGATAAAGAATTTGGTGGATATTTTGATACTGAGGCAGATTATAAAGATGAATTTATAACTTCTAGACTCAAGGAAGAATCTAACTGGGCTATATTTCCTATTAATCCGCATTCATATGATTCAATTAATATAAGTCAATCTACACCTAACCCTGCGAGTCCATCTTCTCATAATTATCTAGGCACAGATGATAGAGGTCGCGATGTTTTAGCAAGATTAATTTACGGGTTTAGGCTCTCTGTGCTCTTTGCTTTTGCTTTAACAGCTATTGGAATCATTATAGGTATTTTTTTTGGAGCAATCCAAGGCTACTTTGCAGGAAGAGTAGATTTATTCATGCAAAGATTTATAGAAATTTGGAGCTCAATGCCAGAACTATATATATTGATAATATTCTCATCTTTGTTTGAACCTAGTATCTTTCTGTTGATAGTTCTTTTATCTCTTTTTGGTTGGATGAGTCTGTCTGATTATGTGCGAGCTGAATTTTTAAAAGGTAGGAATATGGAGTATGTTATTGCAGCAAGAACCTTAGGATTATCTAATACGAAAATTATACTTAAACACATACTACCTAATAGCATGGTTTCTGTGATTACATTTCTACCTTTTAGAATAAGCGGAGCTATACTTATTCTGACTTCACTAGATTTTTTAGGTCTCGGTGTTCCGCCTGATACACCTAGTCTTGGAGAACTTTTAGCTCAAGGTAAAGAAAATATTGAGGCATGGTGGCTTTCATTATCAACATTCTTGGTCTTAGTTGGAACACTGTTGATGTTAATATTTATTGGTGAAGGTATCAGAGAATCTCTAGACTCGAGGTCTTCATGAAGATATTGGAAATAAAAAATTTAACTATTGTTAATAAAAATACCAACCAAATACTCTTAGATAACATCAGTTTTATTTTAGACAAAGGTAGCACATTAGGAATAGTTGGTGAGTCAGGATCAGGAAAAACCTTAACCGGATTATCAATTCTGGGTTTGCTAGATAAATCAGTTTTTGAAATTACTCAGGGTTCAATTATTTATGATGGAATTAATATATTAGATTTGTCAGAAGATGAGATACAAAAAATACGTACTAAATCCATATCAATAGTATTTCAAGAACCAATGTTATCCTTAAATCCCGTTCAAAAGATTTCTACTCAACTTAGTGAAGTAATTAAGCTTCATATAGACGATAATCCTTTGTCACAAAATAGTATTGCTCAAGATATTCTGGTTAAAACAGGTCTTGATAACACACAAAAGATTCTAGATAGCTATCCTCATATGTTGTCAGGAGGCCAAAGACAAAGAATAATGATTGCTATAGCATTGGTATGTAACCCCGATATATTAATTGCAGATGAACCTACAACTGCATTAGATGTGACTTTGCAACTACAAATATTAGAATTATTAAATGGCATTAAGCAGGAAAAAAATATGTCAATGGTATTGATATCACATGATTTAGATTTGATAAAAAACTATGCAGATAAGGTAATTATTCTTAAAAATGGAATGATACTAGAAGAAGGTTTAACATCCAAGGTGTTTAGTCAGCCCATAAATAGTTATACAAAAGACTTAATTGCGAGTAGTCCACAGAAACTTGTTTCAGAAAATTGCGAGTCTAGCAGGTTATTAAATATAGAAAGCGTTAGTTGTAAATTTCCTATTAATAATGCTTTTTTTAGTAAAAACAGAAAATACTTTACTGCACTTGAGAATGTTAGTCTTTATATTAATTCTGGTGAAACTATTGGCTTGGTAGGTGAATCAGGATCTGGAAAGACAACCCTTGGCTTATCAATAATGCAGTTGCTCAATTATTCAGGGAGTATTTACCTAGATAATCTTGAATTATCATCTCTACCATCAAAACAGCTCAGAGAATCAAGATGTGATTACCAAATAGTCTTTCAAGATCCATACTCATCTTTGTCACCGCGCATGACTATATTTGAAATACTTTCGGAGGGTATAATCTCATTTAATTCTAACATCAGCAAAAGAGAGTTATTAAGAATATGTTCAGAACTTATAAAAGAAGTTGGCCTCGAGAGATCTATGCTCTATAGATATCCTCATCAATTTTCAGGTGGGCAAAGACAGAGAATTGCAATTGCGAGAGCATTATCAATGAAACCAAAACTTATAATTTTTGATGAACCTACAAGCGCATTAGATGTCATAGTTCAAAAGAATATATTGAAGCTGATAGTAGATTTACAAAAAAAGCACTCGCTTAGCTATTGCTTTATTAGTCATGATTTAAAAGTAATTAGTTCGATATCTCATAGAATCTATGTCATTAAGGATTCAAGGATTATTGAAACTAATAATACTGATGAATTAATATCTAATCCACAGAATGATTATACAAAAAAATTAATAGAATCTTCGTTTATTGTCTAGGCAATAGTCTATTCAGCATAGACTTATATACTTTCGTAACAGCATCTAAGTCTGCTTCAGTCGTATGCTCATTAATTTTATGAATAGATTTATTTATTAAGCCAAACTCTATGACTTGATTACATATTTTTGCCATAAATCTCCCATCAGACGTTCCTCCGTCTGTTGATATTTCTGCAGTCATGCCTAATTCCTCTTTTACTGATTTTACACATGCATCTAATAAATCTTTTCTTTCAGTTAAAAATGGATCGCCTGAGTGTGACCAAGTTACATTATAGTCAAGACCACTTTCTTTCATTATATCTTCTACTTTATTCTGTAATTCATTCTTTGTGGTTTCCGTAGAATACCTAAAATTAAAATCCATACTTAGTTCACCAGGTATAATATTTGTTGTACCCACACCACTGTTAATATTTGATATTTGAAAAGATGTTGGTGGGAAATATTGATTTCCTTCATCATATTTTTGAGAAATTAGTCTATTTAAAACTGGTGAAAATGCATGTATTGGATTCATTGCATTCTGAGGATAAGCAATATGACCTTGAATACCTTGAATTCTTAACCTCCCGGACAAAGAACCTCTACGACCATTTTTAATTGTGTCACCGATTGTTTTTTTACATGAGGGCTCCCCAACTATACACATATCTATTTCATATGGAGTAAGGTCGCCTGATTCAACAAGTTTTTTAATACCATTAATTGCAGGTCCTTCTTCATCACTCGTTAGTATTACTATAATGCTTCCAATAAAATTCTTATTGTCGGATAAATGTTCTTGTATTGCATGCATCATACATGCAATACCTCCTTTCATGTCAGAGGTACCTCTGCCATATAATTTTGAATTTTTATCGGTAAGTTTAAAAGGGTCTGTTTCCCATTTGTTTATATCACCCGTAGGCACTACATCCGTATGCCCCACATATGCTAATACAGGCTTTTCTGTTCCATATCTAGCAATTAAATTAGTTACATCATCATACTTTTTAAATTCTATTTTGAATCCTAGGTCTTTTAGGAAATTTGCGATATATTCTTGACACTGATCATCATACGGTGTTACTGACTTACAGCTTATAAGTTTATCTAAAATTTTAATCACATCTTTATTATTCATAATTTATCTTATATACCACTTTCTTCTTCTCTCATTGTTAATACTTCATATCCATTGTGAGTAACTAGAATAGTATGTTCCCATTGAGCTGACAATGAATGATCTTGTGTTACTACAGTCCAACCATCACTGAGAAGTTTTGTTTTATATTTACCACAATTTATCATTGGCTCTATGGTAAATGTCATACCTTCCTTTAGTTTCATACCCGTCTGTCTAGTACCATAATGGAGTATTTGTGGAGATTCGTGAAAATTTTTACCAATTCCATGACCACAATAATCTCTAACAACACTAAAGTTATTTATATGGGCATGTTCTTGAATAACCGCTCCAATATCTCCGATATGTAGCCCAGGTTTTACAATTGTAATTGCCTTATACATACACTCCTGTGTAACTTTACATAATCTATCCGCCAATATCGAAGGTTCGCCAACACAAAACATTTTACTAGTGTCACCATGAAAACCATCTTTAATTACAGT
>CAJWVG010000034.1 GCA_913048065.1 uncultured Gammaproteobacteria bacterium | reverse complement strand
TTTGTGTAGGGGTTTTCATACATTGGGATGCTAATGATGATGGAAGAATCTATGATTATAACTACAAAGCTGTTAAAGAAGCAATTTCAAGAGCGGTAACAGGCTCACCAACAGCTGATGAAGTAGTTGCAAGTGCTGACGCTAAACAACATCCTTTCTCAGGACAAGCGTAAGCAGTTAGTTGACAAACTTTTAATGAAGCCAGTCTATTTAATTATAGACTGGTTTTTTCTTTCTGAATGAATAACTTAGTTAATTTATTTTGATGGAGAATCGAAGATACAAGAACACCTTTTGCTCCAATTTTTTTTGCTTTCTTAATGTCTAAAACTTTTTTAATACCACCTGCAATATAGTAATCTTTTTTATCGTTTCTGATAAATTTTTTCGCAATATTATAATTAAATTTATCATCAGAACCTACTTGCAATAAGTCCATAATGATAATTTTTTCAGGCAAATATCTTTTATGCTTGTAAATTGGTTTTGATCCTAAAAAATTTCCATTAAAATCTAGAGAACATATACAGTCCTTATTTTTTGATTCTTTTAAATCAAAACCTTTTGAATTCTCACTACAGAAAATAGGTATATAGTTTTTGAACTTTTTTATGAGATTTATTTCATTCATACCCGTATCTATCCAAAATTCTATTTTAGGAAACATATTTAATATGCTATTAAATAATTTATGATCTACTGTTTTTTGTGATATAGCGTCTAGATCAGCAATATATATTATGTTTGGAGAGTATCTTTTTGATAACTGATAGATTATCTCAATTGGCTCTATGCTATTATATAACTTATAATTAATTGGCTCATATTTAGTTCTGTCGCCTTTAATGGCTTTAACTACATTATTATTCAGTATGTCTAAAACAGGAATTATGTCCATAATATGCAAAAGATATTAATATATGAATATATTACAGGAGGTGGTTTGATAAATGAAGATTTAACTTCAAATCTCATGCATGAAGCAACATTAATTACAAAATCATTATATCGCTCTGGTGAAAATTCAAGATATTTTGATTGCCATTATCTTTTGGATTATAGGTTAAAGAATCTTCATAAAGATAATTCTATTATTATTAGAAAACAAGATGACCTTTATAATACGAATTTCTTACGTAAATATAATTATGTGTTACCAGTGATGCCAGAGTCAAATTTAAAATTATATGACTATGCTAAATTTTTGGAAGCAAATAAAATTAATATGCTTTTATCAGATTCTAAGACTATTAAAATATGTTCAGATAAATATGAATTCTTTAAATTCATCAGCAATAATAAATTGAATACAATAAAGACATATTTAAAACATACGAAGAATATGTATGGAAAAAAATTTGTAATCAAAGATAGGTATGGAGTTGGATGTTCATATGTAAAAGTTACTAAAGATATTAATAAGCTTACTATTATTAATAGCAATAATATTATCCAAGATTATATAGTCGGTCAAGACTATAGTGTTTCAGTATTTTTTACAAGACATGATTTTAAGTTATTAACTATTAACAAACAACTCATAAGGATAAATCAAAACGGTCAAATGTATTTATCTGGAATAATGGTTAATATTAAAGATGACCGCTATATAAAGATTATTAGTATTATATCGAAAATTAAAAATATATTGCCTGGATTGAGAGGTTTTGTTGGTATTGACCTTTTGATTAATGACAAAGAAATATTTATTATCGAAATTAATCCTAGACTGACTACTTCTTTTATTGGAGTATATGATACTTTAGGGATTAATATAATAGATTTGATAATAAATTCTAGGTATATAAAGAATACTATTTCCGGAAAAAAAATTTTCTTAAATACATATGAAGAAAAATAACTTATATATTGGTTGGGACATAGGTGGAGCTCATACTAAGTTCACAATATCTTTTCAAAAAAATGATAGATATTTATGTAAAATAATATTAAATGAATTATGGCGACCAAAAAAATCTTTGAGTTTAATCATAAATAAAGTACATGAAAAATACCATGATAAATTTAATATAATAAATGCAATAACCATGTCAGGTGAAATGAGTGATATTTTTAAGGATAGAAAAGAGGGTGTGAATCAAATATTATCATCCTTTAAAAGTAAAAATGTGACTAGTTATATTTATAATATTGATGAAGGATTAATTCCTATAGATTCAAAATTCAAACATTTATCAGTAGCTTCTGCTAATTGGCATATTATAGCTAAATATCTTAGTAATTATCATAAAAATATAGTTGCTATAGATATAGGGTCAACTACAACAGATATAATCCTTATAAAAAATTTCAAATGTATAAATAAGAGAAAAGATGACTTTAGTGGTCTAAGATCGCTGGAATTATTGTACACTGGTGTTCTTAGGACCCCCATTTATTCAGTTGTTCAAAATTTATCTATAGACAAAAAAACCTATAATGTCATCCCTGAGGATTTCGCTACAATGTCAGATATATATAGAATATTATCCATTATTCCGGCTAAATTTAACTATTCAACAACAGCCGATGCAAAACATAAGACAATAAAAGATAGTTTTATTAGATTAGCAAGAATCTTTGGTTTCGATTATTCCCATTTAAATAAAAGTTTATTATTAAGGTTGGCTAAAAAAATACATACAGTGCATTTAGATAAAATTAGTTGTACTATTAAATCTCATATTATTAAAAATTTTGATAGTAAAAATAATTTTAAGATTGTAGGTATGGGTGTGGGTCAAGAACTTGTAAAATCTATTGCAAATAAAAATAAATGGGATTATTCAAGTTTAAATAATTTCATAAATATTAATTATGATAAAAATATCACTAATCCATCAGATTTAGCACCATCCTATTTATTATCTCGCTTATTAAAAGATTATCATGAATAAACAAAAAAGAATAACTTATGATTATTATGGAGATGCATATAAAATATTTTCTCTTATTAAAGACAATGATTGGTCTGTTTTATTATGCAGTCATCATGAAAAATTTAAAGATCAAAAATACGATATTATTTCCTCAAATCCAATAGAAAAAATATATGCTTATCAAGATATAACATTCGTCGAGTCAGGCCTGAAATCTGAAAAATTCCATATGGATCCAATTGAAGTCTTGAATAAACGGATGATGAATTATAAATCTGATTATACTGATTTACCATTTTCAGGTGGTGCAATTGGTTATTTATCATATGATTTAGGAAATGAATATGAAGATATTGAAAATAAAAATATAGATGAAGATTTACCTTTAATGGCCTTTGGCATATATGATTGGTGTATTCTGATTGATCATGAAAATAAAAAAACTATACTAGTATATGAATCTGAATCTAATTTAATAAAGATCATCAGGAATTCTCTGGACCAAAAATCTTTTGATGAATATCAAAAAAAACCATATGAATTATCTTCGGAATGTAAATCTAACATGTCATATGATGAATACAGGGAAAATTTTAATAAAATTCAATCTTACATAAGGGAAGGTGACTGTTATCAGATAAATTATTCTCAAAGATTCTCACTAAGTTATTCAGGTGATACTTGGGATATATTTAATAAAATAGCACCTTCATATTCTTCGCCTTATTCAGCTTATCTTCATATGCCATTTATAGACATAATGTGTTTCTCACCCGAACGTTTTCTTTCTTATGATGGAAAAATAGTGGAAACTAAACCAATTAAAGGCACGAGACCTGTTTCAAGTGACCCAAAAAAAAATGAAAGGGCTATCAAAGAGCTTTCAAGTTCGGATAAAGAAAAAGCAGAAAATCTTATGATTGTAGATTTATTGAGGAATGATCTTGGCCGTAACTGTGAATTTGGATCAGTAGAAGTAAAAAAATTATTTGATATAGAAACATTTTCAAATGTACATCACTTAGTTAGTACAATTCAAGGTAAGATTTCTAGTGATAGTAGCATCTTTAAATTAATCAAAGGCTGTTTTCCAGGTGGTTCTATTACAGGAGCACCTAAAATAAGAGCTATGCAAATTATAAATGAAATAGAACCCGATAATAGAAGCATCTATTGTGGATCTATTGGTTACATGAGCTTCAATGGCTCTGCAGATCTAAATATAGCAATAAGAACGGTTATTGCATCTAAAAATAAATTATTTTTTTGGGGAGGAGGAGGAATTGTCTCTGACTCTGAAGTCGAGTCAGAATACAAAGAGACTTTCGACAAAATCCAGCCATTACTTGAAATACTCAAGAGTTAAGTTTAATTTCTTTTGAAACCTGATTTAACATATCAATGCTTAAATTTTTCCTGTCCGATGCTGTTTCACACAGCTGACCTCTAAAGCCTAAGAAGTTTGGGTTTAATTGTTTTAGCTCATTAATATGCTCTATTCTAAGTGATCCAGATAAACCACAAAGCTTATTATTTGACTTTGTTATATTTATAAATTTTTCAATTATTTCTTTATCTAATATTTCAACTAAGGATTTACTATCTTTATGATATGTGTCAATCATTATTCCATGATACCCAATATCAATAGCTTTTTGGACATTACCTAATCTAAAATCTTTGTCAGCAAATAATACACATATAGGTTTAGTTTTATTAAATTTAATTAGCCGAATCAATTTTCCATGTTCATCAATAAGATCTTCCTTAAATAAGCCTATCTTTACGAAGTCAATATTTTTATCAACAACAAATTCAATATTCTCAATGTTTTTAAAATTATTTGGATTTGAATCATTTCCCATTGTTACACTTAGTGTATATTTAGAGAGAATTTTGCAAGCTTTAGAAATAAAGTCAATGCCGACAAAGCCTAGTGCTCCATCATTAATATCTTTCAAATCTACAATATCGATATTAGCAGACGAAACTATTTTTGCTTCTTTAGTATCTTTAATGCTGGCAAGAAAATTTGTCATGTTATTTCTTTTTAAATTCAGATATTTTTTTTTCAATCCATCCCCATGCCTCTAATTCTTTGGGACCAGATGTTTTATCTATGCCTATTTTTAGATATTCAATTTCTTGTGTAATTTTATCCATTGGAATCATCCCTAGACGACTTACTAATACGGATGCTTCTATTACTGAGAATTGTGCTCTATTAAATCCTAGAAAAGGTAAATTTGTACTTTTGAAGGTTATATCACATTTTATATCTGGTCTTTTAGGACTATCGATGAATTCTTTTGCTATTACATTATAATGAGTATTAGCTACTGAAAGTCTAGGAACAAAATCCTCATTATCATTTCCTGCTAATTCCCAGTCTTTCTTATATTTAGTAACGATTCCTGCAAAAACTCTAACATCATCTAAAAAATTTATTGTTGCCTTTTTATTAAAATTTAGATTATCTAGTGTTTTAGAAGGACGAAAAGGTGATATTATTGCTTGCTCATTAATTAACTTTATACCCATTGGAGCTATGTGAACAATGTTATCTTTAGATATTGTGGTTACTATTACTTCATGTATCATTTTTTCTTCTTATATGTTGGGCCAGCTTCCTTGAATTTAAGTTTATCGTCAACAACCTCATCAACTAAACATCCCCATTTCAGTTCTTCGTCTTGCTCATAAGATTTTCCTAATTGTTTAGCTATTTGAGCTCTAGCTAATTCTATCCCAAGATAGAATGCATGCCCCGTATCACTTCCAACATCAATTGATTCGAAAAAGTCATATGGATTGGTATAAGTTTTAAATATATTTTTATTAAATAGATGAATACCTTTATCAGAAATCATTATTCTATAGTTCGTATCTTTTACATTTTCTTTTAATTTTTTTATCTCTTCAAATTCATATTTGAATGGATCTTCTTCATGTGTTGTGAGCAAGCCTGAGTCAATATGTTTAGGAGTTGTATTATTCATGCTAGAGGCAAGGATGATTCTTCTAGCTAAGTCATTTTCTTTTATAACAGAACTGCAGTGTGTACTAACTTCAGTGGTAAGAATATGGTTGATTTTTAACTCTGATATTATGCCCATCAAAGTCATGGTAATCCCAGTTGTATCAGCATGGGTAAGTTCAGTGACATTTCCTGTTCCCATCATAATATGAATATCAGGATACTTTTCCCTCAGTTGACTATACCGTAATATAGACTTAGTAAAGCCATAATGTATAGGATCCAGAATTGGATCAGCAATAAAAATTCTTTTATTAGACAAACATCTGTCTATGCAGTCATACAAGCTATTCATATCACCTTCTTGTGGTATTAAAATTGGGTAAGATGCTACTTCATCTAAAATATAAAAATTATCCGATTTGATACTTAATAAATAGTCAGCTCCGGATTTGCCACCAAGAATAAGCTCTTTGTCAGAGTGTGAGTCAACACTAACATAAAAATCTCTATTTTTTAATTCTTGTACCGTTTCAGATAGATGAGGAAAATTTTTGTTAGGTAGGCAACCTATATCAATAACATCGGCACCATTTTTACGATAACGTTCAGCAAGTTCAACAATTTTTTCAATGGACATATTTGGTGCATCCGTAATTTCTGCAAATATATGTACTTCATATTTTGAAAGATCATACTTCAAAGCTTTGCCACCAAATAGTACTGGCAAATCTTTTAGTTCTTCGGGACCTCTTTCAATGTTTATTTTAAGTTCATTTGATAATTCTTTGATATCACCACGCACTTTACCAGGGACAATAACCCTATCGTATTTTGATACATCACCGATACGTCTACTAATCATATCCGTTGTCAGTAATGCAGCTACATTGATATTTAAGTTTTCTATCTTATATGTAAAATTTTTATCATCTATAGACTCTAATATATTTTTGAGATTATTTTCAGCCAACCTGCCAGTAATAAATAATATATTCTCTTTTATATCCATTTATCTAGAGCCTCTTTAAAACTATTTACGCTATCTACAACATCTACATCTTTAAAACTCTTTAACTTATCATAATTCTCTAACTCTATAAGTCTAGGATATAACGTCACAGATTTTTTTGGTGCTTGAGTTATAACTGTAGGTTCTGTATCACAGGCAAAAACAATAGAGTGTATTTTACACTTTCCTGCTTGTGCAAACATATTAGTAACTAAATTATCTGAGAACCCATATGCCATTTGAGCTACGGTGTTTGATGTTGTTGGAGAAACTATAACTAACTTATATATGTTTTCATAGAGTAGACTAACAGGGGCTGAACTTTTTGTTACATCTTTAAATATTTTAATACCTTTGGACTTGAACTCATCTAAGTCATAGTCATACCATTTTAAAACTTCTTCTCCAGCTTTACTAAGAAACAAATCAACATTATTTAATGTTAGCATTATTTCAATTGATTCCTTCAAATAATGTCCAGAGCCAGTTATGCACCAAGCTATTCTTTTTATATCACTCATAATTCTTTAAATTCTCACGAATTAATTTTTCATATTCTATCAAGTCTGATGGACTGTTTATATTAATAAATAAATCTTTGTTATCAGAAAAATCGACTAATTCTAAATCACATTTATTATACCACTTATCAATTTTTCTTTGACCTGAATCTATGAAGCTTTTCAAGCTATCTTTTAAGCCTTTTCTTAGTAGTGAATATACAGGTTGAATTCTTTGTCCATCATGAGCAGACCTTATCTCAAAACTATTATCAGCAATGAGCATACGTTCAAAAAATACCTCACTTACAAAAGGCCCATCACATGGAAAAGTGAGTATATACTCTGTAGCAGATCTTATTATGCCCGTATACATACCAGCTAATGGTCCCTGATACCCATCTAACTCATCTTTCCAGACAGTCAAACCCATATTAGTATATCTATCTATATTTCTATTAGCATTGATATAAACATTAGAAGTATATTTTTTAGCTAAACTGGATAAATGGTTAATAATATACTCATTATTAATCTGTAATAAACCCTTGTCCTCACCACCCATTCTCTCAGATTTTCCACCCGCAAGAATAAGTATTGTTAAATTTTTATCTCTAATTTTCATATTTCTAAAAAGCTATATTGTTAGATATTCATTATCTTATATACTAGAATAACTCAGCATGAATGATAAACGTATATATTTAGCACCAATGGTCGGTAGAACAGATGAATATTATAGGGCATTAGTTAGAATTATGTCGAAAAATATATATTTATATACCGAAATGATTACATGTGATGCTTTTTTACATACAGATAGAAAACACTATAAGGTTAATTCTAGAGAAAAAGACCTTACAATTCAGCTAGCAGGCTCAGATCCAAAAAAGTATGGTAAATGTGCAAAAATTATTGAAGAACATGGTTATAGTGAAATTAACTTAAATATTGGATGTCCTAGCACGAAAGTTATTAAAGGCGATTTTGGAGCATGTCTTATGAATTCACCTGAGTTAGTATCAGAATTTATTTATGAAATAAAATTATCCAGCTCCTTGCCTGTTTCTATTAAAACTAGATTAGGGTTAGGTTATGAGCATAATTTAAATCTATTATATAATTTAATTGATCAGACACATAAAGCAGGATGTAATAAATTTTTTATTCATGCAAGGAATGCTATTCTTGATGGATTGAGTCCTAAAAAAAATAGAAAAATACCATTATTACGATACTCAGATGTGCTGGAAGTGAAAAAATCTTTTCCATTTTTAGCTTTTTATCTTAATGGTGGAGTGGAAAGTATAAGTGAAATCAAAAAAAATATTGTTAATTTTGATGGTTTAATGATCGGTAGAAGTATTTATGACAATCCCATATTTATGCTACAAATTGAACAGGAGATATTTAAATCCGAAGTTAGCCTAACTCGTAAAGATATAATTGAAAAGTATGCTGTATATGCATTGGAGAAGTCAAATCAAGGCATAAGTAATTATCTATTACTTAGACATTTATTCAGTTTGTATTATAATACTAGCTCATCTAAGAAATGGAAAAAATTCTTACATGATATTATACAAAGCAATAAAGACATTAATAATATAACATCTTTTGAAGAATCCTTTTATGAAGAAAAAATCACAACTTACGGCTAAAAATGCAAATCGTTATGATTTGTATGAAGAGTCGGTTCAAAATGTCGAATTTGAAGTAGAATTTATCTCTGATACTTATAAAAAATATAATAAAAGCAAGTGTAAAACAATTAGAGAGGATTTTTGTGCATCTGCAAAAATATCTTCTGCATGGGTGCAGGATGCAGATATTAACATAGCTTATGCTATAGACCTTGATGCTAAGATATTAAAGTATGCTAAAAATACTTTTGAAAAAAATTTAACAGTGGATCAACTAAATAGAGTAAAGCTTATAAAAGGTGATTCTTTAAGCTATAAGACACCTAAAGTTGATTCTGTCGTAGCATTTAACTTTAGCTATTGGGTATTTAAAAATAGAAAGGATTTAATCAGTTATTTTAAAAATGCATATAGAAGTTTAAATAACAATGGTCTGTTGATGCTGGATTCTTTTGGTGGTTATGAAGCGCATCAGGAATTAGAAGAAAGAACAAATCATAATGGTTTTACTTATTGTTGGGACCAACACAGCTTTAACCCAATTACTAATGATTTAACATGTTACATTCATTTTGAGTTTAAAGATGGATCTTCTATAAAAAAAGCTTTTGAATACCACTGGCGCTTATGGTCGCTTCCAGAAATCAAGGAATGTCTAATAGAAGCAGGGTTTAAGAATATTGATATATATATGCAGGATTGGGATGACGAAAAAGATGAGGAAACTGAAGAATTTTATAAGATGACAAAATGTGATGCCGACCCTGGCTGGGTAGCCTATATAATTGCCACAAAAAAATAATAGATAATTATTCCTAAATATCTTTAAATTAATTATACTCAGCATAAGAGTCAACTATATGATCGCTGTGAAAACAGAGGAAAGTCCGGGCTCCATAGGCAATAGTGCCAGGTAACA
>CAJWVG010000033.1 GCA_913048065.1 uncultured Gammaproteobacteria bacterium | reverse complement strand
ACATATTCATTTAACTCCATAATCTACTACCTTACAGTAATATTTTTTATTTTTATTAATTTTTGAAAAAAATTTAGGTAAGTCTTCAAATTTCACCATATTATCTTCGATTAGATTGTCTAGAATTTTATTATTTAATAACCTAATAGCTAATTCTCTTCTTTCTAAATTATTCCAATATTTACTTCTATTATGCGAAACTTTAGAGACTTGTGAAAAAATAAATTTAATTCTTCTAGATAGAAATTCCTCTCCAAAATTTATTTTAGAAATACTATTACCATACCAACTTAAAATACATATAGTTGCCTCATCCTTCACATGTTTACCCAAAATATTTATGATATTAGAATTACCTGAACATTCATAAATAATATTTGCTTTGTAAGCCTCAGGGATTTCTTTCTTAAAATCTAAATTAAATAACTTTATGAGTTCACTTTTACTGGAATCAGTGTCAATAATTAAAACTTCTAATCCAATAATGGATTTAAGCACATACCCCATCAATAAACCAACGACACCGGCTCCAATAATTAAAACTTTGTCTCCGCATGAAGGTAGTGTATCCCACATCGCATTTATTGCTGTTTCCATATTAGCTGTAAGAAGACATCTTTTTAATGGGATTAATTTAGGAATTTCGACTACTTCACTCTCTTTCAACGAATATAATGTTTGATGAGGAAATAAAGTATATACATTTTTTCCTTTATAAGCCTTAGAGCCCTCGATAACCTTTCCAACATTCATATATCCATATTTTACATTGGATCCAAATTCACCATCTTGATATGGGCATCTCATTAAAAATTTTTGGCTTTTAGGAACTTTTCCCATATAGACTACTTTTTCAGTACCATAACTGATACCAGAATAGATAGTTTTAATCAATACTTCATTCTTTTCTGGTAAACTAATAGTATGTTTTTTGATATAACTATCGTTCTTTTTTCTTATCCAAAAAGATTCTGTTTGTAGTTTTTTCATATATTTTTAGTTGTTATTTATAATGCAAATCCTTATTTTTAAAACGATTTTTCAGGCTTATATTTCACTTTTAGTTATTTTAACACTTGTGTTCTATAAAGAATTATCAATATTTATAATACTACAGAATACCTTTATTTTTTTAATTATTTCGACAGTAATATATAAAGTATGTCTTCACTATAATATGCATAAGTTTACAAGAGCTTCACATATTACATTTATTCGAATAATATTATCAATTGTAATGCTATCTTTAGCATTGAATTCATTTTTTGATACTTCTATATATGGTGAATTATACTTTCTAAATATGTTTATTTTTTTAGCTTTTATTGCATTGATACTTGATGGAGCTGATGGATTCATAGCCAGAAAATATAAAGAATCTAATAGTTTTGGCATAGCATTTGATCAAGAAGCAGATAACCTTATGCTGCTAATTCTTAGCTTATCAATTTACTTAAATAAGAATATTAATATTATAATATTTTTAATCCCAATATATCGTTATATCTTTATACTATTTATGTATAGATTTTTGTGGTTAAAAAGAGAGCTTCCAAAAAGCTTCCTCAGAAAATTCATATGTATATTCACAAGTATCTTATTAATAATATCGCATATAAGTTATTTAGATGAATATATAGTGATAAATATAGTATTTTTTGCATTATTTATAATTACATTTTCTTTTGCAAAAGATATAATTTGGTTATATGGGAAAAAAAATGAGAATATGTAATTCAATATTAGCTGTAAGTCTTTTCTTCTCCTCACTAGTATATGCTGAGGATGAAAGATATATAATTGACAAAACTCATTTTAGCTTGGGTTTTTTAGTAGAGCATGCAGGTTATGCGAAGACATTGGGTATGTTTAAAAATATCGATGGTTCTTATATTTATAATGAAGAAAGTAACATAGTTTCTGATGTAAAGATAAATATAGATACCTCCAGTGTTTTCACAAATCATGATAAGAGAGATGCTCATTTAAGAAGTCCTGATTTCCTAAATGTTGAAGAGTATCCACTGATGACTTTTAAAGCTGCAAGAAATGATTTAAATGCTAATCCTGATCAAATTAAAGGTGAGTTAACTTTATTAGGTATATCTAAACCATTAACCCTGAATGTTAAAATTAATAAGATTGCTCAATATCCATTTCGCGTGGGTATTACAAAACCAATAGTAATGGGAGTTTCTGCTAATGCTAGTTTTCTAAGATCAGATTTTGACATGAATTATGCAATCAAAAAAAATTTAGTTGGTGATCAAATAGATTTGATTATAGAGTTTGAAGCTAGACAACAATAAAGTGAAAAATAAATATCTTCAAGTGGATCCTATAAAATTAAGAACCTATATTGATGATATTGGTTATAAAGAATCTCTTATACTCAAAGAACTAAGAGAAGAAACCTCGAACCTTGGTGATCTTGCAATAATGCAGATTGGAGCTGCCCAAGGAGTGCTTATTGAGATGTTATGTAGCGTGGGTAATTTCAAAAATTGCATTGAAATAGGAGTATTTACTGGTTATAGCTCTATCTGTATTGCTGAAGGAATGTCAAATGATGGAAAATTATATGCTCTTGATACGTCTATAGAGTACACAGAAATTGCAAAAAAATATTGGAAGAAAGCTAATTTAGATAAGAAAATTGAATTAATAATTAATGATGCAAATTCAACACTTGATAAATTTTTAGATGATGGACTAACTGATACATTTGATTTTGTATTTATTGATGCTGATAAAAAAAACTATTTAGATTACTATGAGAAATCTTTGAAGCTACTACGAACTGGCGGTCTAATTTTGATAGATAATACTATATGGAAAGGCAAGGTTATTGATAAAGATGATAATACGTCAAGTACAAAATCAATTAGGAGTCTTAATGAATTTGTTGCGAGTGATGATAGAGTCAAACATAGTCTGATAGCTATTTATGATGGAATGACATTATGTATGAAAAAGTCAAAAAAGTAATTAGTTTCTATAAATTCACTAATATATCAAAGCTGCATGAGACTAGAGATAAGGTATTCAATAATCTTAAATATAATAGTATATTAGGTACAGTGATAATCGCTAATGAAGGTATTAATGTAAATATATCTGGCTCCGAAAATAATGTTAATCATGCTAAAAAATATATACAAGATTTATTAAATTTAGGCAACATACATTATAACGAATCAACTGTTGATGAAATGGTATTTACAAAGTTAAAAGTTAAAATAAAAAAAGAAATTATAAAAGCTGGTTTCTCAATTTCAGAGAAAATGGCATCAGATAGTACATCTTTAGAACCAGATGAATGGAATAAACTGTTAGATAAGAAACCAATTATTATTGATATGCGAAATAGATTTGAATATCTATTAGGTACTTTTAAAAATTCTCATAGTCTTGATTTAATAAATTTTAGTGATATCAAAACATCATTGGAAGAAGCCAAACATTTAGAAAAAGATAAAGATATAGCTATTTTTTGTACAGGCGGCATAAGGTGTGAAAAAGCAACTATAGCATTAAAAGAACTTGGCTTTAAACAAGTATTTCAACTTAAAGGCGGGATAATTAATTATCTGAACAAATGTGAAAAAAAAGATAATTGGAAAGGCGACTGCTTTGTGTTTGATGATAGAATTACACTTTAATCTATTTTATATTGTTGCTCTTTAGAGAGATTGATTGAATCAGATTTATAAATCTCAGTTAGATTGGTATCAACAGTCTCCTTTGAACTACTTTTAATATAGAGATTGACTTTCTTAGGAGTAGGAATATCTTTAATCATTTTATTATTAGCATTAATATTAATTTTCTGCTTTAAATTAATTCCTTTTACCCTATAAACTGCAAATGGCGGGCCTTCACTAAATTCTTTTAATATAAAAAATAAATTAGTTACATCTTTGAGTTTATTATATATTTTATTAGACAAAATGATCTGTAGTTCAAAGTTATCAGTCGATATTTCCATTTCTTCTAATGCAGATACATATTGTTCTTTATCAGATATATTTGGGTTTTCAATGATATTTTTAAGAATTTTGCGTGTTAGAGATGAATCATTAATATTAATAGAATAATTTAATTGCATATTATAAATATTTATATCTGTGCTATCTAATGCTAATATCTGCTCAAATGTATCGAGGATTTTTTCTTTATGAGATTTTGGATCTAAATTTATAAGAGATGATATATACTCTTCTAGAATAATTTTGTCATCTGATCTCAAAGATATAGCCTTTTCATATGCATATGATGAAGATAACAAATCATCGGTGATTAAATAGGATTTTGCAAGCATCACCCACCCTTGATAGTAAGTTGGATCACTTTCAAGTCTAGATTTTAATTTTGGTATATTTTTTTTAATAGCAGATATATTATTCCTTATTTCCTGATGTTTGATTAGAATTTTATCATATTCATGATGTTGTGAAATTTTTGAAGTATTATAAAACACCATAACTATAAATATAAGTAAAATAATTATAGTTGTGATGATGCTTTTATCCATTATGAGAATATTTGACCGTTCTCCTATATTTCTGAATAAAAAAATTAAATAAACCGATAAAGAGATTATCAAAATAAAATAAATCATTTATTTATTTTTCTCCTAAATAAAATATAAGTTATAAATCCTAAAAATATGAACGGCCCAAACCATAATATATAGTTCTGTAATCTCAAGGGTGGGTCATATAAAATAAAATCACTATATCTAGATGACATATAATTTTTAATATATTCTTCATCCCTGCCCTCATTAATCATATCTCTAACTTTATTTTTTAAATCTACTGCTAAAGGGGCTTCGGATTCAGCTATATTCTGATTTTGACAAACCATACATCTTATTTCTTTAATCAATGAATTATATAAAATATCATTTTCTTTATTCTCAGCATATATATATGACGACAATAAATTCATCATCATTAATAATGTAAATATGACATTAGTTTTCATAACTATTTTTCTAAAGCTGGCAATATTTTATTAAAATAAATATTATCGTTAATAGCTCCTATAAATTTTGCTTGAATTTTATTGTCTTTATTAATTAAAAAAGTCTCTGGTACACCATAAACCCCTAAATCAATTCCTAACTGTCCATTATAATCATGGATGCTAAACGCATAGGGATTTCCATAAATTTCTAGCCACCCTATTGCGTCATCGCGTTCATCTTTATAATTTATCCCTATTATCTTTATTTTCTTATCTTTATTAATTTTCATCATCAATTGATGTTCTCTAATACACTCTAAACACCAGCTAGCCCAGACATTTACTAATACTGTTTCTTTGGGAATCATAGTACTATCTATAGGTGATTGAGAGTGTAATGTCGTTAAATTAAACGTAGGTATGTCTTGACCTATTAAAGGAGATTGTATGATTCTTGTATCAGTGAATAGCCCAAAAAAAAGAATGGATATGAAAGAAATAAATATGATGATAGATAGTTTATTTTTCAATTACTACACCTGTGTTGATAACTTTTTATGCTTCTTTCTAATAATGACGCTTAATATGCCACCAAGCACCATCATTAATGCTCCCAACCAAATCAATCTAACGAGTGGCTTGTGATATACCCTGACTGACCACCGATCATCAGAAATTAAATTGCCTAGAGTTACATATAAATCTCTAGTTAACCCGGGTTCTATGCCAGCTTCCGTCATTGGCATGTCATTGGAAAAATACAGTCTTTTTTCAGGGTAAAGATTTGCAATAAATTGATTATCACTATTTATAATAAACTTTGCTTTTATTGCAGAATAGTTTGGACCGTCATATTCAATAATTTCAGAAAAAAGAAATGTATAATCATTAACTTTTACTGATTCACCTAGGCCAAGAATAATTTCTTTTTCTACTTTGTTATTTTCAACTATTGTAGCTCCTAATATAAAGACAGCTAAACCTATATGCGCTAAAGTCATGCCAATGTTTGAAAAAAGTGTTTTTATATTTTTAGTATTCAAATACTTAGTAACCAAATCATATAGAATATTAAATGTAATCCACATAAAAATAAATACTCCTAAAAGAATACTAAGGTTATACTGAGTCATAAACAACAAACTACCAAGTGAAAAAAATAATATAATTATCAAACTCATAAAAAAGTGTTTAGTCATATTATTTTTCCTTTTAGATAAAAAAAGTATTGGAATATATCCAGCAAGCAAAACAAGAGGAGTCATTATTGGTAAAAAAACAGAATTATAATACGGGACCCCAACAGATATTTTTTCTAAACCGAATAAATCTAACATCAAAGGGTACATAGTACCAAGCAATATTGTAAATGTTGCTGTAACAAGTAAAATATTATTAATTAAAAAAAAGCTTTCTTTGCTAAATAAATCGAATGATGTATTATCATTCATTTTTGAGGCATTCTTCAAATATAACAAAAGTGACCCTCCTACCACGATAAATAAAAATAATAATATAAAGGCACCTCTAGCTGGGTCGTTAGCAAAAGAGTGAACGGAAATTAATATACCGGATCTCACCAAAAAAGTTCCAAGTAAGCTTAATGAAAATGCCATTATTGCTAATAGAATTGTCCAATTTTTAAACATTGATTTTTGCTCACAGGTAATCAGCGAGTGAATTAAAGCAGTTGTGATTAACCAAGGCATAAAAGATGCGTTTTCTACGGGATCCCAAAACCACCACCCTCCCCAACCTAATTCATAGTAAGCCCACCAGCTTCCCAAAGCTATTCCTAATGTTAAAAAACTCCAGGAGATTAAAGCCCAAGGACGTATCCATTTAGCCCATTCTGGTTTGAAGTCATTTTGTAGGCAACATGTAAGGGCAAAACTAAAAACAACAGATAGTCCAACATAGCCCATATAGAGCATTGGTGGATGAATAATTAATCCAAAATCTTGTAGCAGAGGATTAAGGTCCTTACCTTCTATGGGTATAGAAATATTTTTTTCAAAAGGGTTTGAAGTAAAAATTAAAAATGCTAAAAAACCAATATTTAACAAACCCATAATATTCAAAAATTTAAGCCTAAACTGTTTATCAAGTGATTTACTATAAACGCTTGCCATAAACATCCAAAAACTTAAAATCAAGCACCATAAAAGCATTGAGCCTTCATGACCAGCCCATGTGGCAGAGATCTTATAAAAATATGGTAAAGCTGAATTAGAATTTGCAGACACATATCGTAAAGAAAAATCATCTCCTAGAAATGAGAAGATTAGGCATATGAACGCAAGAAAAGTTAATGGGAATTGAAGTTTTGAAGTTGAGAGAATTAAAGAATCATATTCTGAAGTGACTCTAGATAATACTGGCTTGGATAAAACCAATAGGCTCGCATTCATAAATGCTATTAAAATTAGAAAGGAACCTATATAAGCAATCATATTATTTTTTTATGGTCATTGAACGAGTTGTATCTTGTAAAGCTTTTTCATTAACTTTTAAACTATCAAGCACTTCTGGAGGCATATAAGTTTCATCATGTTTAGCTAATACTTCTTCAGCATAAAAGACACCATCAGACCCTAGTTTACCTCTTATAACAACACCCTGTCCCTCTCTGAATAAATCTGGCAATATTCCATTGTAACTAATATTAATAGATTTTTCATAATCCGTAATTGAAAATTTTACATTCATAGATTCTTTACTTTTATCAAGGCTGCCATCTTCAACTACCCCACCTATTCTAAATATATAATTTTCTGGAAATTCGCCAGCATTTATCTGAGATGGACTCCTATAAAACAAGAGATTTTCATTAAATGTTTTTATGAAAAGAGTAAATATCACTGCTAAAGAAATTAGTATAAATATAATGTAGTAAATTCTAAGTGTTCTTTTTTGCACAATTTTTAGTCTTTTCTCTTTATGTTATTACGTTTATTAACAAATCGTTTATAAAGAATACCTAAATTTATTATCATTAGTGACAAGACAATAAAATATGATGAAAAGATATATATAAAATATTTGCTCATGGTCAAAATAGTAACTCATATATTAGTAAATAAAAACTACATAATTAGTACGAATATATCATGATACTATCGGATGAGGTTATTCTTTTATACCCAAAATATCTGAGAAATATAGCTTAAGTATCTACTCAGGCAACTTTAAAATAAAATGAACCTGGTTCTCTCTTATTATCTAGATATGGGCAAACTTTCTTCAGTGCGTCATATTCTTCATGCATTAAATAATTCAGCGCCGCTACTATCTTATAAGATGGGTTTTTGGTTAATAATGCTTCTAGCAAATATTGTTCATTCCAAAAGTAAACACGATCTTTAATCCAAGTTTCAAGGTAATCATGAGGGGTAAATATATCATGTATATGCACAAAAACACCTTTCTTTAATGATGGTATTATTTCTAAATACTCATGCAAGACATCACCTTGTGGTCGAATAATGTGGGAAGAATCAATAAATAAAAAATCGTTTGGGCCTAAAGATGCAAATAATTCTATATCAACCTCTTCAACTTTTTTGCGCAGTAGCTTAATGCTATTGTATGAAGTGAGCCATGGTTGTTGATATGGTTCTATACAAACATGCTCTCCCTTATTTCCTAACTCTATGAAATTTAGATCAAGGGCAGCAGAAATTATCTTTGTGCTTGCACCACATCCTACCTCGATGACTCTTGATGGTTTCAAATATCTAATAAAATTAAATAGAAACTCAGCATCTCCAGACTCGAAACTACCATTATCTAATGTAAATCTAATATTTGAGCTAATTTGATTTTGTTTTTGAAGAAATGTTTCAAAATCTTTTTGAAATGTTAAATCTTGAAGAAAAGATAACTGCTCTCTATGCTGAAAATCTATTCCTGGTAAATTACGTTTTTCTCCCAATTTTTTTTTAAGGTGATTATCATTAAAAAGCGGTTCATTATAGTGGTCTCTAATAGGGAAAACTCCAATTAATTTGAGAATTTTTGTATTTAATTGCAGTCTTAGGCTGCCAAAACGTCTATATAACTTAAGTATCAACGCTGACAAACTAACTAATGGAATGAGGGCTAAGTCTATAATAGGAGCAGCCATAAGGATTATTTTTTTAATCATTTATTTTTACCAGTTCAGGTTAAATCATCATTCTAAGTAATTGTAGCAAATTTATTGTAAATGGTTATGGGTGGATTTGAACCACCGACCTCAGCGTTATGAGTGCTGTGCTCTAACCAACTGAGCTACATAACCATTAAACATTAAATCTAAAGTAAATCACATCACCTTCTTCTACAATATAATCTTTGCCCTCTTGTCTCCAAACGCCACCAGTCTTCGAACCTTGTTCTCCATTATGTTTAACATAATCCCTGTAACTGACTGTTTCAGCCCTTATAAACCCTTTCATGATGTCTGTATGTATAATACCTGAACAATCCCTGGCATTGAAATCTTTTTTTGCAGCCCATGCCCTTGTTTCTTTTGGCCCCGCAGTAAAAAATGTTTTTAACCCTAATAGCTGATAACCCATTGTGATAATTCTTGATAATGCATCTTCTGACAATCCTAGATCCTTAAGAAATTCAGCTTGCTCATCTTTGTTTAATTCCATTATGTCTTGTTCTAACTTAACATCAATGGATACAAACTGAACATCTGTATTGATGGATTTTTTGAATTCAGAAATTTCATGCTGATCTGATTGTTCATTAATATTAGCTATAACAAACATCGGTTTATTTGTGAGTAATTTAAAATCTGTTAAAGATGATAATTCTTCAGAAAATTTAAAACTTGATGCAAAATTATCTTTTGAAAGGTGATTTAATAACTCCTTTATCTCAGAAGTTAACACTTCTTTCTCTTTATTATCTAATTTACTTTTTTTTAATCTCTCGAGATATTTTTCTATTGTATTTATATCTGCAAGTATCAACTCTAAATTAATATCTTGATAATCTTCTAATGGAGTATACTTGTCTTTGACATGCAATATCTCTTTATCTTTAAAAAATCTTACAACATGAGCAATTACATCTGTGCTATGTATATTG
>CAJWVG010000032.1 GCA_913048065.1 uncultured Gammaproteobacteria bacterium | reverse complement strand
ATAATTAAATCCTAACCATTTAAACATGAAAAAAACTTTAAACAAGCTAACTTATCAAAAATCTGGTGTGAACATCAAAAACGCTGATAAACTCATAGGAAATATTAAAAAAAGCAATAATCTCAAGAATTCAAAAGTACTGGCTGGTATAGGTGGGTTTTCTAGTCTTTTTTCTCTAGATATAAAAAAGTATCCAAATCCAATAATTGTATGTGGTACAGATGGCGTTGGGACCAAATTAAAAATTGCAGGATTGCTTAATGAGCATAGGTATATCGGACAAGACTTGCTAGCAATGTGTGTTAATGATGTCATTACCTGTGGAGCAACACCATTATTTTTCTTAGATTATCTTGCTACCAGCAAGGTAGATATAAAACTCCATACGCAGGTATTAAGAGGAATTCAGAATGCCTGTAAATCCATAAATATACCCTTGATTGGGGGAGAAACTGCTGAGATGCCAGGCATGTATAAGGATAAAGAGTATGATCTTGCTGGCTTTTGTGTTGGTGTTGTCAATAAAAAAGATATTATTGATAAAAAGAGAGTCAAATCTGATGATGTTATTGTTGGTATTAATTCAAATGGCTTTCATTCAAATGGTTTCTCTTTGATAAATAAATTGATACAAAGGAAATCTATCAGCCTTCGAAAGGAATATTCAGGAATAAATTTAGCTAAAGCCTTGATTAGACCAACAAAAATTTATGCTGATCTATTATGTGTATTGAAGACCAGAGTCAACATACATGGTGCTGCTCATATTACAGGCGGCGGGCTCACAGAAAATCTACCAAGAATTATACCAGATAAATTTTCAATAGAGATAGATTTAAATAGCTGGAAGATTCCGAAAGTTTTTAGATTAATTCAAGATAAGGCAATGCTAACAGACTCTGATATTTTAAAAACGTTTAATTGTGGGATTGGGATGAGTTTAATAGTTAATAAAAAAGATGTTAAAGATGTAGTCATGATTTCTAAAAAACTCAAGTATAAACCCTCAATAATTGGTTTTGTTATTAACAAAAAAAATAATAAAACAATATCTTATGAGCAAAGCTAAAGCATTAATATTTATCTCTGGCAACGGAAGTAATTTACAGAATATTATTAATAATATACATTCTGGATATATTAATATGGATATTGTGGCAGTTGTATCAGATAATCCAGAAGCCAATGGTTTAAAAAAAGCGAAAATAGCTAAGATAGAAACTATCATAATAGATATGTCTAAAGATGATCTTTTAAATCTATCGAAAGTCATAGATGAAAATTTAATTGATATTTTCATTCTGGCTGGATTTATGAAAATCTTACCCGAAGAATTTATAAATAAGTACAATGGAAAAATACTCAATATACATCCATCTTTGCTTCCTAAGTACAAAGGTCTCAATACTCATAAAAAGGTATTGAAATCGAATGATAGTATGCATGGTGCATCTGTACACTTTGTTACATCAGAATTAGATGAGGGTCCGATTATAATACAAGGCAAAATTAATGTAACAGATGAAGATAGCGAAGAATCTTTGAAAAAAAGAGTTCACGAAATTGAATATCAAATTTACCCTATTGCTATCAAATGGTTTACAGAAAATCATATAAAACAAAGCGGAAATAAATGTCTATTCAATAATGAGGTATTAGAATGTCCTATAGAACATTTATCAGAGTAATATCACTTAACATATTGATGATATTTGTATTGAATACAAACCTTTATGCAAGCAATCAAATTATTTCTAAGCATGAATATAAACTTTATAAAGGAAATATTCTCTTTGGAAAAAGTGATTATATTTTATATAAAAATAACAAGGATTATACTTTTGAAATAAAAAGTAAGACCGCAGGTGTATTTAAAATGAAAAAAGACAATCGTCTTGAGGTATCTAATTTTTCCATGGTGGATGGGATCATTAATCCGATATCTTATATATTTGAAAGAGTCAAAAAAGATAAGAACATATCTATAAAAACATTTTTTAACTCAGCTGATAATTATGCTCAGACCTTTAATCAAGATGAAAAGAAAGAGCATGTCAATATTCCTTATTCATTGGACAGATTGTCTGTTCAAATAGACTATCAAAATAAAATCAGAAAAGGTGTCTTTGAAAACACATACCATGTCATTGATAAAGGTCGTTTAAGAGAATATTTGTTTTTGTTACATGGAGATGAGGTACTGGATACAATTTTTGGAAAAACAAATACAATTATAATAAAAAGGGAAATAAAAAATAATAAAAGAAGTACATTGACCTGGTATGCTATAGATTATGGTTATATTCCGGTTAAAATTGAACAATTTAGGAAAGATTCTCGGAAATTTACTGTAATTCTAAATAATGTAATTAAATAAACAATTTCTATTGATTTCTTAATCTTAGAGAATTGACTTTTATAAACCCTTCTGCGTCTCTTTGATTATATTCCCCAGAGTCTTTTTCAAAAGTAGATAAGTCTTCATTATAAATTGAATATGGTGATTTTCTACCCAGAGTTACAATATTACCTTTAAAAAGCTTCACTTTTACTACACCAGATACCCTCTTTTGAGAATTATCTATTAGTAACTGCAAACTCTCTCTTTCTGGGCTGAACCAATACCCATTATAAATAAGTCTAGTGTACTTATTACAAAGATCCTCCTTAAGATGTAGAAGTTCTCTATCCATAGTAATAGACTCAATGGCTCTATGCGCTTTATGATAGATTGTTCCTCCAGGAGTTTCATAACAACCTCTGGATTTGATACCAACATAACGATTTTCTACTATATCAACTCTACCAATACCATGTTTACCAGCTAAATCATTTAATTTAGACAATAATTTTGCCGGGGACATAATTTTCTTATTAAGCTTTATGATATCACCATTTTTGAACTCTAATTCTATTATGGCTGGTTTATTAGATGATTTTTCTATGGACTTGGTTCTTAACCACATTGAATCTTCAGGCGCTTTCCAAGGATCTTCTAAAATACCACCTTCATATGAAGTATGGAGTATATTTGCATCCATAGAATATGGACTCTTTTTGCCAGAATCAAAATCAATGGCAATTTTATGTAATCTCGCATATCTCACCAGATCTTTTCTAGAATTAAATTCCCATTCTCTCCAAGGTGCTATAATTTTGATTTTAGGGTTCAATGCATATGCAGATAATTCAAATCTAACCTGATCATTACCTTTTCCGGTAGCCCCATGACAAATAGCATCTGCTCCTTCTTTTTTTGCAATATCAATTAATCTTTTACTGATTAAAGGTCTAGCAATAGAAGTTCCTAAAAAATATTCACCCTCATATATCGCGTTTGATCTAAACATAGGGTAAACATAATCTTTGACGAATACCTCCTTCAAATCTTCAATATATATCTTTTTAATTCCTAACTTTTTAGCTTTAGTTCTGGCATCTTTAACTTCAGAGCCTTGGCCTATATCAGCCGTAAATGTAATTACCTCACATTTATGTTTATCCATTAACCATTTTGCAATTACTGAAGTATCTAGCCCACCAGAATAAGCTAGGACAACTTTTTTAAATTTCATTTGTAGATTCTGTAGTTTCTTGACTAGCAGCAGGCTTAACCCACCTAAAACCTTTACCTGTATCTTCTTTTTTCCAAAAAGGAGCTTCAACTTTTAGAGATTCCATTATTGCGCGTGTAGCATTAAATGCATTATCTCTATGTTCAGACCAGGTAGCTACTATAACAATTGGATCCGTTGGGTTTAGATGCCCTACTCTATGCATAACTAGGCCGTCAATAATTTTATATTTTTTGATTGCATTATTTACAATATCAGTCAAATATTTCTCTGTCATACCGGGATAATGCTCAAGCTCCATGCTTTCAACTTCGTCTCCTTCATTAAAATCTCTCATCGTCCCAAGAAATACTGAAGACGCACCTATTTTAGGATTATTTTGCAATTCATCTCTTTTATAGTCTACTAGAGATTGCCATGGATCAAATTTTTCATCTATAATTTCAATTTTCATAATTAACCACCTGTAACCGGAGGGAAAAAAGCAATTTCATCTCCGTGTTTTAATTTAAAGTCCTTCCCCACATATTCATGATTGACGGCAAACATTACTTTCATATCTGACTTGAGATTTAAAGTTAAAGTCTCCCATAATCCAAATACTGTTAGATTAGTATCAATATCAATAACTTCGGAATCTTTGCCCATCATATCTCTTACACTAGCAAAATATTTGATATATAATTTCATGACTTTGCCCATGTATCATAGTTATAAAAGCAACTATTATCAACAAAATTAACAATTTGCTATCAAAAAGTCAAAATCATTATGATGATAGCTATTATGTTTTAGTTTTTCTTGCCTGATTACCTAAAATTACCCCGAAAACCAGTGAAGTATAACAAACAATAGCAAGTAACCACTCGCCGCTATCTATACCTGGGTAAAGAGGAACTAGAGGAAAAAACATAGCTGTTACAAAAAAGCCAGCGGTAAGCTCAACAAACCCATAATCCGGAAATAGCTGTATCAATAAATCAAAGGCCGCTGTGTATCCTGCAGCTATAGCAACTATGTAAAAAAAATAACTTAGAATTAAATACATATAGAAATAATATCTGTCCTAAAAAGATAATACAACTGTATGACTTAGAAAATATTATCCACCTATATATGACATTTCAACTTTATTTTTTTTATTTTTAATAGGCTTAATAGAGAATCTTAATTTAGAATACTGATCACTCCTATTATTCCATATCTTTTGAAAGTAATTTTCTAAATTATAATACTTATCTTTTTTTCTTAAATAGGGAGTCAGATCATAACCTTTATCTGAAAATAAACATGTAAACAGTTTGCCATCCGCAGATAGTCTTGCTCTATTACAATCAGAACAAAAAGGTTTTGTAATAGATGAAATAAATGCTATATCCAACATATGCTCCTTTATTTTCCATTTCTCTGAAGTTGAGTCTTTTTTATCATATAATTTTTCTAGTTTATATTTACTAGAAATTAAATCATAAATCTTTTGTGAGGTTAAGACATCATGCATGACCCAATCATTTGTCTCGCCTACATCCATATATTCAATAAAACGTAATTCAATATTTTTATCTAGAAATTTCTCTATCATTGGAATAATTTCTGAATTGTTAACTCCATTTATAACAACCATATTTATTTTAACTTTTCCGAATATATTAATGACATGATCTATAGCGTCTATAACTTTATGGTGAGCGCTATCAACTTGGTTGACAATTTTATTTATTGAGGTCGACAAAGAATCAAGACTTATCGTGATAGAGTCCAGGCCATTTTTCTTAAATATTAGTATATTATCACGTGTAAGTAATGAACCATTTGTAGTCATACAGACATCATCAATTTGCGCATGATGTTTTAATCCATTAATTAGTAAATCAAGATTTTTTCTTAAAAGCGGCTCTCCACCGGTTAATCGAATTTTTTTTAAACCATAATTTTTTAGAGTTTGTGAAACTTCTATTATTTCTTCATAAGTAAGTAGATGATTTTTTTTTAAAAAAGTATAATTTGATCCAAACTTATCTTTTGGCATGCAATACATGCATCGATAGTTACATTTGTCTGTGATCGATATTCTTAAATATTCAAAATTCCTATTCAATCTATCTTTAATAATATTCATTTACAAACTCTGCATTCCGGATCTTTTTTTATCTTAACTATTCTAAAACTTGAATACTTTAAATCTACTAACAGAAGCTTACTTTCTAATGTCTCACCAAAACATAATAATATTTTTAGAGCTTCAGTTGCTTGTATGGACCCAATAACACCAGTCAATGAAGATAAAACACCCTGATTAAGACATGAGGTATCTTCATCAATAAGATTATCATATAAACAGTTATAACATGGCATATCATCCAAATCATTTCTAAAAACTGCTACCTGCCCCTGCATTTTTATTGCTGCTCCCATCACTAGGGGTTTTTTTAAAGACAGTGTTATTTTATTTATCAATGATCTCGTTTTAAAGTTATCAGTAGCATCAATAATCAGATCAGCTGATTCAATTAAAGATGAAGAATTTTCTGTAAATCTCTCATAGTATTGATGGATATTAATATTAGGATTAATTTCCGATAGTCTTTTATAGGCTGCTTCGGCCTTTTTCTTTCCTATATCTTCTGATATATATAATATTTGTCTTTGCAGATTAGTACTTTCAACATAATCATCGTCAATCAATGTTATATTTCCTAATCCTGAGGTAACAAGATATTGTGCAATTGGACAACCCAAGCCGCCTAGACCAATCACGGCAATATGTTTTTGTTGTAAAACCTCTATACCTTCGAGATCAATTTCATCTAGTAGAATGTGTTTATTATATCTTAATAAATTATCATCAGAAATCTGAAGGTTATTTATCTTCTTTACTTTCATTAAACTTTTCTAGTTGCTCTTTTGTTGCTTCTTTTTGATATTTTTTTTTATAATCATCATACGGCATACCATAAACTATCTCTCTTGCATCATCATAAGAGAGTTCTTCACCAAGTTTGGCGGCTTCTGCCATATACCATTTAGAAATACAGTTACGACAAAAATTAGCCAAGTTCATCATGTCTATATTCTGAACATCTGGATTATTTCTTAAATGTTCAATAATTCTCTGGAATGTCTCTGATTCAATTTTAGCTTTTCTAGCTAGAGCTAACTTATCCTCATATAGCATATTTCACCTCATTTATTTATATGATAAATATAACATGAAATAAGGTTAACTATGTATTTGTTAGTTATGATTTAACCTCTTTTCCTTGATTCTGTGACAGTTGAATGCCAATAATAATTATTATCAGACCAATAAAATAGTTCCATGCTGTGTCTTCGTTGAAAAAAATAACTCCAAAAACTATAGCCCATACTGGAATTAAATAATTCATTATTGATATAAAAGTTGCTCCTGAAGACTGTAGTATTTGGAAGTATATTATTGTAGCAATTGCTGTGCAAAAGATGCCTAACACAAATATTGCACTAATATGCTCAAAACTACCAAAATTATTAGGGATTAGACTATTATCTAATATAAGATATATGTTCATTATTACAGCTGAATATACAATAACACCTGTTGATGCATTTAAAGGATTAGTAATTTTAAATTTTTTACCATAAACAGCTGCAAAGGAATACATTATTGCACCGCTAATGACCATTAATTCAGAATATAATCCATCAATCATGTTATCTATGAAAATATTTTTTCCTGGCATTATAAGTATAATAATTCCCATAAAAGCAACTAGGAAGCCAATAAGCTTTTTCTTAGTCATTTGCTCATCATCTAAAAAGAAATGTGACAGGATGAGAGTAGATATAGGCATTGTCGACATTAAAATTCCTGCTAAAGAACTATCGATACCTATCTGACCATATGAAATCATTAAAAATGGGGCAACAATTCCAATCGTGCTCATAAATAAGTAATATTTCCAATCTGATATTCTTATTTCTATTTTTTTGAAGATAAATAATACAGCAATGACCAGGGTAAAACTCGCAATTATGAGACGTCCAGCAACTAATACTTCTGGACTATAAATCTCTAGAGCAAATTTATTGAGTGTAAATGCTCCACCCCAAATTGCAGACAAAAGTAATAATAATATCCAATTCATTGTATATGAAGTCATCTTAAGTTATCCTTTTTTATATTAACTATTAAAACGTCTATATATTTAATTATGCAAATTTTATCTATCAATGTATCAGAGCCAAAAAAAATTATGTTCAATGGCAAAGAGCTTATCACAAGTATATACAAAAAACCCATAGAAGGCTCAGTTGAGGTTGGTGAGATCGGCTTAAAAGGAGACAGACAAGCTGATATGAAAGTCCATGGTGGATATGATAAAGCTGTATATGCCTATTCTTATAAACATTATAAAACTTGGTCTGATAAGTTGGATAAAGATTATCAGGATTTTGGACTAGTTGGAGAAAATTTAACTATTGATGATTTCAATGAAAAACAAATAAACATTGGCGATGAGCTACAAATTGGAAATTGTATTTTTCAAGTTTCACAACCGAGGATTCCATGTTTTAAAATTGGGATAAAAATGAACAGCAGAGAATTCCCGAAAATGTTCTCTCAAAGTTGTTTGTTAGGAGCATATTTGAGAGTTATTAAAGATGGAACAATTTCGACTAATGATGAAATAATAATATCAAAAAAAGAACCTAATAGTTTGTCTATTTATCAAATTGCTGAATTAATTTTCAAAGATATTAATAATATTGATAAAATGAAACATGCCTTAGATTTAAAATATCTTACTGAGGAAATTAAAGAAAGGTTCCGAGAAAGACTTATGAAGCTTGGAGATTTTGGGTCACTTTGAAATGAGAGTTTCAAATATTAAAATTATTGAAGATAACGTAAGTTCTGTCAGTTGTAGTGGAGATTCTAAAACAGGTGCACATCCACAAATATTTTTAAAAGTTAATGATGAAGATGGTTCAGTAGAATGCTATTATTGTGGTAAGAAATTTATACGGAAATCGAAATTTAAGAAAAAATAGTTATGTTTGAAAAAAGAAAGACTGTAAAAGAAGTAGAAGAAGGCCAAAAGCTTAGTCCAAAATTCAATAAGGATGGTTTTATACCTGCAGTGACTACAGATTCTAAAACGGGAGAATTACTCATGCATGCTTTTATGAATGATGAAGCTCTCAGACTCACTATCAAAACAAAAGAGGCACATTACTATAGTAGGAGCAGAAAATGTATATGGCATAAAGGTGCAACTAGCGGCTTCGTACAGAAAATAGATAATATATTAATTGATGATGATCAAGATTGTATTTGGTTAAAAGTTACTGTTGAAGGTAATGCTAGTTGTCATGTAGGATATTACTCATGTTTCTATAGAGAAATTAAATATGATGGTAAAGATGCTAAATTAGTATTTACGGAAAAAGAAAAAGTCTTCGATCCTGAGGATGTTTATGGTGATGCGCCAAATCCTACTATCTTATAAAAATCATAAGTTATTAAAACTAAGATTTTTGCTAAAAAATCTAGATAATAAACCGGTAATATAAAAATTGACAGCAAGATATAAAGGCCCAAAGTTCATAGAGGCATAAAAATAGTAGATTGATGGTATCGGGCTATAGTTCGAAAAGTAATAATATGTAAAATGAATAAAAATAAGAACAGGGACAAGTATCAAAGCTCCAGATACAATATTGATAATTACATTTTTTAAATAACTCATAACTTAATGAAAAAAAAGTCTAATAAATCTAGTATAACAAAAAAAATTGCATGGTCACTAGTTTTAGCTGCAAAGAAAGTTAAAAATTTACAAAATGATGATTCTACAATATTTTTAGTATCAAAAAATATTAATAATATTATATATAAGTTTGAGTATAATCAGGAAAAAAAGAAAGTATTAAAAAATAATTTTATACTAGATTCATATATCACCCAACTATTTAACATCTTTCTGCCCATTATATTTAATACAAAACATAACCCCTATCTAATAGGTCACCTTGCTCAAACATTAGATGGATATATTGCTACCGAATCAGGAGAATCAAAATATATAAGTTCTCAAGATAATATTAAACATATACATATGCTTAGAGCTATATCGGATGTTATAATTGTAGGTGCAAATACTGTAAGACTAGACAACCCTAAACTAACCACAAGATTAGTTGAGGGTAAAAGTCCTATGAGGATTACTTTAGATAAGAAAAATATCTTAAAAGATGGCTATGATGTTTTTACAAATAAAGACAATAATTCTTTTAAAATAATTGATGAGAAAATAAAAAGTAAAAATTCAAATATCTTTCAATTACCAGTTATCAATAATGCGTTCCAAGAAGAAGATATCATAACCTTAATAAATAAATTAAATAAAAGAATAGTATTTATTGAGGGCGGAGGAACCACTATATCTAGATTTTATGAAAGCGGAAAACTCGATAGATTACATTTATGTATATGTCCAATAATATTAGGAAAAGGCAGGAGTAGTTTTTTAACCAAAAAAGAAAGTAAGCTAGAAAATATTTTTGAGCATTCTATTGCCCATTATAAAATGGGCGAGGATGTATTATGTGATGTAGACTTAACTAGACCTTAAACTAATAAAAAAATATAGGCCAGGAAGAGAACATAAAAGATTCAATAAACCATAAATTATTGAGACGCTTATACTTGCTGAGGCAGATAAACCCAATAATAAAGAAACAACAAGTGCAGTAACTTCCCTAACACCCCAACCTCCTATGCTTATGGGCAATGTCATCGAGA
>CAJWVG010000031.1 GCA_913048065.1 uncultured Gammaproteobacteria bacterium | reverse complement strand
ATTACCATTCCATTTATTAAGAAAATTATAGAATATAAATAGCTTAAGAATTAAGCTTCCGAGCGAGAGTTGCTATTCTTTTTCCAAAACTTATACATATTTCTTTCTCATCATCTGATATTTCTTTATCTGAATTAAATGAAACATGACTTGGACCGTATGGAGTACCTCCTGTTTTCGTATTCACTAAATGCTTTTCACTATATGGAACACCTGCTATGAGCATTCCATGATGCAGCAGAGGCAGCATCATGCTGAGCAAAGTAGTCTCTTGCCCTCCATGCAAACTAGATGTAGATGTAAATACACCAGCAGGCTTACCTGTTAAGTCACCATTAAACCATTCAGCTGTAGTAGTATCGATAAATTCTTTTAATGGTGAAGCCATATTGCCAAAGTGTGTAGGGCTCCCTATTATTAATCCAGAACACTGTTTTAACTCAGATTTTTCTACTACTACATCTGAGCCATCATCGTCATTCTTGTTATTCACAGTTCTAATAACAGATGTAACACCTTCAACCATCTCAACACCTCTAGCTATCAATCTAGCCATTTTTTTCGTTGAGCCATTTGAAGAATAATATATAATGAGTATATTCACCATAAAGAATAGGATATTCTATATGGCTATTAAAATAAAACCTTTTAAGCATATAAAATGTATAGATTTATAATTACTTTGGCATTGATGTTAATAGTTACCCCAGTTTTTGCTGGTGATAATGATAAAGCAAAATCTAGTCAAATAATAAAAGAGGCTAAGACTACGTATAAAGAAGTCGTAAAATTAAATAACGCATGGAGAGATACTAAGAAGCTAATTAAGAAAGCAAGCGAGGCCCATTCGAAGAAGAATTATGAGAAATCTATTTCTCTCGCAAATCAGGCGTTAAATCAATCAAAAATGGCAATAGAACAACATAATAGGCAAAAAGATAATTATAGATTTTTGGGTCAATAACTATTAACCTCTTACAACATTAACCATATTCTCAATACTCATTTCTTCCTTGGTTTCATTTTTTCTATTCTTATAAGTCACAGTTTTATTTATTGATTCATTTTTTCCAATAATAATAATATTGTTTAATCCTATTAATTCCCAATCTTTGAATTTGTTTCCTAGACTAACTTTTCTATCATCATATATAATATCTAGTTGATTTTTTAACATTGAATTATACACATCTTCTGAATGCTTTCGTATTTCTATGTTTTTATCTCCATCTATTTCAATGATTACAGCATCAAAAGGGCATAAGGGTTTTGGCCATGAAATTCCCTTTTCATCATTATTTTGTTCAATAGCTGCTGCAACAATTCTAGTTATACCAATACCATAACAACCCATAAACATATTTATAATTTTCGAGTCTTTATTAGTAATTTTGGCTTTCATACTTTCAGAATATTTTTGACCAAGTTTGAATATATGTCCAACCTCTATTCCTTTTTTATGAACCATTCCTGTATCTTTTATTATTGATTGAATATCATTTTCTTTATACTTTAGTTTAGCTATTTCAAAATTCATTCCATTTAAATTATTATCTAACAAAAGATCATCTTCACCTGTTTCAGCAATAACATGAAACTCATTTGATTCGTTACCCCCAATGTTTCCACTATCCGCATCTACAATTGTGAAATCTAACATCAATTCCTGAAAAATATTTGTATACGCAGACTTGTATAACTCATATGTTGAATCCAATGATTCCTGAGATTCATGAAATGAATATGCATCTTTCATTATAAATTCTCGTGCTCTCATTACACCAAAACGTGGTCTAATTTCATCTCTAAATTTTGATGATATTTGAAATAAGTTTAAAGGTAGCTGTTTGTAACTAGAAACATCTTTCCTGATTAAATCAGTTATAACCTCCTCAAATGTGGGTCCTAGACAAAAGTCTCTATCATGTCTATCTTTAAAGCGGAGTAATTCAGGCCCATACTGATCCCATCTCCCTGACTCTTTCCATAATTCTGAAGGTTGAACAGAAGGCATCAGAATTTCAACACAACCTATGTGATTTAGTGCTTTACGAATTACATTTTCTATTTTTTTGATTATTTTTAGTCCAATTGGAAGCCATGTATATTGACCAGAAGAGAGTTTTCTAATCATCCCTGCCTTAATCATTAGTTGATGACTTATGACCTCAGCCTCAGATGGGACATCTTTTTGAGTGAAAATAGGGAAATTTGATACTTTCATATTTTTATTATTTAATCTACCACAATGTTATAAATTGATGTTTTAGTTTAACATGAATACGGGTATTATATATAAAGCAATTCATCAGGTTTAGACTATATAGAAATATGTTCAAGTTTTTTAAAGAATGGTACGATACTCATTTGACAGATCCTAATCAAGTAGCTCTAGCGCTCATAATATTATCTATTTCAATTATCACCTATATTTTGTTATCAACAGTGGCTCCAATTTTAGTTGCAATTATTTTAGCTTATATGTTGGAGGGGCTAGTAGGTCGGTTCAAACAAAACTCTAACTTTAGCCGTAAAATTGTTGTTTTAATCGTTTATACTTCTTTCATTGCTCTATCAATACTTATATTATTTTTATTGTTACCAGTAATGCTTGAACAATTGACTACATTAATTAAATCGGTGCCTTCAATTTTAGAAAAAGGCAAATCCTTAGTACTTAATTTTACTTCTAAAGAGAATAATTTTATTACAGATTCACAGCTAACAGATATATTTAACTCTTTAAATTCAGAAGTCAGTTTATTGGGTAGCTCTATAGTGGCTTACTCTTTATCATCAGCTGAAAGTCTTTTAGAGATTATAATCTTTACTCTTGTTGTACCAATATTAATATTCTTTTTACTATATGATAAAGAAGACATAAATGGTTGGTTTAAGAAATTTTTTCCAGAAAAGCTTGATCTATCAAAAAAAGCATATGCTGAGCTAGACTTAAAGATAGGAAATTATATAAGGTGTAAGTTCATTGAAATAATAATTGTTTGGTTTGCATCATCTTTCCTATTTGCTATTTTGGGTCTTAATTATTCATTATTACTAGGCTTTCTATGTGGCATTTCAGTTATTATTCCTTATGTAGGTGCGATAGTAGTGACTATACCAATAATATTTGTTGCATATTTTCAATGGGGAACTTCATCGGACTTTTGGTATGTAATCTTAGCCCACATTTTAGTTCAGGTGATTGACGGGAATGTTGTTGTGCCAGTACTATTTTCTGACGCGGTTAACCTTCACCCTTTGGCAATTCTGATATCGATTCTATTTTTTGGTACAATATGGGGTATATGGGGAGTATTTTTTGCAATCCCATTAGCGGTTTTAGTAAATACTTTGTTAAATATTTGGCCTAAATTGGATTATAAAAACTAACAATGGAGATGATATGTTGAAGGGGAGCATGGTAGCTATCGCTACTCCTATGCATGAAAATGGGAATCTAGATCATGATTCTCTTGAGAAACTTATTGAATTTCATATTAAAAATAAGACAGATGTAATAATCTCGGTTGGAACTACCGGTGAATCAGCAACTTTAAATTTCGATGAGCACTCCGATGTGATACGGACAACTTTGTCCATTGTAAATAAAAGAATACCTGTTGTTGCTGGATCTGGGGCAAACTCAACAAGTGAAGCAATTGAACTTACACGTAAATCAAAAGAACTTGGTGCAGACGCATGCCTACTTGTTACACCATATTATAATAAACCTACTCAAAATGGCCTGTATTATCATTATAAAAAAATTGCGGATGAGGTAAATATCCCACAGATTCTCTATAATGTCCCTGGCAGAACTTCTGTTGATATGTTGCCGGATACAGTATACAAGCTTAGTAATCATCCAAATATTATTGGCATCAAAGAAGCATCAGGTGATATTAAAAGATCGAGAGAGTTATTAGATAAGTGTTCCGAAAATTTATCAATATTTACTGGTGATGATAAAACCTCAATGAGAGATATACTGCTTGGTTTCAGTGGAAACATATCTGTTACAGCAAATGTTGCTCCAAAAGCTATGCATGATATGTGTTTACTATCCTCACAAGGAAAAGACAAAGAAGCTAGTCTTATAAACACCAAATTAGATTTATTGCATGACAATCTTTTTATAGAATCTAATCCTATACCTGTGAAATGGGCATTGCATAGAATGGGTTTAATCAATAAAGGAATCAGATTGCCATTAACTTGGATGGATTCTAAATATGAGCAGATAGTAGAAAAATCTCTTATAAATGCTGATATAATATTAAAAAATTGACTATGATTTTAAAAAGAACATTAATTTATAAAACTGTACTCATCTCCTTTTTGCTAGGTGGCTGTACTAACATGAGTGATTATCTTGGTAATATAATATCTGAAGACAGAGAAGATTTGGTTGTGTATAAAACCGGTAAGGCCTATGAAGATACTCAATATGATTTAATTATTCCGCCAGACTTAATCACTCCTAATGCCACCAATAATCTTGAGATTCCGGAATACTTAGGTGAAGAAGGCATGGAGATATTTAATGTTGATACCAAACTTGAAAATATTAAAATTATTAGAACAGGAAGAGATTCATATATTTCCTTGAAAATCACTGATAAGAAAATTATCTGGAAAAAGCTATCTGATTTCTGGAGAGCAGAAGGTTTTAGATTAATTCAAAAAGATTTTACCCTTGGTTCAATGAAGACAGATTTTCTTGAAAACTTAAGCGAGGCACAGCTTGGCACCGTGCAAAGGTATGTAGGCAGGTATATTCCACTACTAGTTTCGCCTGAGTCTAGAGATAGCTACAGCACCAGATTATTATCTAAAGAGAATAGGATAGATATTTTAATAACTCATTATGGAAAAGAGTATATGTCAGATGGAGAAAATGAATTTAGATGGCAAAATCGTCCGAGAGACCCTGAGTTTGAGAGTGAAATGATTTCAAGATTATATATATATCTTGGGGGGGAGGAAGCAAAATCCAAAGGATATACAGTGGTTAAGTCTACCGGAGTAAGAAATAGGACAAGCTTAAATATTGATGAGAATGGCATACATTCACTGTTTGTTAATGATATTTATGAAAGAGTTTGGCCACAAGTCATCAGGTCTTTAGATACATATGGAGTGAAAATATTATCTTCAAGGGAAGATAATGGTTTAATTAATGTAACAATGTCAGAAACAGAAGATAATGACTCATCATTTATAGATATGTTTTTATTTTGGAAACCAGGCAAAGAATCAAGTTCATTTAACATAGTGTTAATACCAAATGCAAATGGAACACAAATAGAAATTCAAAACGATACGTTTACTAATATTACAAACACCGCTACTGAAGAAGTTATTAGGGCTCTTTATACGGATCTTCGATAGTTTTTATAAAATTAATTTTTTATTTGATGTATTTGGGCATATGCTGAGTGATTATGAATAGATTCAAAGTTTTCAGACTCAACTATATACTCTATCACCCTATCATCATCGATGAAATGCGAGGCTATATCACGAACCATATCTTCCACAAATTTTGGATTGTCATACGCTAACTCTGTCACATGTTTTTCATCTGGCCTTTTCAGGAGAGCAAACAATTCTGATGAAGCTTCTTTTTCCACTATATCAATTATCTCTTCTATCCATATAAAATCTTTAATACTCACAGTGACAGTAACATGTGATCGTTGATTATGCGCGCCATAAGAGGATATCTTTTTAGAGCACGGACATAGGCTAGTTACTGGTACTAGCACCTTTACCTTTAGATTTGATAGACCATCTTTAATTTCTCCTATGAAAGTGACAGTATAATTTAATAAACTTTTAACTTTCGAAGCCGGAGCAGTTTTATTAATGAAATAGGGAAAGGTCATTTCAACATGTCCAGATTCAGCCTCTAATAGAACTAACATTTCACTTATCATTTTTTTAAAAGTATCTACTGTTATGTGGTCTTCATGATTATTTAAAATATGCACAAACCTTGACATATGAGTTCCTTTCAAATTATGAGGTAAGTTCACATACATATTGAAGTTAGCAACAGTCGTCTGATTTTTTCCAGATCTTTGTTTAATAATCATTGGGTGCAATATATCTTTTATCCCCACCTTATTGATAGATAGATTTCTAGTATCTGCTAAACCTTGTGTATCTGGCAAATTAGACTTATTTAATTCCTTTATTGATTTCTTATTAGTCGCCATTCTTTTATCCTGTAAATGTTACTGCTGATTTATCTGTTTCCCAAAGTTTAATTGATTTTACCTCAACTTGCTTCTTATTTAAAATTATAGATAATTCAGTATAAATGTATTTTGCTATATTTTCAGCAGTTGGATTGATTTCTTTAAACGAGTCCAAGTCATTTAAAAAACGATGATCTAATTGATTTACCACATCATTTGTCTTGTTTCTAATTTCCTTGAAATCTATTACCATCCCAATATTATCAAGCTTATTGCCACAAACTTCAACTTCAACTTTCCAGTTATGGCCATGCATTCTCTTGCAGGCACCTTCATGTCCATTTAGAACATGTGCAGATGAAAATTCAACAAATGTGGTTAAAGTATAAATTCTATCCTCGCTTATTTTTTATTAGCTTGTTTATTCAATTTCACCATGCTGGCTATATGGTCATTAGTTGTTTTCATGATACCTGAGACATCCAGCCCCAAATCAGATAATATATCATCTTGATTACCATGAGGAATCATTTTGTCGGGTACACCTAAATTTACAATTTTAGTCTGAATACTATTTTTGACCACTACTTCATTAACAGCAGACCCAGCACCGCCGAGTATGGCATTATCTTCAACTGTGAATATATATTCATGACTATTACATATATCTATTATCATTTTTTCATCAATAGGTTTAGCAAATCGCATGTCAACCACTGTGGCATTATTTTTTTCAGCAACTAATTTTACGTTATTAATTAATGTTCCGAATACCAGATAGGCAATTTTCTCCCCATCTCTAATAAGTTTACTTTTACCTATCTCAATATTTTCAAGCTTCAAATCTAGATCTAATCCCAAACTAAAACCTCTTGGATAACGTACAGAAGCTAAACCATTATAATTAAATCCTGTGGTTAACATTTTCCACATCTCTAATTCATCTGATGGCGTCATAATTACTATTTTTGGCAAGATTCTTAAGAATGATATATCATATATACCTTGATGAGTTTCACCATCAGCTCCCACAATTCCTGCTCTATCAATAGCAAGTAAAACATCTAATTTTTGTATTACCACATCATGAATTAATTGATCATATCCTCTTTGAAGAAAAGTAGAATATATTGCTACTATTGGCTTGAGGCCCCCACATGACAAGCCGGCAGATAGAGTAATGGCATGTTGTTCTGCTATACCGACATCGAAATACCTCTCTGGATATTTTTTTTCAAAATCAACAAGGCCAGAACCTTCTCGCATAGCTGGGGTTATAGCTACCAAATCATTATTTAAAGCAGCCATCTCATTTATCCATCTGCTGAATATCTGAGTATATGTCAGTTTATTTTTAATTTTTGATTTTAACGCTTGCCCTGTTTTTATATCAAATGGAGTAACACCATGATAGGAAATTGGATTTTGTTCAGCCAGTTTATAGCCTTTCCCTTTTTTTGTAATAATATGGAGAATTCTTGGTCCAGATTTATCTTTAAGATTAGCAAGTATATCAATTAAGCCATTTGTATCATGACCATCTACTGGCCCATAATATTTAAAGCCTAATTCTTCAAACAATAAACCTGGGGTAATGAATCCTTTGGCCTGATTCTCGACTTTTTTCGCTATTTCCTCTATGGCTTTAACTTTTCCCAGAACTTTTTTGCCACTTTCTTTAAGAGATGAAAAAGCTTTTCCTGTTAATATTCTAGTCAAGTATTTATGAACAGCACCTACATTTGGTGATATTGACATTTCATTATCATTAAGTACAACTAAGATATCTGACTTAATGCCTCCTGCATGGCCAAGAGCTTCAAATGCCATTCCTGCAGTTAAACCACCATCACCAATTATAGCTACTATCTTCTTCTTTTCATTTTTTAGTTTTGATGCAATCTCATATCCAATTGCTGCGCTTATTGAAGTGCTCGAGTGTCCAGCCCCAAAAGCATCATAAACACTTTCATCTCTTCTTAAAAATCCCGATAGCCCATCTTTTTTTCTTAGAGATAACATCTGCTCTTTTCTGCCTGTTAATATTTTATGTGGGTAACATTGATGTCCTATATCCCAGACTAAAATATCTTCAGGAGTATTATATACAAAATGAAGAGCAACTGTTAAATCAACAGCCCCCAAGCCAGCAGCAAGATGACCGCCTGTTTTTGATATTGATTCAATAATAAATAATCTAAGTTCATCAGATAAGTCCTGAAGTTCATTTCTTCCAAGTGTTTTTATATCAGATGGTTTTTTAATTCTATCAAGTATTTTGTATGTTTCGCTCATTTATTATTCTTATTTACCATCAATAATTTTTTTAATTTTTTGTTGAGCTTCTTCTAACGCTTTTTTACATTTCTTTGATAATTCCATACCCAGTTTAAACTTTTCTATGTTATCTTCAAGAGCATGATCACCAGATTCAATCTCTTGTAAGAGAGTTTCCATTTTTTCTAAGTCTTTTTCAAAAGAGGATAAGTTATCTTTAGCTTTTTTGTCCATAATTAATATTCTACTATTTTTTTGTAACCTTTACATTATTTACGAAATTATTACTAACCTCAATAACTTCGAATATATATCCATTTTTTTTGAAGATAACACCTTTCGAGGGTATGTTTTCAAGTGATTCTAGAATATATCCATTTATTGTCTTCGCAACATCTTCTTCGAGTTTCCAGCCTAGATTTTTATTTATTTCTCTTACCTGCATAGAACCACTAAAAATATAGATATTTTCATCAATTTTTAATATCTCCTTATCATCATTTTCCGTAAAATCTCCCACAATTTCTTCAAGAATATCATCTAGCGTAACTACTCCTTTTACATCACCATATTCATCTACTACAAAACCAATCCTTTTTTTTTCTTTCTTGAACTCTATGAGTTGACTTGTCAAAGAAGTATCTTCTGGAATAAAATACGGAGGATAGATTTCATCTATAATTCTATCTTTAGAAATCTCACCATTTGTCAACATCTCAATAACTTTTCTTTTATGTAAAAAACCAAGAAGTTTATTAATTTCATCTTTATATATAGGAATCCTGGTATGTTTACAATTTAAAATTTCTTGATTTATCTTGTTGATATCATCATTAATATCAATCGCTATAAGCTCACTTCTTGGAATCATTGCATCTTCAACTTTAACTTTTTCTAAATCCAACATATTAACAATCATATCTTCATGACTTTTTGGAATTCTTTCACTTGATTCTTTCACAATTAGTTTTATTTCATCTTTTGTAAGAAGTTCTCGATTAATGTTATTAGGTTTTATGCCAAAAACCCTTAAAACAATACTCGAAATAAAATTTATAATCACAACAATTGGATAAAATAATTTTATTAATGGATAAAATATCCATGATATTGGATATGCAATTTTATCAGGATAAAGCGCAGCAAATGTTTTTGGGGTTACTTCTGCAAAAATTAAAATCACAATAGTAAGCATGACTACCGATATTGCTACTCCAGCTTGCCCATATAATTCTATGGCTATAAGTGTACTTATAGCAGATGCAAGAATATTGACAAAATTGTTTAGTAATAAGATTAAACCTAAAGTTTTATCGGGATTTGATACCAAAAAGTTTACACGGTCTGCAGATTTATCACCAAGTTTATAGCGATGCTTCAACTTATACCTATTAACGCTCATGAGAGAAGTTTCGGCACCTGAAAAGAAAGCCGAAAGTATAAGAAGTCCAAAAAGGATTATAAATAAATTTTCAATACTAATATCTGTCATTATAAAGTAGCGATCATATTATGATAATTCAAAAAATAACTTAGTACCCAGGTAAGCAGTAAATAAAAACACCATGCCACCTAATGTTAAATTAGTAGCTTTTTTCCCTCTAACTCCCATCGAAAAATGGCTATATAACAAGTAAGAATAAGTTATCCATGCAATAATTGAAAATAATATTTTCTCTAATAGGCCAGGATGTTTATTGATAGCAACGAAAGGAGCGCCACTCAATAAAGAAAGTGTAAGTAAAATAAACCCAAATATAATTAACTCAAACATTACCTTCTCCATTTTTTCAATAGGTGGTAGTATCGTTAAAAATAAAGACTTATTAATATATTTCAATTTATTTTCTTGATGGCGTAATAATATTGCCTGAATAGCTGCTAAACCTAAAAATCCATAGGATGCTATAGAAACAATGATGTGTAGTTTTAAGTCATTATCGATACTTCCTAGGTTTGAGTCATTCTGATAAATCATAGATATAGGTATTGTTACTAGTGTCAAAGGTAGCAGCACAAGACCTAGGTGTTTAATAGGTTTTGTAAACATAAAAAGAAAAAATAAGTAATTTACAATAAGAAATGTTATCTCTAAAGAAACAATAAAATTAAATTTCTGATAGAAATCTTGCATTAATAAATAGGTAT
>CAJWVG010000030.1 GCA_913048065.1 uncultured Gammaproteobacteria bacterium | reverse complement strand
GCAAACCATAACCTCCAGCTTCCACTCCAATTATTTCAACATTATCATTAAGGAAGGGATGAAATAGACCTATAGCATTTGAACCGCCTCCTACACAAGCTACAAGAATATCAACTTTTTTATTAATATTTTTCATTTGTTTTTTTGATTCATCTCCTATCACTGATTGGAAATCTCTAACTATCATAGGGTATGGATGTGGTCCAGCAACAGAACCAATTATATAGTGTGTATCATCAACATTGCTTACCCAGTCTCTTAAAGCTTCATTTAGGGCATCTTTTAATGTTTTAGAACCAGAATCAACAGCAACAACATCTGCTCCCAGAATTTTCATTCTATAAACATTTACTTTTTGTCGCTGAATGTCTTCGCTGCCCATATAAACTACACATTTAAGATTATATCTTGCACAGGCAGTTGCAGTTGCAACACCATGTTGCCCAGCCCCGGTTTCAGCTATAATTCTTGTTTTACCCATTGCTTTCGCTAACATTGCTTGACCCATGGCATTATTTATTTTATGTGCTCCTGTATGATTAAGATCTTCTCTTTTTAAATATATATTACAGGTTCCAAGTTCCTTGCTAATTCTTGCTGCATGATAAATTGGTGTCGGTCTACCCACATAATCATGAAGTTCTTTTCTTAATTCTTTTTGAAAAGCAGTAGATTTAGCAATTTTTTTGTAAGCCTTATCTAACTCACTTAGAGGATACATTAGTGTCTCAGAAACATATTTTCCACCAAATTTATCAAAGCGTCCTTTAGAGTCTGGGAATAATTTATAATTAATTTTTTTCATAACAATCTTGTTCCGACATTCTTACATTTTCTATAAATTTTTTCATCAATAGATGATCTTTTTTACCAATAGATGATTCTACCCCACTGCTCACATCAATACCATAAGGATTATGTTTAGCAATCAACTCAACGATATTATTGCAATTAAGACCGCCAGCAATATAGTAAGGTTTAGATTTAATAAGGTTTTTTAAACTATCATTATTCTCAAGTATATTCCAATCAAAACGTTTTCCAGTACCACCATGATTATCACCAATAGATGTATCTAATAAAAATGCATCAGCATCATTTTCAAATTCTTTAGCGAAAGAGTTAGTCTTTTGACTTATATGTAAAGTTTTAATAAATTTTTTATTAAATGATTTACAAAAAGATAGTGGTTCCTCTCCATGAAATTGAATTAGTGAAATATCAATATTATTAATTATATTGCTGATATAATCAGCTGATTGATTCATGAAAACACCTACGATAGGTTTTTGATTAGAGCATGCTTTCACTAAAAGTTCAGCTTGCTTAAGCGATACTTTTCTAGGACTAACATCTGCAAATATTATGCCAATATAATTAACATATTCATTATCAGAGGCAAATTGAATATCATTTACATTAGTCATTCCGCAAAATTTTATAAGTGTTTTAATCATGGCTTATATTAACATGTATTGCTGCTGAGTATAAAGAAATCAAATAACTGAGAACATAAAACTATCTTTGATTGATTTCATATTATATTGCTTAGGATATGAAATTTTTTGTAAATATAAACCCGAAGCTGAAACCATTTTTCCACATTTTTTTCTATCTAAAGAGTTTATTAAAAATTTCATATACTCTGGCTCATATTTTGATATGCCAATGTCTAGAAGTATGCCAACGATATTTCTAACCATATGGTATAAAAAGCTATCAGCTGTTATTTCAATAATAATAAAATTATTATTTTTTTTTATAGTTATATTTTTTATCTTTTTAATAGGATTTTTAGATGAGCAACCAGATGATCTAAATGCTGAAAAATCTTTAGTTCCTTTCAAATATTTAAATGATGATCGAATTTTAGTTAGATTTATTTCTTGATTAAAATGTAAAACATTTTCCAATAAATGAGTAGATGGATTATTCTGATTCAAAATAATATAACAGTATGTACGGTCTATTGCACTATATCTTGCATGAAATTCCTCATCAACATGCTTGATTGATTTAATGTATATATCATCCGGGAGATTAGAGTTTATTCCATTTAACCACTTATAATCTAGTCTCTTTTTAGTAGTATCGAAATGTATAATTTGACCAAGTGCATGCACGCCTGTATCTGTTCTACCAGCACAAATTGTATTAATTTTTTCATCAGCAACTTTAGATATTGCCTTGTCTACATGATATTGAATCGTCTTCTCTTTATGTATCTTTTGCTTCTGCCAGCCAAAATAATTAGATCCATTATACTCAACACAAAGTGCTATTCTCATTATTTTATTTGCATATAAAGAAGTCTTGCCTCATGCTTTTCTTCTTCTGAACCTGTTTCAACAATTTTTTCTAATAACTCTCTAGCTTTGTTTTTATCATTTGTATCAATCAATGCACGCACAAGATCTATTTTTGAAATATTTTCATCATTAATTATTTCTTCAGTCTGAGGTTGATCTGTTGTTTCCTTAGAAGTATTGTTCATGCTTTCTTTACTAGAATCATCATTTTTCACTATCTTTTTAGATGTTTTCTTTTTAGCTATTTTCTTTTTTGTTTTCTTCTTTACTTGTTTTTCTTTTACATCATCAGATTTTTCTATATTAATAGATTCATTTCTTCGAATTTTTTTTGACCTATCATGAGATGATTTGAATATATCCGCAGCTTTACTAATTTGAGAAAGAAGATTAGTGATAGAATCAGCTTTTGATGTTAGCGCTTGTATATTATCTAATAACTCTTGATTATTATTACTATTGCTTGATTTTTTTAATATTTTTTTATTTAGTTTATTTAATTCATTATTGATGAATCGAAATTTTTCAAAGAAATAGCTAATTAAGAACAATAATATTAAAACATACCAAGGATTTATTAGATGATATGGTAGATTGATTATAAAATTGCTAAAAACAATTAGAAGTTCGCTTATTTTATTAAGTATAAGTAAAATTATAGGTCCTGATGAAATTATAATTGATGAAATAAAGTCTAGAATGGAAGCTTGTAGATTTCCTATTACGATAAACAGTCCCGAAAATTTTGATGAATAATCTACAGGCCCAAAAGGAATAAAGGCAAATAAAATTATAAACACTAAAAAGCCAATTATTTTCTTCATTTGCCGCCCTTTATAAGTTCTTCGGCTATTTGCACACTGTTCAATGCAGCACCTTTTCTAACATTATCAGCTACAACCCAAATATTCAAAATATTATCATCATTTAATGATTTTCTTATCCTTCCAACATAAACTTTATCAGTTCCATGACCATTTTCAAATGCTGTGGGATATTCATTTCTTTCGGGATTATCCAGCAATTCAATAAATTCATTATTACGATAATCATCAAACACGCTATCAATATCGATAGGCTTTTTAGTTTTGATAGTAACAGCTTCTGAATGTCCAATTAAAACAGGGACCCTAACAGCTGTAGCATTCACTGAGATATTTTTATCTAAGATTTTTTGTGTTTCCCAAACCATTTTCATTTCTTCTTTTGTATATCCATTATCACAAAAACTATCAACAAAAGGGATTACATTAAATCCTATCTGTTTTGGATAAACCGAGGGTTTAATTTTCTGTTGATTCATATAAGAATGGGATTGTGACAATAACTCATCCACACCTTTTTTTCCTGATCCAGAAACAGCCTGATATGTTGATACATTTATATCTAATATTTGAAACCTATCATGTATTGGCTTAAGAGCAACTAGCATTTGAATAGTTGAACAATTAGGATTAGCAATAATATTTTTTTTAACATGTTTTGATATCTCGATAGAATTAACTTCCGGAACTATAAGAGGGATATCGTCTATATAACGAAACTCTGAAGTATTATCAATAACCACGACTCCCTTTTGCGTAGCAATTGGTGCATATTTTTTAGAAACACCACTACCAGCTGAAAAGAAAGCTATATCTATATTTTCAAAACTATAGTTATCAATTGCGACAACTTCTATTAGAGTATCACCGTATTTAACTTTTGAGCCTGCAGAACGGCTACTTGCAATTGCGACAATCTTGTCAACTGGAAATTTGCGCGAGTGTAAAATATTTAATAATGACTCTCCAACAATTCCAGTAGCTCCAATAATAGCAATATTATATTTTTCTTTAACTTTAAACATACTTTTTAATTTCCTTAATAATCGCATCACCCATTGCAGAGGTGCTGACATGCTTATCTGATTGAGCTATATCTTGAGTGAAGACACCTAACTTCAGAACATTTTCTATAGAATCTTTTATAATCTTTGATACTTTTAAATCATTTAATGAATACTCGAACATCATAGCAACAGATAAAATCATTGCAATAGGATTTACGACACTTTGCCCTGCTATATCTGGAGCAGAACCATGAATAGGTTCATATACGCCTATCGTATCTGATAATGAGGCAGATGGAAGCATTCCTATTGACCCTGTCAACATTGATGCTTCATCAGAAAGAATATCCCCAAATAAATTTCCTGTGACAATCACATCAAACTGTTTAGGTTCTCTAATTAGTTGCATTGCCGCATTATCCACATACATATGGGATAATTTAACATCAGGATAAGTATCCTTTGAAAGTTTTTCTATAGATTCCCTCCATACCTGTGAAGCCTCCAAAACATTTGCTTTATCTACAGATGTAACCTTACCATTTCTCTTTTTTGATAATTCAAATGCATATTTAGCAATTCTATTAACTTCATCTTGAGAATAGCTCATAGTATTAAAACCAGTTTTATTAGAGTCTTGATTCTTAAAACCTCTTGGTTCACCGAAGTAAACATCTCCAATTAATTCACGAATAATTACAATATCCAAATTATTTAATAGATCAGATTTTACTGATGATCTATCAATGAGAGATTGGAAAATAAACACCGGTCTTACATTTATATATAAATCCAAAGATTTTCTTAGATTCAATAATCCCATTTCAGGCTTGAGATTGTTTTCATTGTTTTCATGTTTTTTTGTACCTACTGCCCCCAATAAAATACAATCAGATTGTTTAGCTTTTTGAGCAGTCTGTTCTGGATAAGGATTACCATGATTATCTATTGCGATTCCGCCGATATCAGCATAATCATAGACAATCTCAGACATATTCTTGCTGTTAAATATATCTATAATTTTTATGGCTTCTTGCATTATCTCTGGTCCGACGCCATCTCCAGGCAATAGTAGTACATTAGTTTTCTTCATGACTGCTTTCCAAACATCCAGGGTTTTTTTTGTTTCATTTTTTTCTCATACTGCTCTATTTTATTTTTATGCATCAATGATAGTCCAATATCATCATATCCTTGAATAATTCTTTCTTTGTCTGAATCAGATATATCAAAATCATAAGCCTGTTTGCTAGGCGTTGTAATTGTCTGATTTTGAACATCAATTGTCAATTCATAATTAGGTGAGTCAAGTATTTCTTGAAACAACTTATCTAAAATATTTTTAGAGATAGATATTAACAAAAGACTATTTTTAAAACTATTTCTTTTAAAAATATCAGCAAAGGATGTTGATATAACAACTTCAATTCCATAATCTTTGATAGCCCATACAGCATGCTCTCGCGATGAACCGCAACCAAAATTATCATTAGCAAGAATAATATTTCCTGAAGAGTATGGAGCTTTATTAAGTATAAATTCTGGGTTAATTTTCCTCTTAGCTTTTGTACTTAAATCACCTGGATCAAGATATCTTAATGAATCAAATAAAAATGGACCGAAACCAGATTTTTTAATAGATTTCAGATATTGTTTTGGAATAATTGCATCAGTATCGATATTTGATTGATTGAATGGTATTACTTGACCGTGGATAATCTTATTTTTCATTTATAAAATCTACCACGCTACTAAAATGACCCTTAATAGCAGCCACAGCAGCCATTGAAGGACTTACCAAATGGGTTCTACCTTTATCTCCCTGTCTTCCTTCAAAATTTCTATTAGATGTTGACGCACACCTTTCGTATGGCAATAAGCTATCATCATTCATACCTAAACACATTGAACATCCAGGGTCTCTCCATTCAAAGCCTGACTTAATAAATATTTTATCAAGACCTTCATTTTCAGCTTGAGCCTTAACGTGACCTGAGCCTGGAACGACTATTGCTTGTTTGATACTGCCTGATATCTTTTCGCCATTTAGAACTTCTGCTGCTTGCCTTAAATCTTCTATCCTAGAATTAGTGCATGAGCCTATAAAGACCTTGTCTATATTAATCGACTGGATATCTTGATTAGCTTTCAAACCCATATAATCTAATGCTCTTGTAATATAGTCTCTTTTATTAATGTCTGACTCATCATTTGGGTTTGGTGTTTTACCGTATACATCAACAGTCATCTCAGGCGATGTGCCCCAGGTCACTTGAGGAACAACATCAAGCGCATCAATAATAAGTTCTTTATCAAAATGTGCATCATCATCGCTTACAAGTTTCTCCCAATACTTGATAGCATTATCAATATGATTTTTACCAGGTATATACTTCTTGTCCAACATATAGTTAAGTGTATTATTGTCAAAAGCAACTAAGCCTGATTTTGCTCCTGCCTCTATACTCATATTACACATAGTCATGCGGCCTTCCACACTCATCTGTTCGATACAACTACCAGCAAACTCAATAGTAAAGCCTGTACCACCAGAAGTACCGATAGTTTTTATAATATGCAGTATCAAGTCTTTTGATGATATAAAATCGTTAAGACTATTCTTAATAATAATTTTAAAGTTTTTTTCTTTATTAACATTTATGCATTGTGTAGCCAACACATGTTCTACATCACTTGTGCCAATACCAAATGCCAAAGATGCTAATGCGCCATGAGTTGAGGTATGGGAGTCACCACAAACCAATGTCATGCCCGGCTGAGTAATGCCTAACTCAGGACCAATGACATGAACAATGCCTTGATTGATATCATTTAAATCAAAGTAACTAATATCATGCTTTTTACAGTTATCTATTAAAGTATCAACCTGAAGTTTAGATATTTTATCATCAATGCCCGCCAATCTATTTTTTGTTGGAACATTATGATCTGATACAGCATAGATAGATTTATTATTCCAAATTTTTCTTTTCTCTATATTTAAGCCATCAAAAGCTTGAGGGGACGTAACCTCATGTATAAGATGTCTATCTATATATAGCAATGATGATCCATCAGGGTTTTGATGTACCATATGTTCATTCCATATTTTGTCATAAAGAGTTTCTTTCATAGTTCGTTGATAAATTAATCTGAATTCTGCGCTTTATCTCTCAAATAAAGATCACATAAAACTAAGGCAAGCATTGATTCCGCGATAGGCGTTGCTCTTATACCAACGCATGGGTCATGTCGTCCTTTAGTTACAATCGTGGTATCTTCATTTTTTGTGGTAACTGTAGAACCAGGTATCATAATGCTAGATGTTGGTTTTAAAGCCATTTTAACAATAATATCTTGGCCAGAAGAAATCCCTCCAAGGGTCCCGCCTGAATTATTTGAAATAAAGCCTTTAGAAGAAATTTCATCCCTTGATTCAGAACCTTTTTGATTTACGACATCAAAACCAGCTCCAATTTCAACTCCTTTGACGGCATTGATTGACATCATTGCATAAGCAATCAATGCATCAAGTTTATCAAATACTGGATTACCCAAACCAATAGGTACATTAGTCGCGACTACTGTCACCTCTGCTCCAATTGAATCTCCAGATTTTCTTATGGAATCAATATAAGACTCTAACGTTTCTATCATTTTATCGTCAGGGAAAAAGAAAGCGTTTTTTTCGATTGATTTAATATTGATATTTTTTGGTTTATACTCGCCAATTTGTGAAACATATCCATAAATATCTAAGCCTACTCTATCTTTAAGTACTTTTTTTGCTATCGCACCACCCGCTACTCTTGCAACAGTTTCTCGTGCTGAAGAACGCCCAGCGCCCCTATAATCTCTAAAACCATATTTTTTTGTATATGTAAAATCAGCATGCCCGGGTCTAAATTTGTCTTTTATTTCACCATAGTCCTTAGGTCTTTGATCTTCATTGAAAATAATCAAACAAATAGGAGTTCCAGTAGTCTTGCCTTCAAAGACTCCTGATAATATCTCAACTTTATCGGTCTCTTTTCTTTGAGTTGTATATTTAGATTTACCAGGTTTTCTCCTATCAAGGTCTTTTTGTATATCATTTTCAGACAAAGTAATTCCTGGGGGGCACCCATCAATGATGCACCCTAATGCTTTCCCATGACTCTCACCAAAGCTTGTCAGGGTAAAAATTTTTCCAAAAGTATTGCCAGACATAATTAAGACTTCTAAATAGTTAGTAAATTTAATCTAAATATCATATATTTACTTTGTTATTATATATTATTTAAGGGAATATTTGAATTAATAGAATGAGAATGAATAAATCATACATTATATATGGGCTGGCTGTTGTGATACTGACTATTACTTTTTTTCATGACGATGGTCAAGATAAACTAAAATATACCAGCATTAATGCAACGGATATGTTTTTAGAGGAAAACGTTACCTATAAATCAACTAAAATCGATAATTTTAGCAATAATTCACTAAAAGGACAGACTACTCTTGTATTTTTCGGCTATAGTAGTTGTCCAGACTTTTGTCCTGACACCCTAGCTAAATCGAATCAATTATTTGAACTATTAAAAAAAGATAATCTAGATAAAAAACTACAATTATTATTTATATCTGTTGACCCAAAAGATAACCTTGAGGTTATAAAAAAATATGTAGAATACTTTAATAAAGACTTTATTGGACTATCAATGAGTGCAGATGCCATGGGGCGTTTAGCAAAAAGAACAGGAGTCTATTATAAAAAAGTATCATCTACTGGGGATATAGATTTTTATGATCATACCGGAGCACTTTTTATAGTTGATGATAATGCAAAAATTATCGGGTTGTATACACCGCCATTACTAAATAAAGATATTTATGATGATATGAAAAGGATTTTAAACTAGATGGGTATGAAGCTAGTATCGAAGATTAAAGACATAATTAAAGCATATTGGTTATTTTTTTTACCTCATCATCTATTCTCACGATTCACATATATAATCACAAGAACTAAACATCCATTTACTGAATTTCTTATAAAAACTTACATTAAGTTATTTAAAGTAAACATGAATGAATGTGAAATAAAATCAACAAAAGACTATAAAACCTTCTGTGATTTTTTTACCCGAAAACTTAAAAATGGTATTCATAAAATTGATAAAGGTGAAAATGTAATTGTATCTTCATGTGACGGAAAGATTTTAGAATTTGGTGATATCAAAGATAATTCAATTCTACAAGTTAAAGGTAAAAGTACTACAATTGATGAATTATTAGATCATGATAAGACTCTAAAAGATTTATATAAAAATGGTTCTTTTGTAACTATATATTTATCACCAAAAGATTATCATCGAGTACATATGCCGCTAATGGGCAAGCTATTTAAAACAATTCATATTCCAGGCAGATTATTCAGTGTAGCATTACATGCGGTTAGAATTATCGATAAATTATACTCAAGAAATGAGAGACTCGTATGTAGTTTTAAACATAAAAAAATAAATTTTTCAGTTATCTTTATTGCTGCAATAAATGTTTCATCTATAGAAGTTAAATGGAAAGGCGAAGTATCCCCTCCATTACCTAAAAAAACAATCTCAACAAACTATAGCAAAAAGAAAATAGAAATAGATATTGGGGATGAGCTTGGTATGTTTAAGAGCGGTTCTACGGTAATACTGCTATTTGATGAAAATGTAAAACTTTTAGATTCACTAAAAAAAGGCAAAAGCGTTAGAGTTGGAAATCAAATAGGAACGCATATACTTTGATTTAAACAGTATGGTTTGCATAGTCTGGGAATGTTTCCTTCAGGTCAAAAGCATCTCCAAAGCTAATATTATCTTTTGCATATTCTAGAAGCAAATCTGCGTTAGACTCATAATTATATTCATGCTTAACAATCTTATCCCAGTCTTTTAAATCCAATGTTTTTAAGATTTCTGACCAGCAATCACAAACATAATGCGTCTTTGTATCTAAAACTAAATCTTTAGCTGTACAAAGAGTTATATCCTTTAATGCCGAATACTTTTTCTTATCTATATCATAGCTTCCAATATAGATCTTATCTCCATAGGCTTTTTTAATACAAGTTATCTTTGAAAAATCTGATTGTTTGAAATAAACATAGGCCATAACCGATAAAGATGGAATTCCAATAACCGGTATATCTTGAGAATAGCCTATGGCCTGCCCTACCGATGCTGATATTCTAGTTCCTGTAAAGCTAGCAGGACCTTTATTAAAAATAAAAGCATCCAAATCACTAACTTTTAAAGAATTATCAGACATAATTTTATCTATGTTAGATAATATAATACGACTTGCTTTTCTTGCTTCTGAATCAGAGAAAAGCATTGTTTCATCTCCTTTCTTCAAAGCAATTGATAAGCTAGATCCAGATGAGTCGATAGATAAAATGTTCATTAATAAATATAGTACAGTAAGGTATTTTTATATACAATTTGAACAGTACAAATAACTCCCCGTAGTTAAACTGGATATAACAAGACCCTCCTAAGGTTTAGTTCCTGGTT
>CAJWVG010000029.1 GCA_913048065.1 uncultured Gammaproteobacteria bacterium | reverse complement strand
GGTGACTTGAGATTAACATGTTTGCAAGATGTATCACGTAACAGACAATTTGGTTTAAAGATTATATCTGGCATTGATATTAATAAACTATTGTCAGATATTGGTACGGTAGAAGGATATTTATCAACCTCAACACTTAAAAATAATCAGACTTATTTTGGCTTTAGTAATATTGTAGATTCTGCATACAAAATACTTTATTTAAAGAATGAACCCAATGTGGTTATGAAGAATTTACTTGCTTAAACTTCTTTAACTTTCCTTGCCAGTGTATTTCTACCCCAACCTAATAGCTTGGCAGCTTCCAATTTTACGCCATTAGTTGCTCTTAAGGATTCATCTATTAAAATCTTTTCGACTACACTGGTAGTTTCTTTAATAATTTCTTTATCATCACCAACTCTATTTCGAATAAATTCTTGTAATCCTATCTTCCAATTATTTGTTATTTCATCGCTCTGGCTGACCTTTTTTTCTCTAAATATATCATCAGGTAAATCCTCCATTGTTATTACAGTTGAAGATGACATTACAGTTAAATATCTACATATATTTTCTAGTTGTCTAATATTACCTGGCCAATCAAAATCCTTCAGATAATCGGTTGTCTCCTTGTCTATCGTCTTTTCTTCAGTATTTAGTTCAGATGCCGATGTTTTCAGAAAGTATCCAATTAAAGCTGGAATATCCTCTTTCCTTTTTCTTAGAGATGGTAACTCTAGTTTGAAAACATTTAAGCGATGGTAGAGATCTTCTCTAAATTTTGACGTCTTAATTAATTCTTCTATTGATTGATTGGTAGCTGCAATAATTCTTACATCTGATTTAATCGGTCTGTGACCTCCAACTCTATAAAATTCTTGACTAGATAGTACTCTCAATAATCTTGTTTGTAACTCTGGATGCATATCCCCTATTTCATCCAAAAACAATGTTCCTCCTTGTGCTTGTTCAAATCGTCCAATCCTTTGTGATTGTGCACCTGTGAATGCACCTTTTTCATGCCCAAATAATTCAGATTCTAATAAATCATGAGGAATTGCTGCTACATTTATTCCAACAAATGCTTGTTTGCTTCTTAAGCTATTGTCATGAACAGCTTGAGCGATTAATTCTTTTCCTGTACCAGACTCGCCTCTAATAAGTACTGTTATATCCGAGTTAGAAATTTTACCAATAGCTCTAAAAACATTTTGTAAAGACTGTGCTTGCCCAATAATTTTGGATGACTTAGTTATACCATTTTGATGAACATCTGCTGAACCAGAGTCACTATTATTCAAAGCTTTGAGTGCTAAATTTTTTATTTTATCGACATCAAAAGGTTTTGGTAGATATTCAAAAGCCCCTCCTTTATAAGCTGATAATGCATTATCAATATCTGAGTGGGCTGTTATTACAATCGTTGGCAGACCAGGGCACTTCTCAGATATTTTTTGTAGTAAATCTAACCCACTTAACCCAGGCATTTTAATATCTGTGATAACTAAGTCAGGTTTGCTAGAGTTTAATGCAAGTAATGCTTCTGACCCATTTGAGAATGTTTCAATTTCAAAGAAGTCTTCAAGAGCACTACGACATATAGTTCTTATACTTTCTTCATCATCAACAATCCATAATTTAGACTTACTCATTTGTTGCACCATGGTAGAATTATAGAGAAGATAGTCTCTTTGTTTTTGCTTTTACATTCTATTATGCCTTTGTTTTGGAATATAATAGATTGTGCTATCGTCAAGCCAAGCCCCATTCCGTCATTTTTTGTAGTAACCATTGGATAAAAAATTTCTTTCAGTTTTTCTTCTGGAATACCTACTCCATTATCAATTACATCTATTTTTATAACAAGATCATGTCTAGTATCTCCAATAGTATATTTAAATATTGGACGAGTTTTAATTGTTACTTTCCCATCCTTGTTTATTGCTTGTATTGCATTTCTTACTATATTAATTAACGCCTGTATAATTTGATGTCTATCAAGATATAGAAGAGGGATGCTTGGGTCATAATCTTTAGAAAAACTGACACTTAAATTATCTGCATCATATTTGAATAATTCGGTAACATGTTCAGTTATTTCATGCACATTAATCATTTCTTTGTCAGATGATGGGATAGGGGAGGACATTGCATTAATTAATTTTAAAAGTCTCTCAGATTCTTTTTTAATTATTTTGGTGAATTTTGCCTGCGATTCATCTTTTAATGTTCTATCTAAAAGTTGGGCAGCACCCATAATACCGCCTAAGGGATTTTTAATTTCATGAGATAAGCCTTTAACCATTTCCCGAGTCGCTTTTTGTTGATCTATAAGATTCTGATCTAATGAAATATTATAAAGCCTTCCAGTTTCGTTTAATTCCATTAAAATATATTCATCTTTTTGAACGCTATATCTTGAAATACTGCAATCAACAATTCTCTCAACTCTATCAAAATTTTTAAATTTTAAATCTCTCAACATAACAGACTGGGCATCGTCTTTGATTTTTTTTAAATAAGAAACAAGGCTCACTTTTTCACATTTAATTTCCGTTATTTTTTTGAGTATTGTTGTTGAACCCAAGAGGTCAATAGCAGCAGTATTTGTAAAAATATAATTCAAATCATAATCTAATATGAGAATAGCAGTCCTTAAATTGTCAAGGATTTCATAATTCGAATTTAAACGATCGGTTTCAGTATGGTTAATATTTATACTCATAATATTTTAAGACTAGGCTGCCCCTAAGGGGCAGCCATATTTTTATAAGCTATAGTACATTTCAAATTCACATGGATGTGTTGATTGTCGTAGCCTCTGAACTTCTTCATACTTAAGTCCAATATACGAATCAATCATTTTATCTGTGAAGACTCCTCCAGCTTTCAAAAAATCCCTATCTTTGTCTAAAGCTTCTAAAGCAACATCAAGCCCTGGAGCAACTGTTGGCAGCATTTTCTCCTCAGCAGGCGTCAGTTCAAATAAATCCTGATCCATTGCTTCGCCCGGACTAACTTTATTTTTAATACCATCCAGCCCAGCCATTAGCAAAGCACTAAACGCAAGGTAAGGATTAGCAGTAGAATCCGGGAATCTAACCTCTATTCTTCTCGCTTTATCACTCATTACATAAGGAATCCTTATTGCTGCGGATCTGTTACGAGCCGAGTAAGTTAGGATTACAGGAGCTTCAAAACCAGGGATTAGTCTTTTGTAGCTGTTAGTAGAAGCATTCGTAAATGCATTTAAGGCGCGTGCATGTTTAATGATTCCACCGATATAATACAAAGCATCCTCAGACATCTTCCCGTATTTATCACCAGCAAAAATATTTTTGCCTCCTTTTGATAGAGACATATGCACATGCATGCCGGTGCCATTATCACCAACTAATGGTTTAGGCATAAATGTTGCTGTTTTTCCATAAGCATGCGCAACGTTCATCACTGCATATTTATACTTCTGAACTTCATCAGCTTTTGTTACTAATGTATTGAAAACAGTTCCAATTTCGCATTGTCCGCCAGTTGCAACTTCATGATGGTGAACTTCACAAGCTACACCCATTTCCTGACATGTTGTTACCATAGCAGATCTACAATCTTGAAGTGCGTCAACTGGTGGTACTGGGAAGTATCCACCTTTTACTAACGGTCTATGCCCCATGTTTCCTTCATCGTAAGATTTGCCACTATTGAAACAAGCTTCAGATGAATCAACTTGGTAAAAACAACTTCCAAGTTTGTCTTCAAACTTAACATCGTCAAAAACAAAAAATTCATTTTCTGGACCAAAAAAAGCAGTGTCAGCAACACCACTTTCCTTCAGAAAATTTTCTGCCTTTTTTGCAATAGATCTTGGATCTTTTTCATAAGGTTCACCATCTGCTGGTTCAATAACATCACATGTTACTACCAAAGTTGGTTCATCATAAAATGGGTCCATTACTGCAGTTGTTGCGTCAGGCATAAGTATCATGTCTGATTCATTAATATCTTTCCATCCAGCAATAGATGAACCATCGAACATTTTCCCTTCTTCAAAATCAGTTTTAATACCATCAACGTTCGCTGTCACAGTTACATGCTGTTCTTTCCCATTTGTGTTCGTGAAGCGATAGTCTATAAACTTTACTTCTTTTTCTTTTACTATATTTAATACATCCTCGACACTCATTTTTCTTACTCCTCTTTTTATTAGTGTACTAGTAGTACTGCATTAATCATGCCAGCCTATCTAATCGAAATTGTTACTAAATAGTGCATTAATTAACTTATAAATATAACATATGCACTATAATAAAACAACCATGCACAATATTTGTGCAAATTTTAAGTTTTTATAGTTTCCAATATGTGGCAATAAACAACAAAGTAAGCATATATAAGCTTTTTAATCTATAATAAGACATATCAGACATACGGAGATTTAAAGAATCTTTGGTAAAATCAATGATGCTTATAAGAGAAAAATATTGACTAATCATAATATGGAAGATTTAGTAGCCTTATGCAAAAGAAGAGGCTTTATATTTCAATCTAGTGAAATCTATGGTGGTATACAAGGTTTGTATGACTATGGACCATTGGGTGTAGAACTAAAAAATAATCTAAAAAAATCATGGTGGTCTTCAATGGTATATGAAAGAGATGATGTGGAGGGTTTAGATGCATCTATTCTCACACATTCAGATGTTTTAAAATACTCTGGACATGAAGATACATTCACTGATCCATTAGTAGATTGTAAAAGTTGTGGGCTAAGATTTAGACAAGACCAAATACCAGATTATTGCAAAGACGAAGACTTAACAGAGCCTAGAGATTTCAATTTAATGTTTAAAACAAATGTCGGGCCGATAGATGATGGGTCAAACTATGCATATCTGAGACCAGAAACTGCACAACAAATTTTTATTAATTTCAAAAATATTACGGATTCTACCTCTCAAACGCTTCCTTTTGGAATAGCTCAAATAGGTAAAGCTTTTAGAAATGAGATAACACCGAGAAATTTTATCTTTAGAGTAAGAGAATTTGAGCAGATGGAATTAGAATTTTTTGTTCAACCTGGCACCGATGAGGACTGGCATAAAACATGGGTAAAAGAGAGAACACAATGGTGGATAGACCAAGGAATACCAGAAAATAAATTAAAAATTATTAATATTGATGGCGATGACTTGTCGCACTACTCCAAGGCTACTGTGGACATTATGTACATGTTTCCACATGGCATCGAAGAATTGGAGGGAATTGCTAATAGAACAGATTTTGATTTAGGGTCGCATACAAAAAATCAAGGAGACCTTGATATTACAGCGGATATTATCAAAAATGATTCTTCCACAGCAAAACTTGCTATACAAGATTTAGATACTAAAAAATGGATCGTGCCTTATGTCATTGAGCCATCGGCAGGTGTTGATAGAGGTGTTCTAGCTATATTAAATGAAGCTTATTCAGAAGAAACACTGTCTGATGGAAAGAAGCGAATTGTTCTATCTTTTAAACCACATCTTGCTCCCATAAAGGCTGCAGTAATTCCTCTAAAAAAAAATAACACAGAGTTAGTGTCTATGGCTAAAAATATTAAAAATAACCTCCAAACACTTGGCGTAGGCCGAGTTGTTGTTGAGAATACTGGCAATATAGGTAAAAGCTATCGGAAGCATGATGAGATTGGAACTCCCATATGTATAACTGTTGATTTTGATTCTTTAGAAAAAAATATTGTAACAATTAGAAATAGAGATACGATGGAGCAAACAAAGATGAATATTGACATGATTGAAGATTTCTTCGTTGATTATTACAAATAATGGCTAGCCAAAAGTATATTTTTTTAGATCGCGATGGTGTTATAAACCATGACTCAACAGAATATATTAAAACACCAGATGAGTGGAACCCGATAGAGAGGAGTTTAGAAGCTATCAAAAAACTCACTGATAATGATTTTCAAATAATTATTATAACAAATCAATCAGGTATTAATCGAGATATAATTACGCCAGATAATTTTTTGAAAATAAATCTCAAAATGTTAAACGCTATTGAAAAAAGTGGTGGCTCAATTTTATCGATACTTTATTGTCCATCTTTACCCAGTGATGACTGTCAATTTAGAAAACCAGGCTCAGGTATGTTTATAGAGATATCAAAAAGGTTAAATTTTAATTTATCAGACTGTTTTTCTATTGGTGATTCACCAAGAGACATTGATGCTTCAGTGGCTGCGAAATGTATTGCATTAGGTGTTAGAACAGGAAATGGAAAAACAATTGAAAAAGATAATATATATCAAATCCCAATGTTTGATGACTTATACGATGCTGTTGAATCTATAATTCTTAAATAGTAAAAACTATGGTGCTGGGTTTGGGATATTTTCATGCACTTGATTAATCTCTTTTAGGATTTCTTCAGAGAGCTTAATTTCCACACTTTCAATATTTTCTTTAAGTTGATCCATCGTTGTGGCACCAATAATATTGCTTGTAACAAAAGGTTGTTGATTGACAAAAGCTAGAGACATTTGTGTAAGACTCAAATTATGCTTTTTTGCAATTTGTAAGTAGTCAGATGTTGCTTTCTTGCATTTATCATTACTATATCTTGTAAACCAATCACCATACAGCCCAAGTCTTGAATTTTTTGGGATGGTATCATGGTACTTACCTGTTAGCATACCAAAACCTAAAGGCGAATAAGCCAATAGCCCAACATTTTCTCTATGAGACATTTCAGCCAATCCAACTTCATATATTCTATTTAGTAGGCTATATGGATTTTGAATAGATTGAATTTTTGATATATTTTTTAATCTAGATAGTCTTATATATTCCATTATGCCCCATGGTGTTTCATTTGATACTCCAATATTTTTAATTTTACCAGCTTGTTTTGCTTCTTCTAATGCATCAAGTGTTTCTTCTATGGCAATTCCATATTCTTCTGATTGGGTATATCCGAGTCTCCCAAAATAATTAGACTTTCTCTCTGGCCAGTGGACTTGATATAAGTCTATATAGTCTGTATTAAGTCTTATTAGTGAAGAATCAATTGCTTTAGTCACATGATCTTTGCTGAGTCTAGATCCATTTCTCACATAATCCATGCCAGGTCCAGCAACTTTTGTAGCTAGTAAATATTTATCACGATTTTTATACTTTTTAACCCATGTCCCAATGTATTTCTCTGTTAAGCCCTGAGTCTCTTCTCTGGGTGGTATGGCATACATTTCAGCAGTATCAATTAAATTTACACCTTTCTCTATAGCATATGACAATTGTTCATGAGCATCTTTTTCTGTGTTTTGCTCACCAAATGACATTGTACCCAAACATATCAAACTAACATTTAGATTTGTATTGCCTAATTTTCTGTACTTCATATCAGCCCCCAAGACACTATGTAATATATATGCTATAATATATTTACATTTTATACATATTTATATCTGAATTAACAGAGGAATACATTATTAACTTTTTGATTGATGTTAAAACAATGTTATTTAACTTCAGCACATGGTTGCCTGAAGCCTTAACTAATAAAAACTATTTAACAAGAGATGTTATAGCTGGTGTAACAATAGCAATGATAATAATTCCCCAGTCTATGGCGTATGCAACGTTAGCAGATGTCTCACCCATTTATGGTTTATATGCCGCTTTACTACCTGTGGCCATAGCTGCATTTTTTGGTTCATCAAGATATTTAGCTACAGGCCCAGTAGCCATGGTCTGTTTACTAACATCTGTGGCAATATCATCTTTGTCATTAGGTGATTCTAGTTTATATATAGCCTATGCGGTTATACTTTCTATGACAGTAGGAGTTTTCCAACTATTATTGTCTTTAACCAAAACAGGAAATATATTTGATAAAATTCCAGAACATGTTTTACTCGGCTTTACATCTGCAGCAGCTTTAATTATTTCTCTATCACAGTTAAGCAAAGTTTTTGGGATGCCCAAAATATCTATAACGCAACTATTAGATTTAGAAAAACTTCTAGCTTCGTCACCGATAAATTATCAAGCGTTAATTCTATCGGTTTTGATGCTGCTACTTATGTATATAATTAAATATAAATTTACTAGATATATGACACTGAGTAATCTTGCGGTATTTTTTGCTGTACTAATCTCAATTACATATGCATCATATCAACCATATGCAGGCCCAATTGTAGGGTTTATACCCCCAGGTTTGCCAGATATTAAGATGCCAGAATATGATATCTTTACTGGCTCTTTACCCATGCTGGTTATACATACAGTAATAATTGCTTTTGTTGGATTTATGGAAGCAATTGCAATCGCAAAACAACTACATGCTAAAAAACCTCCCAAAGATCAAAAAGGAGTTGAACTTTATAAAGACCCAACTCCAGTGAACTCAAATCAAGAATTATTAGGTCAAGGTTTAGCAAATATTACATCTGGTATGAGCGGTAGCATTCCTGTCTCGGGTTCATTTTCAAGATCAGCGGTTAATGAATCTAGTGGAGCTTTTAGTGGGCTGTCTTCAATAATCACAATGATAGTCGTTGGCCTAACTTTGTTATTCGCCACTCCTTTGTTGTTTAATTTACCTCAGGCAACACTTGGTATCATTGTAATATTTGCTGTTTTACCACTCATAAAAATAAAAGAAATGAATAGATTGTTTTTGGAAAACAAACAGCTAGGAATTATTACATGGATTACTTTTGCAAGCACATTAATATTCCCAATATTATCTATAGAAATTTATGAGGGAGTTAGAACCCATATCTGGACAGGTATTATATTTGGTTTTTTAATACATATTATATTTAATAAAAGATATCTAAATACGGAGAAGGAAGCTACTTAATCAAGTTTATATCAAATATGAAGTTCTTCCTTTTTAGAGCTCTTTTTTCATAATTTGTAATTGGTCGGTTATTTCGATTAGAGTTAAATATAATTGATTTATTAAAAAAGTGTTGCAACATACTCTTGACATCATATGCATAATTTATATGATCCGTTGTAAAATGAAACAATCCACCTTTTTTAAGTTTATTAAAAATAAGACTAATTGTGTATTCGTTAATTATCCTTCTTTTATTATGCTTACTTTTTGGCCAAGGATCCGGGAAAAAAATCAAAACTTCATCTAATGATTTGTCAGGAAAGATATTTTCTATGATTTCTACTCCATCTCCATATAAAAGATAAATATTCTTAGTATTTTCTGAAATCACGAATTTATTTAGGTTATTGATACCATGCAAATATGATTCTATACAATAATAGTTTTGTTTGTTGTCTGCATATAATTGGGTAATTGAATTGCCCATACCAAAACCAATCTCTAAGATATTTAAATTATTATTTGTTAGTGATTCCGAGATTGCTTTAGCTGATGAATAAGTCTCTTTAATAAGTTCTTTTCGTTGTTGCCTAGATCTATGATTACAGTAGAACTTTGGTTTAGTTTTTTTACTTAACATCTGTTATCTTTCCTTCTTCTGGTGATGATGCTTCACCTAATTCTTTTTTAGGAATTCTTCCTGCATTGTATGCATCATAGCCTGCCTTCACTGCATTTTTCATTGCGCTAGCCATTAATATGGGATCGTCGGCACATGCTATTGCTGTATTCATTAATACACCATCACATCCTATTTCCATAGCTATAGATGCATCTGATGCAGTCCCAACGCCTGCATCGACTATTATTGGGACGCTAGCATTTTCTACAATTTCAGAAATTTTAAATTTATTTTGAATCCCCAAGCCGCTTCCAATTGGAGAAGCCAGTGGCATTACTGAAATACAGCCTATATTTTCAAGCTCCTTTGCCACAATTGGGTCATCTGATGTATACACCATTATCTTAAAACCTTCTTTCACTAACATTTCTGCGGCTTTAATAGTTTGTACTACATCTGGGTAAAGTGTTTTCGAATCACTCAAGACTTCTAGTTTTACTAGCTTTTCTCCATTTAATAACTCTTCAGCAATTCTACAAGTCCTGACTGCATCTTCAGATGTGTAACAACCTGCTGTATTAGGAAGAATTGTAATTTTTTTTGGATCTAGTATTTCTAAAAGATTAGGTGACTTTTTGTCTTGCCCGATATTCATTCTTCGTATCGCCACCGTAACCATTTCCGTACCACTTGCTTCAACAGCTAATTTAGTCTCACCGAAGTCTTTATATTTGCCAGTACCTATAATAAGCCTAGAGGAATATTCTTTTCCATTTAGAACTAGTTTTTTCAATTATCCACCCCCAACAGCTGTTATTATCTCAACTCTATCATTATTTTTTAATAAGTAATCATCATATTTAGATTTAGGAATTATTTCTCCATTAACTTCAATTGCTATATATTTACTATCCACATCTACCTCTTTTAGTAAATTTGTTATTGAAATATTATACATAACTGAAAATATTTTCTGATTTAATAAAATATCCATAAATTTCATTATTCAATATAAACGATATTAACCAAAGTATTTTTTAAAGAAGATTTTACTGGCTAACGGTAAAAGCCCAAATATTGATAGTAATATAACTAAGTTAAAGTTGACACTAGCATCATTTAATATTATTTCACCTAAATTATTCCCAATCATTATAATGATAATTGTCATAGGCAACATACCTAATAAACTAACTATAAAAAATATGTTCACTCTGATTGTTGTTAACCCAGAAATAAAATTAATTATAAAATATGGAAATAATGGAACCATTCTTAGCGCAAAAAGATAATATCCGCCATGTTTCATGAAACCATGATTAATCGTTTCATATTGGTCTTTATATCTTTCTAGTAGATAGTCTCTAAAAAAATATCGTGAAATAATTAATGCAAAAGATGCACCTATGCTAGAGGCGAGAGAAATTATGATTATTGCATTTATAGGGTCAAAAAGTATGCCTGATAAAATACC
>CAJWVG010000028.1 GCA_913048065.1 uncultured Gammaproteobacteria bacterium | reverse complement strand
AGATTTTAGCAATATGCACATCACCTGACAAAGGAGGCTTAGAGCTATATTTTGTTAATATGGTAAACCATTATCATAAAAAAAATGCTGTCATTTCTGTTTGCAGGAATAATGGTGAAATTAATAAAATTATTAAATCTCCAGTAATAAGAATCAATAAGATATCTATATTTAATATATTTTTTAGTGCATTCAGATTAGCAAAATATATTGATGAAGAAAAAATAAATATTATACATATTAGTTGGAGTAAAGACTTATTACTATCTGTTCTCATTAAGATACTTTCTAATAATGATGTAAGCATACTATATTATCGTCAAATGAAATTAACCAGATTAAAAAAAGATTTTTATCATAGGTTTATTTATAAAAGAATAAAGTTAATCTTAGTAATTACTAATAATTTATTATATGAATGTAAAATGTTTTTACCTATAAATGAAGATAGAATTAAAAAATTAACATATGGAGTATCAATACCTAAACCCGGGTCTGTTGAATCTGACTCTTATGAATTAGATAGGAATTTTTTTAATATAGGTATTTTTTCTAGAATTGAGGATCAGAAAGGGCAACATTTGGTTTTAGAGGCTCTCAATTTAATCCCTAATAAACATATTAAATTATCGATAGTTGGACATTGTATGGATTTGGCTTATATGAAAAACTTAAAAAAAATGATTGCAGCATATAATATGAACGATATAGTTACATTTGTTCCTTTTGTTAAAGAACCAATGATCATTATGTCTAAAATAGATCTCGTTGTTCTTCCTACATATGAAGAGACTTTTGGATTAGTTCTAGCTGAGGCAATGATGATGGGTACACCAGTAATTGGCAGTAATGCTGGGGGCGTACCTGAAATTATTGATGATGGTGTAAACGGTTTACTTTTTGAAACAAAAAATTATTTGTCACTTAAAGATAAAATATTATTAGTTTATAAAAATGAAGAACTTAGGAAAAAACTATCAAATAATGCTAAGATATTTGCTAAAGAGAACTATGATTATCAAAAACATTTTTCTAAGTTGGATAAAATATATTCAGAGCTATGATTAAAATTAGTGGAACAATAATTACATTAAATAATGAAAAACTTATAAAAGATTGCATCAAATCTCTTCAGAAAGTATGCGATGAAATTATTGTGCTTGATTCATTGAGCATTGATAAAACTACTGAAATTGCTAAGGAATTAGGTGCTAAAGTATTCCTTCAAGAATTTCTTGGAGATGGCCCTCAGAAAAAAATGGCTGCATCTTATGCATCAAATAACTGGATATTTAGTCTAGATGCTGATGAAAGATTAGAGGAGGATTTAATTTCGCATGTTAAAGAGCTTGATCTAGAAGCTACAAATTACTCTGCATATTCTTTTAGAAGAAGAAATTATTGTGGGAAAAAATGGATCAAGGCAGCAAGCTTCTATCCAGATAGAGTTATAAGATTATATAATAAAAATTTAGTTAACTATACAATGAGCACATCGCATGCATATGTAGATGCAACTTCTAAAGATATAGACTGTCACATCACTCACTATACTTACAAATCTTATACTGACTGGATAGATAAGGTAAATTTCTATAGCACTCAAAGTGCAAAAACAATGCATTCGCAAGGCGTCAAGCGTTCAAGCATAAGACCTATAACTCATTCGCTTTTTGCTTTCTTTAAAAAATTATTATTAAAGGGTGGTATATTTCAAGGAATTGATGGCTTCACGGTTGCTCTAACTACAATGTTCAATACGTATATGAAATACATAAAATTAAATGAATTATATGATAACAAGGCTGATCCAGACAAACATTTTCCAACGGAAGATTCAAAGAAACAATAAGTCATTAGGCTCATCTATATCTTTAAGCTTATTGAGTAAGCCAAAACTCATTGACTTAGAAAGCACATTATTTTGAACTTGCTTACAAGACAAATTTTCATTAGCATTTAATATCTCGTTATCAAAAAAACCTTTAATACCTATTAGGTAAAAGCCTTCATCTTTTGAAGGCCCCAAGACAACATCCTTGCTATTTAAAAGACTAAGCGCATCTAAAATTATATTTGAGTTAAGAGATGGAATATCTGAACCAATTAATAATGTTTTATCAGACCGTGAAGATTCATTATTTAAACAGAACATCATTCTGTCAAATAGATTTTCACCTTCCTGATTCATTAAATTAAGCTTATAATCTTTTTCTAGTTTTCTATAAAAAATATGCTCACAGTCTGGGTATACCCATAAATTAATATCAATGAAATTGTCTAATTTATGAGTTTCATCAAGTAGATTTTTCAACATAAGGATACTTATATACTCTCTTTCACTTTTTGACAGCAAATCCTTTAACCTTGTTTTTGGTTTACCTCTATATGGGCATTTAGAAAATATATTTAGAGAGAACATCAATAATTCTTCTCCAGAAATTTCGTATCGACACCAAGAGAATATAAAAATCTTAATATTCTCATTTTAACTATAGTTCCAATGAAACCATTTTTTTCCCATCTTCTAGAAGATGTAATGACTTTACTGTCAACAATCAAAGGAGGATAATAGTTTTTTAAGATAGAACAAAAACCAAGATCTTCCATCAGCATTAATTTTGGAAACCCTCTGATTTTATTAAATAATTCTTTATTTACAAATATAGCTTGATCGCCGGTCGCATAGTTTCTAATCATTGATCTGGCATTAATAAAATAACTTAGAATTCTATATTTAATTTTTTGATTAGTGAACATTAATTTAAAAAATCCCCATTTTACTTTTAAACTCATCTTATTTAACTCTATTAACTGTTCATTTGATATAAAAGTATCAGCATGTAGAAATAATAATATATCCCCTTTTGCAATAGACGCGCCAATATTCTGTTGACGGGAGCGAGATGGCTCAACAATTAAAATATGATTAACATATCTTTTAGCTATATCTACAGTGTCGTCTGAGCTTGAGCCATCGACTAAAATTACTTCACATATGTTATTTTTTCTAAGTGTCTGCAAGTGACATAATGTATCGATAATTACATGAGATTCATTTCTTGTGGGAATTATTATTGATATCATTTTAAATTGGCTTGTTCTAGATTTTACTCTACTATGATTGTAATTTTATCAGAAATTAGAGCTTTATTATGAGGAACATGTATGTAATCTCCCAGAAGTAGCTGTAGCGTATGCTCACCTTTTTCTAAATTAATAGTTGTTTTTGACTGACCTTTGCCAAAATGTAAATGATTTTTATCAGCTGGTATTGGTTGAGACATATCCGGTAATTCATCAACATCGATTAGCAAATGATGATGACCTGAATATTCTTTTTTTATTCCAGCAGGCGACAATGTCATATTAGATATGCCAAAAATTATTATAATAGGGTTTTTCACCACTTGCCCTTCTTTAGGTTCAACGATAAACACTTCAGCATCTTCTCTGGACAAGGATTTCTTTATACCTCCTGCTGCAAATAATGAATTAGAAAAAGATACTAATGAAATAAGGATGACAATATTTAAAAATTTACTAATCATTATTCATCATATCAATGTTCCGCCACAACTGCTACCAGAACCCGCAGTACATCCATAACAATGGTCGGCTGTATTTATTTTAGATATTTTATTAATGTCTAATTCGGTAATATGGATTCTTCCATCTGCATTCATACTAAGCTTTAGCATTTGATTAAAATCACAATCATATATATATCCTTGATGATCTATACTTATTAATGATTTACACATTAAATTATTCAAAGTTTTTTGGTCGAAATTATCTTTTAATAAGTCCATATATGTATTGAATTGATTTTTAGAAATTAGTGTACTACCAAATCTCAAAATTGGCATATTTGTAATTGTATATAAGTTATTAAAATCTATATCATATTTATTTTTTAAGATAAATTTATATTCAACTTCTAGTTTATTTTGATTTGGTGGTAATACTGCTCCTTGTGGATTGTAAACCAAATTAAGAATTAGTTTCTCATCAATCCCATAACCTTTAGCATTCATCATTTTTAAAACATTTATACTTTTTTCAAAAACTTTATCACCTCGCTGAGCATCAACGTTTACTTTTTCATAGCAAGGTAAAGAGGCAACTATTTCAACCTTATTTTTTTTCAAAAATTCCAATAAATGTTTCTTACCAGGTTCTAGTAAAACTGTTAAGTTACATCTATCAATTATATGACAACCAAGCTTTCTAGCTTGAGTAATGATATATTCAAAATGTTGATTGAGTTCTGGCGCCCCTCCTGTTAAATCAACTACTTTTATCTTATTTTTTTTAATAAATGAGATAATATCTTTAATCGTCTCTATGCTCATCATTTCTTTTCTTGCTGGACCAGCATTTACATGACAATGGAGGCAACTTTGGTTACATTTATAACCTAGGTTAATTTGTACTGTTTTTAATATACCCCTGTAAATGTCGGGAAAATCTGTTTTTTTTAATAATGGGTAAACATCATGCATTAGTAGGTACTGAGTGTTATACTATTTCATAGTATCATGAAAGACGATTTTATAAATACAGTTAAGTCATTAATACCTAAAGTAGATTATTGTTCATTCCGTTTTGTCAATAAATATACCAATGTTATATCTGCAACTCGTGGTGTAGTTGAGCCTGTCACGATTTCTGAAGATGATGGACTAATGGTCACTGTTTTTAATAAAGGTGGATATGGTTATGGTGCAACAAGTAATTTGACCAAAAAGGGTATTTCTGAAGCTGTCAATTCTGCAGTTGAGTGGGCTAAATTTTCAGAAAAAAAATTAACATATTTCCCTGATTTAAAAAAGATGAAATCAAGAGTTGGTAATTATTATACAAATGAAGATGAGCACTGGTCACAAGTATCAACTAAAGATAAGACCGATTATCTTATCAGTGTAAATAAGGCATTAAAATCTCAACCAACCATCTCTAATTGGGGGGCAAGCATTAGGTTTAATAAAATAGAAACATTGTTTATGGACACGAATGACTCAAATGTCAGACAAAAAATATCATATCTATTGCCTCAAATAGTTGTATCAGCCGAATATAAAAAAGAAATTCAAACACGGACTTTTGGCGGTCACGCTCATGCAAGACAATTAGGTTATAATTTTATTGATCAAATAGACATGATAAATAAAGGAAAAACCTTGGCTCAAGAAGCAGTAGAGCTATCTAAGTCTCCCAATTGTGAAAATAAAATAACTCAAGCTGTAATTGCTCCAGACCAAATGATATTACAAATCCATGAATCCATAGGTCATCCTTTGGAGTTAGATAGAATTTTGGGAGATGAGAGAAATTATGCTGGATCGAGCTTTGTTACTCCGGATATGTTTGGAAATTATCAATATGGTTCAGAATTATTGAATATAACTTTTAATCCAACCTTAGAGTCTGAACTTGCAACCTATAATTTTGATGATGATGGAACAAATGCAGAGAAAAAATACTTAATTAAAGATGGTGTTTTAATTAGGCCAATTGGAGGCTTGTTTTCAAGTCAAAGATTGGGATTAGATCATGTGGCATGCTCACGTTCATGTAATTGGAATAGACCGCCCATAGACAGAATGGGCAATATTAATTTAGAACCAGGAAAAGATAGTTTTGATGAAATTATTAAATCTGTTGAGGATGGAATATATCTTGAGACTAACAATTCATGGTCAATTGATGATAAGAGAAATAAATTCCAGTTTGGTTGTGAAAAAGGAACACTCATAAAGAATGGTAAGTTCGCCGGTATGGTTAAAAACCCCAGCTACAGAGGCATAACAGAATCTTTTTGGAAGAACTTATCTAAAGTTGGAAATGGAGAAACAAATAATATATTAGGAACATCTAATTGTGGAAAAGGGGAACCTAATCAAACTATATTTGTAGGACACTCAACGCCAATTTGTCTATTTGAGAATGTTGATGTATTCGGCGGAGTATGATGAGAGACTATTTTAAAAAAATATCTGAATTACTATTCAATAATCTTGAATCCAATGAAATCTTAATATTAAACATAGATGCTGAGAAAACTGATTTCATTAGATTCAACCATGCCAAAATTCGTCAAGCAGGAAATGTTAATCAAGTTACATTAACATTAACAATGATATTTAAAAGAAAGACTTTAACTTCAATAATTAGATTGAGTACAGATTTCAAAAAAGATTCATTATTATTAAGAAGAACGCTATCATATTTAAGAAGAGAGATTCCTGAATTACCAAGCGATCCATATTTAATCTTCGAAAAAAATATCAATTCATTTGAGAATGATCATACAAATAATTCACTCAATAATTATGAAATAACTGACAATATACTTGAAGGCTTTAAGTCCTTAGATATGGTGGGTATTTTATCAAGTGGATCCATAATAAAAGGTTTTTCTAATTCCCTTGGGCAGTTCAATTGGCATGAAAGTGAGTCATTCAATTTTGATTGGTCTACATATGCAAAAACCGGTAAAGCAATAAAACAAAACTATTCTGATCAGACATGGAATCAAAAAACTTTTGATTCGCTACTGTTAGAAACTAAGCAGAAACTGAAGGTAATAGATAACAAAGAACAAATAATCAACCCTGGTGATTATAAAGTTTATCTATCACCATCAGCATTAAATGAAATCATTGATATGATGTCATGGGGAGGCTTCAGTTATAAGGCAAATAAGATAGGAACCAGTCCCTTGCATCTAATGGCAAAAGGTGAAAAAAAACTAAATAAAATGGTTACGTTTTCCGAAAATCTATCAAATGGAATATCTCCGAAATTTCATAGCGATGGATTTATTAAACCTGATTTAACTGAGCTCATTATTGATGGTGAATATAAAAAATCATTAATTTCACCTCGGTCTGCTCTTGAATATTCTGTAAATCATAATGCTGCTGAGTATTATGAATCTCCTGTGTCTATAGATCTTAAAGAGGGTACAATAAAGTCAGATCAGATTCTTTCTGCACTTAATGATGGAATTTATATCAGTAATCTATGGTACTTAAATTTTTCTGATCGAAATAATGGAAGAATCACTGGATTGACTAGATTTGGCTGTTTCCAAGTGAATAATGGGGAGTATCAAGGGCCTATAAACACCATGAGGTTCGATGAGACAGTATATAATATTTTTGGTGATAAACTTTTAGGCTTAACAGATAAAAAACAATTATTAATGGATTCAAGTACATATGAGGAAAGATCAACACATAGCTCTACAATTCCAGGTGCAATAGTTGAAGATTTTAAAATGACTTTATAAGAATATGATAAAAACTAGATTTGCACCTAGTCCAACTGGGTGGTTACATATTGGGGGAGTTAGAACAGCCTTATTCTCATGGTTATTCGCTAAAAGCCAGGGTGGCGAATTTTATATAAGAATTGATGATACAGATATCACTAGGAGCACTCAGGAATTTTGTGATTCAATAATAAGCGCTTTAAATTCTCTTGGCTTAACTTCTGATCAGGATATTATATATCAATCAAAAAGATTTGATATTTACATTGATAAAATAGAATTACTTTTAAAGCAAGGATTTGCCTACTATGACAAAGTAGAGGTTACAGAAAAGACTAAAGATACAAATCTTGATATACAGTATGAAAATAGACTCAATAAAATTAATCATGTAATAAGATTTAAAAATCAAAGAAATGAAAAAATAATCCTAAAAGATATGGTGCATGATGATATAGCATTCGAACCCAAAACTTTTCATGATGTGGTTATCTTAAGATCTAATGGTGTTCCAACTTATAATCTAACATCTGTTGTAGACGATGCTGCTATGGGCATAACACATATCATTAGAGGTGACGACCATCTTAGTAATACAGCAGTACAAGTTAACTTATTTAATGCTTTAGGTTATGGTGTTCCTGTTTTTGGACATTTGCCAATGATACATGGAGTTGATGGAAAAAGGTTATCAAAAAGACATGGTGCAGTGGATATAAATAGTTTTCTTGATGATGGATATCTTGTTGAAGCTTTGATAAATTACCTAGTTAAAACCGGATGGTCTCATGGTGACGATGAGTTTTTTACATTAGACGAATTATTAAAATTATTTAATATTGATAAAGTTACTAAATCTTCTGCAATTTTTGACTATGATAAATTAAATTGGTTGAATCAACATTACATCAAAAGTAAAAATATTAAAGATGTTGCTGACATGATTTTACCATATCTAACATCGCTTAAAATCAATATCGCTGATAGTGATTACTTAGAAAACATATTGAGTCTTGGCATAGATAGAGATTATAATCTTAAGGATATCGCTAATGGTATGACGCACTATTTTCAGGAGAATCTAACTTATAATCTTGATAATTTTTCACAGATAGACATCGAAAAATCTAAGTCTGTCTTAAAAAATGTTTTGGTTAAAATTGAAGCAAATGAATTCAAAAACAAGGAAAATATTAATATTGATATTAAACAGGTTAGTGAGGATATGTCTCTTAAATTCAAAGATATAGGGCCTGTTATCAGATTTGCTCTAACAGCTAAACTAAAAGCACCCTCAATAGATGAACTATTTTTTACCTTAGGAAAAACTAGGTCATTAAAACGCTTAAATGATTTCTATACATTTATTATCAATTTGTGAAATAAATAGGTATAATGATTCGATAATAGAACCAATAGTGTTAATGATATATGTCCCCATCGTCTAGAGGCCTAGGACACCGGGTTTTCATCTCGGCAACAGGGGTTCGACTCCCCTTGGGGATGCATATCAGCAAAGGCATCCTGTGAAAGAAAATATTCCAAAAAATAGAATGATAAAGCAAAAGTTCAATAAAGAGGTACCTGAGGGCGATAATAGAGAGAGAACTGTATGTGATAATTGTGGGATGATCTTTTATGAAAACCCTAAAGTCGTAGCAGGTTGCTTATTAGTCTGGAAAGATAAAATATTGCTTTGTAAAAGAGCTACAGAACCTAGAGCAGGTTATTGGACTTTACCAGCTGGATTTATGGAGAACTATGAGACAGTTGAAGAGGGAGCTAGGAGAGAGACTATGGAGGAAGCTGGAGCCAAATCTAAAAAGATAGACTTATTTCTAATGTGTAACCTTCCACATATTAGTCAAGTGTATATGATGTATCATGGCAAATTAGAAGATGGTAAATATGAAGCAGGGATAGAGAGCACAGAAGTCAAGTTATTTTCTAAGGATGAAATTCCGTGGAAAGAGATAGCATTTACAGTAATTGAAAAAACCATCAAACTTTATTATAAGGATGTCGAAAAAGGTAACATTGGCATTCACTTTGATACTATAATTAAGAAATGAATAATCTATCCAAAATATATAAATATTTATTTTTTTTAATTTTATTGCCTATTATCACTTATAGTCATGATGGGCAAGAAGAGAGATTAAAATTTTGGAAAGATTATTATAATCCAAAATTAGAAGTAGTACAGCAAGATGTGCCTGAAATTAAAATTATTTTAAATAAGATAGGACCTTTTTTTCAATTAGAAACTAATGTAAAAAATTTTACATTAACTCCAGATCAGGATTTAAAAAATAATAATACTTGGACAGGGTATGGAAAGCTTTTTATCAATGGAGTCTACACGACCAGAATTTATAATAGATATCTTTTTTTGAAAGAAATGCCAATTGGAGAAAATGAGTTTAAAGTAATTCTGAGCAGCAATATGGATACTGATATTGCTTATAATGATAAGGTAATTAGTGACTCAATAATTATTCAATTCCCAGAATATAATTTTGCTGAAGCTAGGTCTCGAGCATATGGATTGTCAATTCAATGCGAGTTTTCAGACGAGGGTAAAATTAATCGAGATAAATTATCTAAAAAGGGTATGAAAGTATCTGAATCATCAAAATATCTTCAGTGTAGACAGGATAGTCAAAAATTATTAAAAGAGTTTAAAAAACAAATGTCAAAATTACAATTAATACATTATGAGGTAACAATGGCGTCAAGGCTAGAAAGTATTGAGGTATGGAAAAATTTTGAAAGAAAAAGAATCTCTTTATCTCAGGCTAGAAAAAAAATAATTGAAATTGATAATAATATAGATTCTAAAATCAGAGATAGGTTAGAATTAGTTCATAAGAGATAGATAATGGATCAAGATTTTTTAGATTTAATTTATAATAACTATACTGCAACTTCAGAAATAATGTTTCCCATTATACTCTTTTTGCTTATTTTATTAATAAGAGATTTAAGTAAATATTCAAAAATATCAGATAAGATAAATAATAAATTAAAAGATTTAGCTGAAAATATAGAAGAAACAGGTTTTAAGAAAAACCCTGATGAAACAGTCTTTCGTTATATAGAGAGATATTTATCCAAAAAAAGATCTAAAGATTAAAACCTTTTATAATTCCCATTATATTCTCAGCACTCAAGTCATGCATGCAGCGGTTTTTTTTACAGCTTTTAATAATATCTGTATCATAACATGGGCTGCAATTTAGGTTTAAAGATGCAATTTTTACGTTATTCGATGCCGTGCTGTAAGGAGAAGATTGATAATAGTTGGTAGGCCCATGTATAGAGATAATATTTTTTGCAACTGCACCAGCGATATGAGCACTTCCACTATCAGTTGCTACTACGCACTCAGAGTTTTTCATAATAGTAATTAGTTCTGGTATGCTCGTCGTCCCAGCTAAATTATATACTCTCTCATCCAAAGGATAAAAACATTTGAAATATTTTTTTTCATCTTTATTCCCCACGAGAACTATATTCAATGATGTTTCTAATAGTACTTTGTTGATTAATTCCCCCCAGTTATTTTCTGGCCAAGACCGATACCCCCTATGATTGATGTTACCAACATGACTATTTGTTGGACAAAATATTATATATTTTTTTTCAATAGGAAATTTATTTGAGAGATCTTTGGCTTCTTTTCCAACTATCGAAGGTTTAGCTGTATCCTTATTATACTTATTGAAAAATTTATCTAAAATTCTTAGTTGATGATCTACGCGATGTTCTTTGAATATATCATCTGGAATATAATCATAAGGCATTCCAATTTTATTTTTTGCTCTACAGAATCTAACAATATCATTGAATTTTTTTCCTATTTCTAAATTTAAGATTAAATCATAAGGCTGATATAATGAATTTACTATTATTGCAAGTTTATCTTTATTGAAAATGAAAGGCAGTTTTGTATGTCTTAGCGTATAAACTTTACTTATTCTTCTATCATGTTTGAATAGTTCACATATGTTTGGCTTGGACACCCAGTGTATTTCAAGCTCTTTACCATATAGCTCTAAAAGTGGTTCAATAACCGATGTTGCATCTACTGTGTCACCTAAAAGCCCACATCTTATAACCAAAACTTTTTTATTTTGTTTTATCATTGTTTCTAGTTTAAAAT
>CAJWVG010000027.1 GCA_913048065.1 uncultured Gammaproteobacteria bacterium | reverse complement strand
TGGAGAGATTGAGAGTAAATCATCTTTTTTCATACCAACATTTATCTCAAAGATGCTATTATAGCATAATAATAATTTAAAATTAAAAATCAGATGAAAAAAACACTATATAGAACTGAACAGGATTCTTTAGGTAAAATTAAGGTTCCGAAAAACGCCTTATATGGGGCTCAAACTCAGCGAGCAATAGATAACTTTACAATTAGTACTGATATTTTCCCCCCAGAATTTCTTGAATCTTTGGCTGCTTTAAAAGCTGCATGCGCAAATGCAAATTCTAAATCTAAATTATTGTCAAATAAAAAGGCTAAGGCAATCTATTCTAGTGCTATGGATATTCATAAAAATATAGAAAAATATTATGATCAGTTTCCGATTGATGTATATCAAACTGGTTCAGGAACTAGTACTAATATGAATATGAATGAAGTCTTATCAAATATTGTATCAAAGAAACTTAATACCAATATACATCCCAATGATGATATAAATAAATCACAAAGTTCAAATGATGTCATACCAACTACAATAAATATATGTGGTGTCTTATTGGCTTTAGAGTTGAATGATGCACTAGATTATTTAACTATGAGGCTGATAGAAAAAGAGTTTGAGACTAAGGATATTATAAAATCAGGAAGAACTCATCTCATGGATGCAGTTCCCTTATCTCTTGGTTATGAAATAGAAGTATGGAGAGAACAAGTTGTTCATTGTAATCAACCATTATTGCAAAGCGCAGAAGAACTTCAATATTTGCCAATTGGTGGAACAGCCATTGGGACAGGCTTAAATGCCCCCAAATCTTTTGGAAAGTCAGTTTGCAATGAGCTAAATAAAATCTATTCAAAGACTGGAGCAAAATTTACATCTAATCCGAATAAATCTGAGATGATAAGCTCTCAAAGTCATATCCTTACTATGAGTGCAGCTTTACAAAGAACCGCAAGCTGTCTTACAAAAATATCTAATGATTTGCGTTGGATGAATAGCGGACCAATCTCAGGACTCTCAGAGATTACGCTGAAGCCATTACAGCCTGGCAGCAGTATAATGCCTGGAAAAATAAACCCAGTAGTGCCAGAAGCTGTTTTAATGGCTATGGCTCAAGTCAGTGGTAACCACAATGCTATCAATATTGCCTGTATATCTGGAAATTTTCAATTAAATACTATGCTTCCGCTTATTGCACTAAATATGATTGTCTCTTTCAATCTTTTAATTAACTCTGTTTATTCAACAGCAAATACAATAGATACTTTTATTATCAATAAAGAAATCATCAACTCTAATTTAGAGAGAAATCCAATAATAGCTACTAAATTAAACGACACGATTGGATATGATTTAGCATCTAAAATTGTTAAAGAGGCTTATAAAACTAATAGATCAATAATAGATATCACCCAAGAAATGACAGATTTGACAAAATCGCAAATTATAAAACTACTCGATCCTAAAAAACTAACCTAGTTCATATGATTGATAAAAACATAAGTGATTTGATTTTTATAAAATGGTTTATAGGCGTCATATTTTTTCTCATTTTTATTTTTATCCTCAATTACCTTGGCTTTGCATATACTTTAATAGATAACGATGCTAGCTATATTACAAGTTTAATATTTATTATCTTTATCTACTTCTCTGGAAAAGTTGGGATTGAATTATTTTATTTAAGGACAAGATATTTACATGTGAAAAACTTACTATCTATGATTCTTAAGAGATCTAAAAGTGATATAAATTCTATATTAAAGATATTTCAATATTCAAAAAATAATGATGATCAATCTATATTTTTTTATGTTACATCTAATACCGATAGTGATTCGGCAAAGGAAAATTTTGAGTATTCGCTTACATCTAAACTTAATACTGGATGGCTGGTGGCAGATGGTCTCTTAAAGCTAGGGTTAATTGGAACAGTTATAGGTTTTATTATTATGTTATCAGCAATAACTGAAATTGATGGTTTTGATTTCACAATGATGAAAGAAATGCTTCAGAATATGAGTCGAGGAATGGAAGTAGCTTTATACACGACTTTGTCAGGTCTTGTGAGCTCAATCTTATTAACTATTCAGTATTCTTATTTAGAGCATTACACTTATAAAATATTCTATATAACCAACAATTGTCTATCTCATTTCTCGTCAGAGTTAGTAGATATAAATCAAAATGATTAGAAAACATTCAAGATTTGACCCTTTCACTGATTTACTTTTTAATATCCTGTTAGCTTTTACTTTTCTATTTTTCATAATAATTTTATTTATTAATCCCATTACAAAATTTGGAAACATAAACATGAAGGCTGAATATATTATAACGGTTGATTGGAAAGATAGTTTGCCAGATGATATTGATCTTTGGGTTAAAGACCCTAATGGTGAGATTGTTTCATACCTAAAAAAAGATGCCGGATGGTTGCATCTAGATAGAGATGATCAAGGGATTATTAATGACAAAGTAAATATTGATGGCAAAGAAGTTATTTATTCCATTAACAGGGAAGTTGTAACTTTAAGAGGCATTATACCTGGAATATACACAGTCAATTTATATATGTATGACAATAAAAGTAATAATCCTGTAGAGGCTAAAATAACGATTGAGAAGGTTAACCCAACATTAAAACTTGTTTTTTTTGACACTGTGAGTTTAAAAAATAAGGACGTTGAGTTAACTATTTTAAAATTTAGATTAGATTCGGGAGGTAAATTTACCTCCATCCTATCTGAAAATGAAATTTTGACACCATATAACTTAGAAGGCTTGTAATGTTTACTGATATTATTGTTATAATAGTTGCTTTACTAATCACATATACTTATTTAATTTTTTTATTATTTAAAAAAGAATCTTTCAGAAAGATGATTATTCTGTCATTTTCGATAATTTTATTTTTTACTATTATCTTCAATAGCTTGATAAATATTTCGGGCTATCCATCCTCATCGGAGCTACCCAAAAAATTTAATCTGTTGTATGTCAAAATAATAAATGATGATATCTTACTATTGCTAGATGATATCCGCTCGAACTCTTACCCGCGACTCTATATTCTAAACCATAGCCAATCTTTAGAGGATGAATTAAAAAAAGCATCTTTAGATTTGAAAAATGGTAATAATACTATTGGCGAGATAGATAGAAAAATTTCAAATAATGATTATGGCATTACCTTTAGAAAGGTCAAAAAAAATATTCCTGTCAAATAATATGAAATATATAACTTTTCTATGATAGAATATTCACAATTTTTTGAGAGATTAAAACATGGATTTTAAAGATTATTTAGATCAATCGGGCAATAAATATAGCATTTTCGATATAAAAAAAATAAATATAAATCATTTGCCATACTCACTTAGAGTACTACTAGAAAATTATGTTAGAAATAATAAGCTTGTATCTGATGATGTGATAGGAAAATTTGAATCATGGAATGGAAGCGTTGAAAATCAAACGGAGATAACTTTTTACCCAAGTCGAGTTATTATGCAAGATTTCACTGGGGTCCCTGCTGTAGTTGATTTAGCCTCCATGAGAGATGCTGTAAAGTCTTTGAATGGTGACCCTTCGCTCATCAATCCTCAATGCCAAACAGATTTAGTTATAGACCATTCGGTAATGGTTGATCATTATGGAACAGCTGACTCAAAAGATTTAAATACACAGCTTGAGTACAAAAGGAATATTGAGAGATATAGATTATTAAAATGGGGACAAGGTGCTTTCAAAAACTTAAGAATCGTACCCCCAAATAATGGAATAATACACCAAATAAATATTGAATATATTTCTCAAGTCATTTTCAATAAAGATAATACTCTCTACCCAGATACCGTGGTAGGAACAGATTCACATACAACTATGGTAAATGGCCTTGGAGTGCTAGGCTGGGGAGTTGGAGGAATTGAAGCAGAGGCTGCAATGTTAGGTCAACCAATTCCGATGTTATTGCCAGAAGTTATCGGCTTTAACTTAACTGGTAAAATGGAAAAATCAACCACCGCAACTGATTTAGTATTAACAATAGTTGAGCAACTTAGAAAAGCCAAAGTAGTCGGTAAATTTGTCGAATTTTATGGAGACGCTTTGGATAATTTATCAATAGCAGATCGTTGTACTATTGCAAATATGGCGCCTGAATATGGAGCAACATGTGGTTTTTTCCCAATAGATAAAATGACTTTGCAATACATGCATACAACAGGCAAAGATCCAGAGCAACTAAAGATAATTGAGAGTTATTCAAAAAGAGTAGGCCTGTTCAGAGACCCTTCTGAAAAAATTCTGTATAGTCAAAGCCTAGAGTTAGATATTTCAACTGTACAGGCTTGCCTATCTGGGCCAAAACGACCAGAAGATAGAGTAAATCTTAGAGATGTTGAAAAAACTGTTACAGCAGAAATTAAAAAACAGAAAAAAATTGAATCAACTGATAATTCAGGATTAGTTGATGGAGCTATCATGATAGCTGCTATTACGAGTTGTACAAATACTTCAAACCCTAGTGTTATTATAGGAGCCGGGTTATTAGCAAAAAATGCTGTTGAAAAAGGATTGAAGGTTAAAGATTGGGTAAAAACATCTTTGGCTCCTGGATCTAGAGTTGTGAAAAATTATCTTGAAAAAGCTAATTTAATACAATACTTCGATAAACTTGGTTTTAATATAATAGGTTATGGCTGCACTACATGCATTGGTAATTCGGGACCATTAAAGCAAGAATATATTGACGAAATTGCGTCTAAGGATTTAATAGTAAGTTCAATTTTATCTGGAAATAGAAATTTCGAAGGAAGAATTCATCCAGAAATTAAGATGAATTTTTTAGCATCGCCAATGCTTGTCATTGCTTATTCATTGGTCGGTCAAATTGGTTTAGATATATCTAAAGACAGTTTAGGTAAAGATAAAAATGGAAATAATGTTTATCTTAAGGATATATGGCCTACATCAGATCAGATTTCATCAGTGGTTGATGAAAACATAGACAGAAAGATGTTTACTGACTCTTATAGTGATTTATTTGATGGTGATAATAACTGGAAAAAAATTAATATAGCTGATTCTGATTATTTTGATTGGGAGGATCAATCTACTTATATTCAACCATCACCATTTTTTGAAAATATAAACGAAGACCATGGTAAGTTAGATAAAATATCTAATGCTTACCCTTTGCTTGTCCTGGGGGATAGTGTTACGACAGACCATATATCACCAGCCGGTTCTTTTAAAGACACAACTCCTGCTGGTAAATTTCTAGTAAATAACGGAACACAAGTCGCTGATTTTAACTCCTATGGTTCAAGAAGAGGAAATTATCAAATTATGAAAAGAGGAACTTTTGCTAATATCAGGATTGCAAATAAAATTGTTCCAAATACAACAGGTGGATTCACCAAACATATACCTACAGATCAGGAAATGGCGGTTTATGATGCATCAGAGCTTTATAAAAAAGCAAATCATAATCTCATTGTATTTGCTGGTAAAAATTATGGATGTGGCTCATCAAGAGATTGGGCAGCAAAGGGAACAAAACTATTAGGAGTCAAAGCGGTGATAGCTGAAAGTTTTGAGAGAATCCACAGGTCCAATTTAGTTGGAATGGGAGTTTTACCCTTGGAATTTATGGAGGGTGATAACTTTGAAAATTTAGGTTTAGAAGTGACCGCACAATTCACTATTAATAAGATAAATGTTAATGATAAAGAAGTTATTGTTACGACTATTAGTAATGACAAACCATTAGAATTTACAGTTAAAATAAGAATTGATACCGCAATGGAGTGGAATTATTTCACTAATGACGGTATTCTAAACTATGTTCTTAAAAATATTGCTAACTCCTAATCATATTTAAATATTCGTCTATCTGTTTAGAGTATTTACCTTTTAAAAAAAATAATTTTAACTTAGACCCCCCTAATTGTTGCCATAAAATAAGAGATCTAACTCCTGCAAATAAGGCTGTTCTTATTCTTGATGCTTGGATTTTGTCAGTAAGATGTAGGTTGTCTCCACTTACTACAATTCTTGGTTCAAATGTACTTAAGGTTTTTTGATATATATTTGATAGCTGTATTACTTTTTCATCAATTGTCATAGATTCAACTTTATCATCTAATTTTTTTAACATGGTCTGCATTTCTCCAATACACTTCTCATTTGACATAAGGTTATAGGAGAGCTGTTGAAGCGATGCTATGTATCTTCTGATTTCGCTACTCCTTGTAAATATATCTCCGATAATTTGTTTTTTAAAACTTATTAGACCAGTTTTTAAATTAGAAATATTAATATATATATCTTCAGTATTTGTAGAGTTGATTTTTAAAATACAATTTATTAAGGGATTAAAATCTTTTTCATAATATTCACCATTCCATGCAATTTTTGAGACAACATGACATGACTGATATAATCCAGCTAGCGCGATTGTCTGTTCATCTATCTTGTCAAATAACATTTTAAATAATTGTGCCTCCACCTATACATTCGTTGTCTTTATATAAAACTGCGGATTGTCCAGGGGTAACTGCTCTTTCTAGTTCAATCATATTTAATATAAATTGATTTTCATTAATATTTACACTTACCGGAATAAGCTTTCCACCATGTCTGAATCTAGCCTTATAAATTATGTCTTCTTTGGGAATATCTTTTATCCATGTTGTGTTATTTAGATTAATTATACGCGATGATAATAATTTATTTTCATCTTGACTAACTATTAAATTATTATTCTTGTTATCTTTCTTTATTACAAACCATGGTTTCTCAGAATAGTTTTTAAGTCCTCCAATTTTTATTCCTTTTCTTTGTCCTAATGTATAATTAAATAAGCCATTGTGTTTGCCAAGAATCAAGCCTTCCTCATCACATATATTTCCTGGAGAGCTATTTATATATTTCTTTATAAAATTCGTAAAATTTTTTTTACCAATAAAACATATACCCATACTTTCTTTTTTTTCATATATAGATATATCAAAAGCTTTTGCTATTTTTTTAACATCGTCCTTTTTAATTTCCTCTAGCGGAAATACAAGGTTTTTCATAATTTCTTGATTTAACATATAAAGAAAATATGTTTGATCTTTAGTTTTATCTTTGGGCATATTTAGCGAATATGCATCATTGTCGTATTTGATGCCTGCATAATGCCCAGTTGCAACCTTATCGCAATTCTGTGACAAAGCATACTTCATAAAATAATTAAATTTTATTTCCTTGTTACAATATATATCTGGATTAGGCGTTAGACCATCATTTAATTCATCTATAAATCTTTGAAATACTAAATCCCAATATTTATCAGAAAAATTAACAGTTGATAATTTGATACCAAGTTTTTTTGATATTCTCAATGCATCATTATAGTCTTTTTTTGAATTACAGTTATTTTCATTATCATCTTCTTCCCAGTTTTTCATAAATAAACCAGATACATCATATCCTTGTTCCTTGAGAAGAATTGCGCTGACGGATGAGTCTACGCCTCCAGACATGCCAACTATGATTTTTTTACAAGAATTCATTATTTATATTTGTTAATTTCACTACTTAATAGTATCATCTACGCTAAATTATAATATATCGATGTTCAAGAGGTAACAATGAATAAACTTAGATCCGCAAAAGAAATCCAGAAAGACTGGGATACCAATCCTAGATGGAAGAATGTTAAAAGAGACTATACTGCTGAAGAAGTAGTTAGATGTAGTGGAAGTGTTCAAATTGAACATAGTCTTGCTAAACAAGGGGCTGAAAAATTATGGAACTCCATAAATAAAGAAGATTTTGTTAATGCTTTAGGAGCGCTGACGGGAAATCAAGCGATGCAGCAAGCTAAGGCAGGTCTAAAAGCTATATATTTGTCAGGGTGGCAAGTAGCAGGTGATGCTAACACTGGAATGCAAATGTATCCAGATCAGTCGTTATACCCTGTTGATAGTGTGCCAAGTGTAGTAAAAAGAATAAATAATTCTCTCAGAAGAGCAGATCAATTAAATGTTGCTGAAGGTAATGAATTAATTGATTATATGTTACCAATTGTTGCTGACGCAGAAGCAGGATTTGGTGGTGTTCTAAATGCATTTGAATTAATGAAAGCAATGATCGAGGCTGGAGCTGCTGGTGTACATTTTGAGGATCAATTAGCCTCTGCAAAAAAATGTGGACATATGGGAGGAAAAGTTTTGGTACCTACTCAAGAAGCAGTTCAAAAATTAGCTGCTGCTAGATTAGCTGCAGACGTATCTGGAACATCAACTGTGTTGTTGGCAAGAACTGATGCTGAGGCAGCAAATTTATTAACCAGTGATATAGACTCAAGAGACAAGGAATTTTGTACAGGTGATAGAACGGCAGAAGGTTTTTATAGAGTTAAAAATGGTATTGATCAAGCCATATCACGTGGCTTAGCATACGCTCCTTACGCTGATTTAGTATGGTGTGAAACAGGGGTTCCAGATTTAGCATTTGCGAAAAAATTTGCAGAAGCACTCAAGAAAGAGTACCCAGAACAACTATTAGCTTATAATTGTTCACCATCATTTAATTGGAAGAAAAAACTCGATGACTCGCAAATTGCCAAATTCCAAAAAGAACTAGGCGCGATGGGTTATAAGTTTCAATTTATAACTCTTGCTGGTTTTCATGCCCTCAATCATAGTATGTTTACTCTAGCTAAAGGATATAATGAAAAACAAATGAGCGCTTACGTTGAACTTCAGGAGGCTGAATTTGCTTCTGAAAAAGACGGATATACTGCAACTAAGCATCAAAGAGAAGTTGGCACAGGTTATTTTGATACAGTCACTCAAGTTATACAAGGTGGCACATCTTCAACTACAGCTTTAACAGGTTCAACAGAAGAAGAACAGTTTGACGAAAAATAATATTATTTCTATCATAAAGAACTTGAATATATGATTAAATTTACCGTGCCTAAAGATGGGGAAATTATATCGTTTGATAATGAAACGATTAAGACCCCAGATAAACCCATAATACCCTATATAATTGGTGATGGAATTGGAATTGATGTCACACCTGTTATGAAAAGGGTTCTAAATTATGCTATTGGGAAAGCATATGGTGTCTCTAAAGAAATTAAATGGATGGAGATATATGCTGGACGTCAGGCTCAAGAAATTTGTGGTGATTTACTTCCTCAAGAAACAATTGATGCAATGAAAAAGTACAGAGTTTCAATTAAAGGCCCACTTACTACGCCAATTGGAAATGGATTTAAGTCTATCAATGTAGATATTAGACAGAAACTTGATCTTTTTGCATGTGTGAGGCCAATAAGATATTTTCCTGGTACATCTAGCCCTATGATTGAGTCTAATTTAACTGATATGGTTGTATTCCGAGAAAATACTGAAGACTTATATACTGGTATAGAGTGGAAACCGGACTCTGAAGGTGCAAAAAAAATTATTGAATTTATTAAAAATGAACTTGGTGATTCACCTTTTAGGTTTGAAGATAATTGTGGGATAGGAATTAAACCAGTTTCTAAAGAAGGTTCAGAGAGACTTATAGAGATGGCTATCGATTTTGCATTAAAAGAACAAAAAGATTTTCTTACGATAGTTCATAAAGGCAACATAATGAAATATACTGAAGGTGCATTCAGAGATTGGGCTTATGGATTAGTAAAGAATAAATATAATGGCTCTCTTAATGATGATGGCACTTATTCAGTTACAGATTCGAAAACAAACCATAAATTGATAGTTAAAGATTGTATTGCTGATAACTTTCTACAGCAAATAATTTTAGTTCCTGAGCAACATGAAGTTATTGCTACACTTAATTTGAATGGAGATTATATTTCTGATGCCCTCGCAGCACAAGTTGGTGGCATAGGTATAGCTCCTGGTGCAAATGTTGGAAAAGGTTTTGCAGTATTTGAAGCAACACATGGTTCTGCTGAATCTTTTGCTGGAAAAAATAGAGTTAATCCTGGTTCTATAATACTATCTGGTGAAATGTTACTTAGGTATATAGGCTGGAATGAAGCAGCAGATTATGTTCTTAAAGGTGTTATTGGTGCAATTCAAAAAAAACAACTGACGTTTGACCTGGCAAGAGCACGTGCAGGTAAAAAATTTATAAGACCTAGATCAAAAGAAAAACATACGGCAGAGGAAGTTAAAGAAGAACTATTAAGGCTCGTTCCTGGAGCAACGCTTGTGAGTACAGAAGGCTTTGGCGATGCAGTGATAGACAATATGTGATTATTTGTCTCGGAATATAATCCGGCCTTTAGACAAATCATACGGGGTTAATGCAACCATCACTTTGTCGCCTCTCAGAATTCTAATATAATGTTTTCTGATTTTCCCAGATATATGAGCTGTAACTATGTGACCATTCTCAAGCTCTACCCTAAACATTGTATTAGGTAAGGTTTCTATCACCTTTCCAGCCATTTCTATCTGTTCATCTTTTGACATAAATTATATAAGATTGTAAATTTAGAAGTGAATATATTATAACAAAAATTAGCAAATAGTGTATGAATATAAATATTAGAGAAATTCAATCAAACAACTTTAAAATTATGAATTTTCATCATCTAATGCAAATTTACGAGAATAATTATCATTTATTTAAGAGTGTTAGAGGGTTATTGTCTAATAAAAGTGTTCTCTCTACCATAGTTATAAATAGTAACGTAATGCAGTATGAGCCAATTACGCAATCAAAATATACTGATATTTTCAAATTCTATTATAAATACAAACCTTCGCCATCAAGTAACACTAATTACTCAATAAAACCCCATATAATTTTCACATTATATAAAGACGCCAAACTATTAGAGGCTAAATCGATAGGCCAGCATAGAGATTTTGATAGCAACATAGATGCCAAAATCAAAATTAATCTAAATGTTTATTTTTGGCTAAAAAGAATATTAAATAATAACGCTATTTATCAATAACTTAAAGACTATTTCTGAAATAATAACTATGACTTTATCTTAGGTCTAACCTTGAAAAAGGCAAGGGTATGCCATACCATTGAGTAAAGGGGTAATTATCAACTTATATTACGGAGAAGTTAAGATGAAATTATCAGCAAAAGGAAGATACGCAATAAAGGCGATGATCAATATTGCGCTTAATAAAACAACAGCACCAAAGACGTTACTACAAATATCAAAGCATCAAGGGATTTCTTTGTCCTATCTTGAGCAACTATTTGCATTATTACGTAAAAACAACCTAGTATCTGGTGTTAGAGGACCTGGCGGAGGATATAGACTGTCCGAAGACCCAGAAAACATAACAATTGCTCAGATTATCAAAGCAATCAGCTCAGAAAATCATATAGAGATTGCATCTGAAAAGAAAGATGAGGTGATTTGGGATAAATTCAGTGCTAAACTGTGCACATATTTGGAATCTGTTACATTAGGTAGCCTTATTAACGAGAATAGCTCGGAAAATGAGGAAAATCGGGAGTCTCTCGAAAATGTTCCAGTAGAAAAGACTAAATGGAATGTGGTTTAACCGGAGAATATAAATGGCATATAGTGACAAAGTATTGGATCATTATGAAAACCCTAGAAATGTAGGTACATTTGACAAAGAAGACACAACTGTTGGCACAGGTATGGTGGGTGCTCCAGCGTGCGGTGATGTCATGAAACTACAAATCAAAGTTAATAATGATGGTGTAATAGAAGACGCTAAATTTAAGACATATGGCTGTGGTTCAGCTATAGCCTCGAGCTCACTTTTAACAGAATGGGTTAAAGGCAAATCTCTTACCGAAGCATCATTGATTAAAAATTCAGATATTGCTGAGGAGCTTGCTCTTCCGCCTGTTAAAATACATTGTTCAGTTCTAGCTGAAGATGCGATAACAGCAGCAATTGAAGATTACAAAAAGAAAGCAAATAAGTAGTTATTTATTGAAAATAGCAGGCTTATTTGCCTATAATGTAACTAAGTTAACTTAGGAGACTATAGATATGGGAACAACACCTAAAACTATGTGTACAAATGTTGGCGGTATGGAACGTATGTTGAGAGTTGT
>CAJWVG010000026.1 GCA_913048065.1 uncultured Gammaproteobacteria bacterium | reverse complement strand
TGAATTATGTATTTTATGATTTCGAAACTTCTGGAATAAATGTAAATTTTGATCAACCTTTACAAATCGCAGCTGTATTATTAGATGAAGAATTTAATGAAATAGATGTCATTGATGAAAGATGTAAGTTAAAAGATGGGGTTATAGCTAACCCTAAAGCTCTTTTAGTTAATAGGGTAAAAATAGATATTTTAAGAGATGCTCAATCATTTTATGACATGATGGATATCGTACAAGATAAGTTCTCTAAATGGTCACCGGCCACATTCATAGGTTATAATAGTATATGGTTTGATGAAGAAGTTTTAAGAAATAGTTTATTTCAGTCCTTACATGATCCTTACATAACTAATACAAATAATAATTCACGAGCAGATTTATTTAAAATTGTACTTGGCCTTGCTCCTTTAGGATTAGACATTTTAAATTTACCAATAAAGGGAGAAAAGGGAAGAATCAGTTTCAAACTAGAAGATATTGCAAAAGCAAATGACATACAGAGCACAATAAAAGACTATACAGCTCATGATGCTTTAAGTGATGTACGCGCAACAATTGGGGTGGCGAAAATTATTAAAGAACAAGCATCAGATTATTGGAATGAATGCATGAAAACTATTAAACCCAAGGACATGGAGGATTATCTTAGTACCAGTAAGTATTTTTTTGCAGCCCCAACACATACATCGTCAAAAAAGTATACACCTATTTCTTATTTAACAACAAATCCAAACTATTTAAGAGAGTTAGCCTTTTTTGATTTAGAAAATGATCCACTTAGATTTTCAGACTCTAGGGTATCAGCAATAATTGCTTTGATAGAAAGTAAACAGAAAGTAATTCGCTTACTCAAATCAAATAAATCACCAGTAATTCTTAGCTCAGAATATATTAAAAATCTAGATATATATAAAAAGGAAGACTTTTTAGAATTTGACAAAAAAGCTAATGACTTAGAAAAGCAAGAAAGTTTCGTAAACAATTTAAAACAGGCATTAGTAGACAGGCTTGATGATTATCAAATTAATCAAGCCGTGCCAGAATTTTTAGAAGATCAACTATATACCGGAGAATTTTTTTCATCTAGTGATAAAGAAAAAATGAAGATATTTAAAAATACTAATAGCCCTAATGAACAATATAAAATTTCTCAAGAGTTTCAAGACTCAAGACTTAGAGAGATATGTTATAGATTTTTATTTTCTATCAGCCCAAATGTATTACCAGATGACAAACTATTAGAAAGAAAAAGATTTATTGCTGATAAAGTTTTTTGTAAAGAGGATAAGGTGAAATGGTGCACCCTTGAAAAGGCTAAAAATGAACTTCAGGCAATAAAAGATGATGATAAATATATTGACCAAAAAGACTATATTCAAGAAATTGATAAATATATTAAATCAGAAGAAGAAAAATATACATCTTATTTACTTGGACTTGTTTAATTGGGCCAATATTTCAATTATTTTTCTCGAAGATACATAGCCTGGTATGACTGTTCCATCTTCAATAAATATCATCGGTGTTCCATTAACATTCAAATCACTTGCTAGATTATAATTATCTTTTATTGGATTATTACATTCCATACCTCTAATAAAATTATTTTTAAAAACTTGATCTAGGGCTGTTTTTCTATCATCTGCACACCATACTGATACCATATCTTCATATGCATCATCGTCAACTCCATTTCTTGAAAATAGAACATACCTTATAGCTATATTATTCTCTAAAAGATCATTTATCTCATTATGCATTTTTTGGCAGTAAGGGCATGATGTATCTGTAAAAATCGTAATCGTGTGATTAACTTTTTTTGGTTTATATATTACAGTATCTTCATTTTTAATTTTTGATAAAAAAGATTTTCTTTTTACCTTTATACTATTTTCTGTAAGATTGCTCCCACTCTGGAAATCAATTATATTTCCAGCAATGAGATGTCTAAAATCTGTTGTGAGATAGAATATTTGGTCCTGTATAGCAATTTCGAAGAAAGAATCATTTAGTCTTTCAACAGAATCTATTTTAATATGAGGGTATTTTTCATTCATGGCATTTTCTACATCCGATTCCGTTGTTACGTTTTTAGTACAAGAAATAATTAAAAAACTCAAAATTAATAGCAAGGATATCTTCTTCATAAGTTTCTAGCCTCTTGGATGAAATTTTGCATGAAATTTAATAAGTCGTTCTTTAGCAACATGCGTATATATTTGTGTAGTAGATAAACTAGAATGACCTAATAACATTTGAACAGATCTTAAATCGGCTCCATGATTTAATAAATGTGTTGCAAATGCATGTCTCAAAGAATGAGGAGAAATGGTTTTGCTATCTAAAGATATTTTAGAGTAATTATTAATAATACTCCAACATGACTTACGAGATAACTGCTTTCCTCTATTGCTCAAGAAGAGATACACATTTTCATTTTCTGCTACTAAATCCTGACGAATGTTATCAATATAGTCTGTTAGCCAAGATAGAGCAGTTTCTCCTACAGGCACTATTCTCTCTTTTCCTCCTTTGCCAGCAATTTTTACAATACCGCGTTTAAAATCAATCTCGTTAAACTTTAAGTTAATTAATTCAGATATTCTTAATCCTGTTGCATATAGAAGTTCTAACATAGCTTTATCTCTAATCCCGTAAGGTGATGAAAGATCAGGGGCGCATAAGATTTTTTCAACATCTTCTTCGCTAATATTGATAGGCAACTTACGACCAATCTTTGGAGATTCAATTAATTCACTGGGGTTAATTTTGATAATACTATTATAGGTTAACCAGTTGAAAAAGCTTTTTATGGAAGATAATGATCTATTGATGGATGATGAGAGATTTCCTTTTTTGATTTTTTCTGCCAAAAACATATTAATATCAATTTCAGTACATGCTTTCATAGTCTTATCTTTTGAAGACAACCATTTAGACAATTGATTCAAATCAGAAGCATAAGATTCAATAGTGTTTTTAGAAAGTCCTTTTTCAATCCAAATTGAATCGCAAAAATTATCAATAATATTATCATTTACACTGTTCTGCATATATCATATCCTAAAGCAGTCATATATTATTGTACTATACTTTAAAAAAAATAGTAAAGCGGAGACAATGCAAAATAAGAATAAATATAGTTGTATAAACGAATTCGATCCATCTGCTCTAGATGAAGTCAAGGCAATCGCAAGAATAACAAAATCTATTAAACAAATAGATAAAAGTGAAAAAGTGAATATAAAACAGTCTTTTGGTCGAGTCTGCTTTGAAAATATTAAATCAAAAATTAGCATACCATCTTTTAGAAATTCTGCTATGGATGGATATGCTGTTAATATATCGCAATTAAAAAAAAATAACTATATTCTTAAGCAGACTGGAATATCTCTAGCGGGGAAACCATACATAAAGAAATTGAAAGAAAAAGAAACTATTCGCGTAATGACTGGTTCATTAATTCCTCAGAACTGTGATGCGGTAATCATGAAGGAGATGGTACAAATACGAAAAAGTAGTATTACCTTTCCAGATACTATCAAAAAAAATCAAAATATAAGATTCATAGGTGAGGATATAAAAAAAAATAATCTCATAATAAAAAAAGGTAAGGTAATAGACTATATAGATTTAGGAATATTATCATCTATTGGTATTAGCACAGTCAAAGTATTTGCTAAACCTATAGTAAGTTTTTTTTCAACAGGCGATGAACTGGTTTCAATTACAAAGAGATTAAGAAAAGGAGAAATCTATGATAGCAATAGATATTTGTTATTTGGCTTACTTTCAAAATTACCAGTCATAATCAAAGATATGGGTGTTGTGAGAGATAATGAGTTAGCTATAAGTAATAAATTAAAAGAATGTAGCAAAATATCTGATGTAATCATCACTACTGGTGGAGTTTCAGTAGGTGATGCAGATTTTATCAAAAGCGCTTTAAAAAAGGTTGGGGAAATTAATTTTTGGAAAATATCAATAAAACCTGGGAGACCTCTAGCATTTGGAAAAATAAATAAAGCAAAATTTTTTGGACTACCAGGAAATCCTGTCTCGGCGGCAATAACATTTCAGTTATTTGTAATTCCTGCGATAGAGAAAATGTTATGCAGCAGAAAACATAAAAAACTGATTATTAAAGCCAAGCTTGTAACTAATTTAACTAAGAAAAAAGGGCGTATAGAATACAAAAGAGCTATTTTAACTCACGATAATGGTGACTATATTGTTAATACAACAGGCCTGCAAGGATCAAATATACTAACATCACTTGCATCAGCTAACTGTTATATAAGACTTTCTGCTGAGACTGATAAAGTTAAAAAAGGAGACTACGTTGATACATTGCCTTTTGATATTGAAATATGAATACAAGCGATAAAAATTATATAAATATTGGTTTCATAAAGAATATAATCATATGTATTTATGACCTTATGTTATTATTCTCAGTTTTATTCTTTATGTCTTTACCTGTTATTTTAATTTCTGATGGGCAAGCAATTATTAATAATATTCTATATCAATTATATCTCTTGATAATAATATTATTTTACTATCTATGGTTTTGGATTAAGCATAATCAAACTTTAGGAATGAAGAGCTGGAAGACATATATTGTTAATAATAAAAATGAAAGTAAATTATCTATTAGACAATGTCTTCTTAGACTTATCATATCATTATTAGGTGGTCATATTTTGTTAATAGTGCATAAACATTCGTTGCAAGATCTCATTTCAAAAACAAAAATCATTAGCAAAATATCTAACGCAAGCTAGCTTGCAATTGGTAGTCTAATAAATACTTGCCAGCTATGATGAATAATAGATTTGGCAAGAGAACACTAATTATAGGAGCAATACCTAAAACCATTCCTAAATTAGGCAAAATGGAGCTTATTATAAAAAAAGCAATACCTATAAACACACCCAGAACAATCCTCTGGCTAAGATTAGATGATCTCTGTCTACCAAAAATAAAAGGCATTGAAAGAAAAAGCATAATAATAGTAGAAAATGGTTTAAATATTTTATCCCAATATATTTTCTTTTGTGTAGTTGCATCGAGATTATTTTGGTCTAGATAGGAGATATTTTTCACTACATCAGATAAGGATAGGCTTGTCGCTTTGTGAGTTTTGATATTTATTAGTTTTCTATCAATAAACTCGATGGTTTCTTCTTCAGCAAAATATTTTTTAGTAATTGGTATTGATGTTAGAATTGTTTCCTCAATTTTCGTGAGCTTCCATACTTTATCGATATATCTAGCCTCTACTATTGTTTTTATAGAAGATAATGTACTTTTTTCATCATATTTATACATTGTTATATCTCTTAGATTTTTATCTGAATATATTTCATTAATTTTTATATAAGTATTATTATCTTTAAACCAAACGCCATTTTTATGAAATATTACTTTTTTATTAAGAGCTAGATTTTTATTTTTCTCAGCTTCATTACTGAATGTAGGTACTATTGAGTCTGATATATAATAAAACAATGTAGATAATATAAATGCCTGAACAATTATTATAGTCATTATCTTTGTAGTTGAAATACCTGCAGCCTGCATTGAAACAAATTCCATATCTGAGGCCATAGCGCCCAATGAAAGCATTGAGCCAATGAGTACCGCATAAGGAAACATAATTGAAATGCTTTTTGGTATATTTAAGACGATATATTTAGATAAAGTATATATATTATAATTTCCTATATTTAAATATTTTATTTCTGCAGTAAAAGAAAAAAATATTTCTAAAGATACTAATACAATTAGGCTTACTATTAATCCTAAAGAAAATCTTTTAAATAAATACATATAGATTATCATTATTGTCTACTCGGAATTTTAGTTGAGTCTTGAAAGTATAAAAAAGCTATAAAGGCAATTAAAATGATATGTATCCACCATAATCCAAGTACACCTGGTGTAAATTCTAACAAATACATTTTTTTAACAAGAGACATAGTTATAAAATAAGAAAAATAAAAAAGTGCAGCTAAAAATATTTTATTATATCTACCTTTCCTTGGCGAAGAGTGACTTAATGGGATAGCAATGAAACCTAATATCAACGTAGCCAATGGTAAAATCAGCCTAGATTGTAATTCTGCTTTTGCCTCCAAATTATTTAAAAAAAATAACTCATATGTGCTTAAAGCTTCATACTTAGAATTTATAAATGCTGGCAAATCTTGTCCAAGTTGTACACCATGTTCAAGATATTTTGTTGTTCTTGTATTACCTTTATATGGAGGAAGAATTTCTGTTATAACGCCATCTTTTAATAAAATATATCTCCGCTCATCTTTATCTTTAATATACGAAGCAGTGACAGAGTTTTCAATCGTATTAGATTTCTTTTTCGATGAGCTAAAAAATATATTATGCAAGGTATCATTTTTGATGCTATCTACAAAAAATGTTGCTTTACCATTTTGAGATGAATTAAATCGACCAGCTCTAATTTCTTCGACCTTTTCTTCACTATTTAACCTATGTTCGAGCTTATATCTAAACTCAGTAGCAGATGGCGTGATATATAATGAAAAAATAGCTACGATAATAAATGTAGCAATAATAATTGTTTTTAGAGATTTTGCTAAATCAATTGGCGAAATGCCTGAAGAAAATATCACTGACATCTCATTGCTGTTATAAAATTTACCAAGAGAAATAACGATGCCAAAGAAAAGGCTTATAGGAATGACATATATTGAATATTGGGTTATTTTAACTAGAATTACAGGAAATAGTAAATAAGTCGGAAAATTACCTACAGAGGCTTCTTCTATCAATCGTAACATGGTGTTAGATGATAATATCACCATAAATATCAGGAACACTGCAAGAGAAGATCTTAGAATCTCTTTTAACAAATATTTATCAAGAATTTTCATTATGGTAATATATTTTATCAAATTTTAACAAGTTTTAAAAAAAAATGTTAATCTAGTATATATTCTCATAAAATGGATAAAAGGTAAAAAATATGGATTATAAAAGCTTAAAAGCGAATACAATAATAGGCAAAACTGATATATATTTGGTTGGGGTCTATACTGACAAGAGATTATCTCACCTTGGGAAATCTATAGCTAAATTGAATATAGAATTAGCAAAAAAGTGCTTCAATAAAAATGATTTTACTGGAAATATCGGTGATCATAGAACTATTGATGATTTCAAAAATAATGTACAAATACTCTTTTTTGGTCTGGGAGATAAAGACAAATATAGTCCTCTTACCTTAAATAAATCTATTAAAGGAATAATAAGTAAGATTAAAGATATACATGTCACTAATATTTCGATTAATACTGATAACATAATTTCAAAAAGAAATAATGTTACTTTAGAGTTATTGGTGACTTATTTGGAAGACGGCTTTTACAAGTATATTTATAAAAAAGAAAAGAAAAAGTCAAAAATTAAATCTTGTAATTTAATTTCTAATAAAATTTTTCCACGGAAGGCATTTATTACAAGTGTTACAAATGGTAAAGCAATTTCTAATGGTATCAAGCTAGCAAAGGATCTTGGTAATACTCCACCTAATATTTGTAATCCAACTTTCTTAAGCAATGAGGCAATAAAACTAAAAAAGATTAATAAAAAATTAAAAGTAACTGTTATCAATGAAGCAAAAATGAAATCTATGGGCATGGGCTCATTATTATCTGTATCACAAGGTAGTAAAGAGCCGGCAAAATTAGTAGCCATTGAATATATGCCTGTGAAAAATAAACAGCCTATCGTCTTAGTTGGCAAAGGTATAACATTCGATACAGGTGGAATATCCCTTAAACCATCGCCAAATATGGATGAAATGAAATATGACATGTCAGGCGCAGGCAGTGTACTTGGTACTATGAAGGCGCTTGCTGAAATGAATATTAATAAAAATGTTATAGGCATTATAGCTTGTGCTGAAAATATGCCTGGAAGTCAAGCAACCAGGCCAGGTGATGTTTATACAAGTATGTCTGGATTGACAATTGAAATATTAAATACAGATGCTGAAGGACGACTGGTTCTTTGTGATGCCCTTACCTACTCGAGAAAATATAAACCAAAATATATGATAGATATGGCAACGCTGACAGGAGCCTGTCTTGTTGGGCTTGGTAAATATCCAAGTGGATTATTCTCAAATGATCAAAAACTCGCCGAGTTAATTAAAAAATCTGCAGATAAAACGGGTGACAGAGTCTGGCAATTACCATTATATGATGATTATTTTGAAGAGTTGAAAACAAATTTTGCGGATATTCAAAATATTGGTGGCAGATATGGTGGAGCCATTACAGCTGCAGCATTTTTAGCTAAGTTTACAGATGGAGTTAAATGGGCACATTTAGATATTGCGGGAACAGCATGGGAGGTTGGGAAGAATAAAGGCTCTACCGGCAGACCAGTAAGTCTATTAATAGACTTCGTACTCTCAAATTAAAACATTGGATAATTCAGCAATATTTTACATATTAGACTCAGATGACGACATTAATTATTGTACGTGTAAAATTATCAAAAAATTTTATGAGGAAGGTAAAAAAATCTTAGTTTCGTCAAAAAATTCTATATTGATAGATGATTTAAATAAATTATTGTGGACATTTGAGCAATTAAGCTTTATTCCTCATTCTACAAGCAAAGATTATGATTCATTTACTCCGGTGTTATTAACAGAGACGGGCTATAAGAATGATTCTATAATTAAAAAAGATTATAATATATTTATAAATCTTGATGATGAAGTAAAAACTGACTATTATAATTATGAGATTGTAATAGAACTTGTCAGTGGTAATGAACATCAAAAAAATCTAGCAAGAGAGAAATATCTGTATTACAAAAATAATAGACTTAACGTGAAACATGAAAATCTATAAATGGATATAAAATACTCACCAAAAGAATTAGAGTCTAATATCTATAAAAAATGGACAGAAAATGACTGTTTTTCAGCTAAAGATTTAAAATCAAACTATTCAATCGTCTTACCGCCACCTAATGTTACCGGAACATTACACATGGGTCATGCATTTCAGCATACAATAATCGATATACTAATTAGATATAATAGGATGTTAGGTAAAAGTGTTTTATGGCAACCAGGAACAGATCATGCAGGTATTGCTACGCAACTTGTTGTTGAAAATAATCTAAGTAAAAATGGAAAAACAAGAAATTCTATTGGCAGAGAAGCTCTTGTTAATGAAATATGGAAATGGAAGGAACAATCAGGTAATACAATTATATCTCAAACTAAACGAATTGGTTCGTCTGCTGATTGGAATAGAAATAGATTTACAATGGATGATGGTTTAAGCGATGCTGTGAAAAAAGTTTTTATTGAATTGTATGATGAAAAAATTATTTATCGTGGTAATAGATTAGTTAATTGGGATATCAAACTTCAAACTGCTATTTCTGATCTAGAAGTCACAAATACAGAAAAACTGGGGTATTTATATTATATTACTTATGAATTAGAGAATATAGATAAGACATTAACTGTTGCGACTACTAGGCCGGAAACATTATTTGGTGACAGTGCCATATGTATAAATCCCAATGATATAAGATACAAAGACTTAATAAGTCATAAAGTAGTAATTCCTTTGGTTAATAGAGTAGTCCCTATAATTTTAGATGATTCAATTGATATGGAATTTGGTACAGGATGTGTAAAGATTACACCGGCTCATGATTTTAATGATTATAAATTAGGAAAGAAACATAATTTAGATTTCATCAATATTTTAAATAAAGATGGTACGTTTAATGATAATGTTTCTGATTTATTCGTAGGAATGAACATTCATGAATCAAGAAATATTGTTATTGACGAACTAAAAAAGTTGGGAAGATTTGATAAAGCCGAAGAATATAAAACTACTATTCCAATTGGTGAAAGATCAGGAGAAAGTATTGAGCCACTATTAACAGATCAGTGGTTCATGAAAATGGACAATTTAGCAGAACCAGCAATAGAAGCTGTTGAAAAATTAAATATAAAATTTGTCCCAAAAAACTGGGAAAAGATATATTTTAATTGGTTGAATAATATAGAAGACTGGTGTATTAGCAGACAGATATGGTGGGGGCATAGAATACCTGCTTGGTATGATGAAAATCAAAATATATATGTTGGTAATAATGAGGATGAGATAAGAAAAATTAATAATTTAGATAAAGAAATCACTCTGACACAAGACAATGATGTTTTGGATACATGGTTTTCGTCCGCATTATGGCCATTCAGTACAATGGGTTGGCCAGAACAAACAAAAGAATTGGATAAGTACTATCCAACAAGTGTTCTTGTAACAGGTTTCGATATAATTTTCTTCTGGGTCGCAAGAATGGTAATGATGGGTATAAAATTTATGGATAAGGTACCATTTAAAACAGTCTATATACACGGCCTAGTTAGAGATTCTGAAGGAAAAAAGATGTCAAAGTCTATAGGTAATGTAATTGATCCTATAGATATTATTGATGGCATAAGCTTAGACAATCTTATTGAGAAAAGGATATCAAATTTAGTACAGCCAAACTTGAAAGATAAAATTAACAAAAAAACAAAAGATGAATTTCCTAATGGAATAAAAGCATATGGTGCAGATGCATTAAGATTTTGTTTTTGTGCCTTAGCATCTACAGGAAGAGATATAAATTTTGATTTACAAAGAATTGAAGGATACCGAAACTTTTGTAATAAATTATGGAATGCATCACGCTTTGTATATATGACAGCTAATGAATATAAATTCGAAGATAAAATTAAGTTTGATAATCTATCAACATATGAGAAGTTTATAATAATTAAACTTGATGATTTAGTTATAGAGTATAAGAAACACTGTACATCCTATCGTTTTGATCTTATGGCTTCTTCTCTATATAGCTTTATCTGGAATGAATACTGTGACTGGTATTTGGAGATTGCTAAAGTAGAGATAGATAGAGGTAATACATATACAAAGAATATATTGATTTATACATTGCAGATATTACTCAAGCTTTGTCATCCTATTATCCCATATATTACTGAAGAGATTTGGAAAGAAATGAAGGAGAGAAATTATACTGACGATAATATATTGATGAATTCAAAATTCCCGTCTCAACAAAAAATATTTAAAGATGAAAATATTAAAGAAGAAGTATTGTTGATGAAAGATTTTATCAACTTAATTAGAAAAGCACGAAGTGATTTAAGTATTCATCCAAAGATAGAATTAGATATATTTTGTATTTATGAAGGTGAATCAATAGACAAATGTCTTAATAATAATATTATTATTATTAAAAAGCTTTGTAAACTTAAGAATGTATTTTTAAAAGACGATTCATATAATATAGATGAATGCATAACTATCACCTTAAAGAATATAAAAATATTTATACCCATTAAAAATATAATAGATATTAAAAGTGAAATTAAGAGGCTTCAAAAGAGTTTGTCTAATCTTGAAATTAATTTAGAAAAAATAGAAGCCAAATTAAATAATAAAAATTTTATTGAAAAAGCACCTTCTGATATCATCCAAAGTAATTTTAATAAAAAAGATTATATCAGCAAGGAGATTGCATCTATCAAAGAATTGTTAGCTACTTTATCTGATTAACCCATATAACCTTTCTAAGGTTAACCTAAATGAACTTAAATCTTGCGATATCACAGCTCTGACATCATCAGCAATTTGTCTATATGACCCTGCTTGTGCCCCAATCAATACAATATTATCTTTTTGATCGGCATTTTCTTTAATTGTTTTAATCTCATATGTTTTTCTAGCTATATCTCTTGGATTATTTAAAGCAATGACCATTGTACGAACAGATATTTTATTTGCCATATAAGTAAGTTCATCATGAGGGATATTATTTCCTACATATGTTACATCCCATCCAATATTCTGTGCAATAATTATATGCATCAAAGTATCTAAATTCTCATGTTCTGATGTTAATGACCCTATTATCATTCTAGGACCTTCTTCTTTGGAAGATCTAAATTTAACATATAGATTAGCTAAACAATTTCTAATTGCTATTTTGGAAAATTTTTCTTGAATATACCTTAATGTCCCTCTACTGCACTCATCATTAACGTATGTATGCAATGGTTTTAAAAATTCCATTAGAAAATCTGTAGTACTTAGCATTGCAACAGCATTAGAAAGTCCCACATCAAGCCTATTTGAGTCCATTTCATGTATTGCGGTTGCTGCTTCATCAAAAAGCTCCATTACAGTTCCTGTGCTCGGTCTCTCATATGATCTGGTTGCATTTGATTCATCACCCATTACAAGCTCGAATAAATCATCATAGGGTAGTTTAG
>CAJWVG010000025.1 GCA_913048065.1 uncultured Gammaproteobacteria bacterium | reverse complement strand
GAACCTAGACTATCTCCATCTGGATTAATGTGCGATGATATAAAGATTTTATCTTTTCCAGCAATAATTGATTCAATATTCTTGTAATCCATATAAATTATCTTTGCCAGGTATTCTCAATAATATTTTTATTCTTATTATAGAACCTTGAGATAACAAATAAATAATCTGATAATCTGTTTAAATACATCACAACATGATTATTTTCTAGATTATCTGAATAAAGATTAACAACAGATCTTTCCGCTCTTCTTGTAATGGTTCTTGCAACATGCAAATTTGCTGAAAAAGAATCGCCTCCTGGCAAAATGAACTCCTCTAGTGGATCTAATGATTTATTGTAGTTCTCGATATGTTTATCCAAAAAATTGATAGATTCTTCCGTAATTATATTTGCTCCATCTTCATTTAAAGATATTTGTCCTCCAATATCAAATAAATGGTTTTGAATTACCTTCAATTGATCTATCATATCAGAATCATCGCAAAACGCATTACATACACCAAGAAAACTACTGAGCTCATCTATTTCACCTAAAGCATGAATAATAGGATCATTTTTATGAACAGAACCACCTCTTGCTAATCCAGTTTTTCCGCCATCACCATTTCTTGTAGTTACTTTCGTGATACGCATTAAATGATATTCCAAATTAGAAGATGAACTAATATGCTTGCAACATAACCTATGAAAATAACAGGAGCCCATTTTAGGTGGCTATAAAAAGTATACATTCCTCTAGCTTGGCCCATTAAAGCAACTCCTGGAGCAGAACCAATTGACAATAAACTTCCACCAACACCTGCTGTCAGCGTAACTAATAACCATTGAGACAACACCATTGATTCTTTTGTATGCATTTGTAAAACAGAAAACATTACAGGGATATTGTCAATAAGAGCCGAAAGAATACCCATTATAGAATTAGCAATAGAAAAACCAACTAGCTGATTTGGATCTGATGGATATATTGCATTAGATAATAATTCTAGATACCCAATATATGATAATCCAGATACACACATTATCACTCCATAGAAAAATAATAATGTATCCCACTCTGCTTGAGCTATCTGCTTGAAAACACCAAATGGTTGATCATCTCCTTCTCTGCTTATCACTGTTGATGAAGATTTGTATGTTGTCTTTAAATAATAAGCAAATAATTGAAGTAAGCTCAATCCTGTCATCATTCCAAATACAGGAGGAATATGAAGAAAATTCTCAAATGTTACTGCTAAAAATATTGTAACAAGAAAAAGAAGGACAATAGTTTTTGCACCACGCTTTAACTGCACAGGTGGATTTGCTACATCTTTTGATGATCCTTCAATAAATAAGCTCATAATGAATGCAGGAATGATATAATTAACTACAGAAGGAAGAAACAACCAGAAAAACTGAAGAAAGTCAACTCTATCAGCTTGCCAAACCATTAAAGTAGTAATGTCTCCAAATGGACTAAATGCTCCACCTGCATTTGCTGCTACAACTATATTAACGCAACCTATGCTAACAAAGTTCTTATTCTTGCCGCCAACTGCCATAACAACAGCACACATTACTAGCGCAGTTGTCAGATTATCTGCTATCGGTGATAAAAAGAAAGAAATAACACCAGTTACCCAAAATAATGTTCTATAACTATAATCTTGCGCAAGCAATCTGGATCTTAATTTATTGAATACATTTCTTTCAGTCATTGAGTTAATAAACGTCATTGCAACTAACAGAAAAAGCATTAATTGAGAAAATTCAGAGAATGCATGCATAATCGCTTCCTCAACATGATGAGAATCATCATATTTTGAACCCATCCATGCTATCATTGCCCATATGAATCCTGCAGCAAATAATACAGGTTTTGATTTTCTCAAATGAGTAACCTCTTCTGTTACAACAAACGCATAAGCCAAAATAAAAATAAACAGACTTATATATCCAACTGGATGAAGTAGTAATTCCATTCGAAGAATTTAAATCAAATCGTTATAAAAAATGACCAAAATCGAAGAAATATTATTTAAATTTCTTATATGGAATATCTAATAGTAATTGCAATATTAGGTCTCTGTGCAATAGGGATGAATATTGGACTAATATTCAAGAATAAACCTCTGAAAAAAGCATGTGGAGACTCTCCTGATGGATGTGAAATCTGTGGTGGTGAAGCAGAACGCTGCGAGAACAATATTTAATTTTTAGGGAAATTGTCTGAAATTATTTGTTGAAAACTCCTATCTGGCTCAACAAGAATCATCAATCCTTCAAATTCTGTATTTCTAAAAAAATTATTTATATCATCAATATTCATCATATATAGAGCAGTAGACAAACCATCTGCTTCCATGCATGACGTTTCAGTAAATACGGAGATTGATGCAAGCTTAGACATAATAGGGTAACCTGTTAATGGATTAATTTCATGATGATAGAATCTATTATCTTCATCAATATAGAAATTTCTATAATTACCCGATGTTGCAATAGAAGCATTTTGAATAGGGGCAATATATTCAATTTCATTAGATATATTATCTATTGATGGGGTGTTAATACCAATTTTCCATATTTTTCTATTTGATTTTGACCTTATCTCTCCACCAATTTCTACAAAAATATTTTCATAGTTTAGTATTTCAATAATTTTATCTATAGCATAGCCCTTTGCTATAGAGCTCAAATCGATTTGAACTCTAGGATCTTTTTTTCTGATATTATTATTTTTAACCTCAATTAAATCTTGCCCTACAAACATTAATACACTATCTATCTCAGTAGCTGTAGGTATATCGATAAATTTATCTGGACCAAACCCCCATAAATTGACTAATGGCATAACAGTAATGTCATATAATCCATTAGATATTTTATGATATTTAAAAGAAGATTGCACAACAAATGCAAAGTCTTCTGATATAGGCATCCAATCTGTATTTTGCATGCTATTGAATTGTGAAATTTCACTATCAACTATATATGTAGACATCTCCATATTAATTTCTTTTAAAATATTCTCAATAGTATTTTTATTTTTCAATACCTCTTCATTGTCTTCAATATCAGTTAAATACTTAACAGTATATGTTGTGCCCATGGTGTATCCAGAAATAACAGGAATAACATCCTCATTATGTTTATCAGAACTACAGCTTAGAAAAATAAAGAATAGAAAAAATAAAGAATATCTTTTACCCAAAATCGTCATAATCAATCATATCTTCTTCGACGCCAAGATCCCATAACATTTTTTGGACAGCGCTAATCATCATAGGTGGACCACATAGATAATACTCACATTCAGTAGGATCATCATGATTTTTAAGATGCATATCATGAGCAACTTGATGGATAAATCCTGTAGGACCACTCCAATTATCTTCAGGAAGCGGATCTGATAAAGCTACTTGATAAGTAAAATTATCAAATTCTTCAGCTAGGGCTTGAAATTCTTCATCATAAAACATTTCTTTGACAGATCGAGCGCCATACCAAAAAGATATTTTTCGTTTTGTCTTTTCTGTTTTTAATAAATGAAAAATATGTGATCTTAAAGGAGCCATTCCTGCTCCACCACCAATGTATACCATTTCACGATCTGTATCTTTAATATAAAATTCACCATAAGGTCCAGATACTGTTACTCTGTCATTAGGTTTTAAATCAAACGTATATGAAGAAGCAATCCCTGGAGGTACACTTGGATTATCTGGAGGAGGACTAGCAATACGAATATTTAACATAATCATGTTGCCTTCTGCTGGATGATTTGCCATCGAATATGCTCTAAATACTGGTTCAGGATTATCAGCTTTATATTGCCAGACATCAAACTTATCCCAGTCTTCTCTATATTCTTCACCAATATCAAAATTTTTATAATCTATATCCTTATATTTTGGAACATCAATTTGAATATAGCCCCCTGAATCAAATGAAATAGGATCATCTTTAGGAAGCTCCAGAACTAATTCTTTAATAAAAGTTGCAACATTGTCATTGGATTTAACCACTGCATCCCATTTTCTAATACTAAAAATTTCATCGGGCACTTTAATTTTCATATCATTTCTAATTTTAACCTGACAACCTAATCTCCAATTATCTTTTTGATCTTTTCTGTTAATATATGCTTCTTCGGTAGGTAGGATATCACCTCCACCTTCTATAATCTGACATTTACATTGTGCACAAGTACCTTGACCACCACAAGCAGATGGCAAGTAGACATTTTGATCTCCTAAAGCAGATAAAACTGTTCCTCCAGTACCGACATTAATAGATTTATCTGGATCATCATTAATAACTATTGTTACTTCACCTTGAGGTAATAAAATATTACCACTAACATTCAATATGATGACGAGCAAAAGAATAACAAAACTAAAAACTGCAACACCTATGAACACTTCATTCATTATAGATCAATCCCTGAAAATGCCATAAATGCCATAGATAGTAATCCTGTGAGTAACATAGCCATTCCTACGCCTCTTAATCTTACTGGAATATTAGAATAGTGTAATCTATATCTCACTGATGCTAATGCCACTATAGCGAGAAAGAATCCAACTCCAGAACCAAAACCGTACACCATTGTTTCAATAACAGTATATTCTCTCTCAACCATAAATAGAGATCCACCTAATATTGAACAATTCACTGCAATCAGAGGAAGAAAAATTCCTAGACTATTATACAGCGATTGAGAAAAGCGCTCCATAAACATTTCTACTAATTGCACCATCGCTGCAATAACAGAAATGAAAACAATCAATTTTAAAAAACTTAAATCTATATTTGCAAAATCTTCTCCCAACCATGCTAATGCACCTTTATCTAACAAAAATTCATAAAGAAACCAATTAATAGGTGCAGTGATAGTTAAGACAACTACTACAGCCATCCCTATCCCTACAGAAGCATCAATTTTTTTCGAAATCGCTAAAAATGAACATAATCCTAGAAAGTATGCTAGAACAATATTTTCAATAAATACTGCTTTGGTGAAAATGCTTAAATAATGTTCTAAGCCATTCATCATACATCCTCCTCAAGACCAAACCACTCTCTTTGGCCCCAAATTACTAATCCTAATATAAAGAATGCCCCTGGAGATAGAACCAGTAATCCAATATTTTCATATCCTGCTGCATACCATGCTTCAGGGATACGCCATAAAACATATCCTGCACCACCATCTGGCAATGTGATTGTTCCTGCACCAAATAATTCTCTAAAGAATGAAACAATAATAATAATCATTCCATATCCAAGACCATTACCCAATCCATCTAAAAATGCTTTTGATGGACCATTTTTAAGTGCAAATGCCTCTGCTCTTCCCATGATAATGCAATTTGTAATAATCAAACCAACAAAAACTGATAACTGCTTACTCATATCATATAAATATGCTTTCAATAGCTCATCAACTACAGAAACAAGGGATGCAATAACAGATAGCATGATTACGATCCTAACTCTAGCAGGAATGTAGTCACGTATAAGAGATAAAATTACATTTGATGAGCACAATACGAAGATAACTGCTAATGTCATTATAATTGCCTGATCTAGGCGGATTGTTACCGCTAAAGCAGAACAAATACCAAGCACTTGTAAAGAAATTGGATTATTAACATTTATTGGATCATTAATAATCTTTTTTGATTCTGAATTAAATAGTTCCACTATCTCTCACTTTGTTTAAATATGCTTCATATTTTTTTAAATCTTCTTTTAAAAAACTATCTACCCCTTTGGCAGTGACCGTTGCGCCTGAAATACCATCAACTTGATGAATTGCTAGTGGATTTGTATCTAAAAAATCAACTTGCTTTGAAGCGCTACTGTATTGAACAGCTCCTTTTAGCACGTCAATACCAATAATGTCTCCATTGTTGTTTCTTATTTTTTTGGGTATGCCATCTATTTTTCCATTTTCATCTTTTATTATTTTTCCATTACTATCTTTTATTGGATGATTAGTAAAATTTCTAGTAAACCATTCTTTTTCAACTTCTCCTCCTAGCCCAGGAGTTTCCCCATGTTTATAGAATTGAATTCCTAAAATAGAATCAGTATCTGGATTTAATGCAATGTATCCAAAAATTGTAGACCATAAACCTTTTCCAGCTATTGGTATAGCAATACCCTCCACTTTATAATCTTCTTTATTATTTACTTTAAAGTAGATTGGAAGAGTTTCTACATTCTTTTCGATATCTACTTCAGAAGTTTCACATGGAGCATCATTTCCATCAATATCAACACATTTATCAACTATGAAATTTTTGAATGTTTGTTCAATACTTTCATTTGTTAGAAGTAAACTCTCATCAAAGTCAAGTGATTTTAGAATGGTTTTCTGAACATCAGCTTTCAAATTTTGATCTTGTAAAACTTTAACGCTATCTTTTGTAAATGATAGCATAGTCCCTAAAATAATAGTAACAATAAAAACAAAGCCTAATGTATAATTATTGCTATGCATTTCTTGAAATCCTCATCTTAATATTTCCTTTAACTACATAGTAATCTATCAATGGTGCAAACATATTCATAATTAATATGGCTAACATCACGCCTTCTGGATAAGCTGGATTTATAGATCTAATAATTACTGTCAGAACTCCAATCATGAATCCATATATCCATCTACCCTTATTGGTGTGTGTTGAAGTTACTGGCTCACTAGCCATAAATACTGTTCCAAATAAAAAGCTTCCAATCAAAATATGTTCTAGTGGCGTAATTGTTAGCATTGCATTAGTTGAATAATCTGCCAAAAGATTAAATAATCCAGCAGTAGATATAAGTCCAAGAACTGATGCAACCATTATTCTCCATGATGCAATTCCACAATAAATTAGAAATATTGCACCTAATAAAATTAGTAACTTATTTGTCTCTCCTATAGAACCTGGAATCAAACCCCAAAATAAATTAGACGTTGAAAAATCAAATGACATAGAGTTTAAAGAAAATAGATTGGTTGCATTTATTGCCTGTTCATTCTTTGCTAACTCTGCAATCATATCAATAGTAGGATTTGCTGGTATAGACAATGCAGTTGCACCACTATATCCATCTGGCACTAATGCCCATACCTTATCACCCGATATTTTTGTAGGAAAAGCAAAATACATAAAAGCTCGCGCTGTTAATGCTGGGTTAAATACATTAGTACCAACACCTCCAAAAATCTCTTTTCCAATGATAATTCCGAAACAAGTTCCTATAAATAATTGCCATAACGGAATATCTGGTGGCATAGTTAAAGGAATAAGAGCGCATGAAACAAGAAATCCTTCGTTAATCTCATGCTTTCTAATCATTGCAAATCCAATTTCACAGATTGCTCCTGCTATAAAAGTGGTAATTAAAATAGGTAAGACATATGTCATACCAAAAATAAAGTCGGACAAAATAGAGCTAGAAACTGCTGTTGTAGATGAATGCAAATAACCAATATTGTATGCACCAAATAAATAGCATGGTATAAGAGCAATTACAACAAAAAACATGGTTCTTTTAATATCCATATTATCTCTTATATGTGGACCTGATTTATTTTGAGTATTTGTTGAGAATAATATTGTATCTGTAGCTTCCCATAAAGGGTATGCAAAGGATAATGGCTTGCCTTCTTCAAAAAGTTTACCAGATTGTGCTAATATTTTTTTTAAAAAATTCATACTATTAATCAAAATAGACTGTGTCTAATCCTTTTCTAATAATTCCACCCACATCTGTCTTGCTTGGACATATAAATGAACACAATGCTACGTCCTCTTCATCACATTCATAAATACCCAATTGTTCCATTTCATCAAAATCATTTGCTTCAATACTACGTAATAATGCATTGATATAAATATCCATAGGAAATACATTCTCCCAAGCTTCAATAGGAACAAAAGCTCTATGACTACCATTCTGTAATGTTGTAAAATTATATGGCGATTTATTGCTTCCTATATAAGCATTGAAAACACTATACTTAGAAGACCCACCAGGATGCAACCAACCCATGAATGATCTATCAAAAGACTCTTCAATTACTGAAATAGAAGAATGATAAAATCCTAAATAACCATCGATACCAGACTGCTTACCTGTCAACACATCTCCAGATATCACTCTTACTTTTTCATTAGATAAATTTCCTTTGCAGTAAGTCTCTAATGAAGCGCCAATTCGCGATTGAAAATAGCCAGGATTAGTAACAGCAGGCCCAGCTAAATTAATGGTAATTGATGGATCAAAAATCCCATGACTGAATAATCTACCTAAAATAGGCAAATGATGTCCTTGTACTGTCCAGACTATATCATTGCTATTAATAGGATCGATATGATTAAGTATGATACCAATATTTCCAGCTGGATGAGGTCCTTGAACCTCAACTAATTCAATAAAGTCTATGTTAGATAAATAATCAAATTCTCCAGGATTGATAGCAACAAAAAGTTTTCCTTGCGTCATTTTTTTCAGATTTATTAACGCGCTAATAATTTCATCTTTATTTGATGATAATGTGAAATCATAGTCTATTGACAATGGAGCAGTATTCGCTAAACTAACAATAATAGATTTGGGAGTGTCAGAAGGATTTGCAACCTTATTAAATGGTCTTTGTGTAATAAAAGGCCACATATTTTTTTCTAATAAAAAATTAATGACGTCATCTCTACTAGACAAAAAAGGTTCTTGATTTTTAATATCATTATTACTTTCAACGCTATTATCAATACTGAAGACAATCTCTTTTATTGATCTTCTTTCACCATAAATAATTTTTGAGATTTTACCAGATGCAATAGCTGGCCACTTAACTTCAGGAGAAAGTTTATCAAAAAAGATTGGATCTCCTAATTTTACAGAATCATTTTCTTTAACTAAAAGTTTTGGTTTAATATATCTAAAATTTTCAGGAGATAATGAAACTGTGGTATTTTTTTGAGTTGCTAAAAGATCTCTGGATGCAACTCCAGCAATATTAATGTCATGGCCTTTTTTAACTTTTATTTTTAACATAAGTTTAGGTGCTTGCTTTCACCGTTATTATAGACATGAGAAGGTAATAAAAAAGATGCTTCAGTTCTAGAAAATATTTAGAGAAAAAGAAAAAAGATTATTTTTTAGTTTTCCACTCTAAATAATTTCCATCATATGATACTTTTTCCTGCCAATCTTTAACCTTTGAGTTGATTGTATCTATCGTATCTGAACTAACATCTTTAAGCAAATCGACTGTGAGATCACTTACTGTTTTTGCGCTAACCCTAGAAGCTTTAATATTTCCTTGTCCTGTAATTGCGTTACCCATACCATGAACCTTATCAACTTCATCAAATTTTCCGGATTCTTTATCTACGATATTATAGGTCGATCCATCCATGGGAACACCATCAATTGGCTCTGGCAAACTTCCAATAGAACTTATAATTAAACTACCTTTTAATATGCTATTTGACCCTTCGATAGTTATTGGCTTCCCATCTACAATCTTACTCTTAAGAATTTCTAATCCTTCTAAATTATCATCTACAATATGCAATCCGCTAGGCTGAGTACATTCTGAAACATTAAATAAGAATTTCTCTTGCATATTTTTTAGCACTTTTCTACGAGCTGATTTACGCTCTTCAACCATAGCTGGATCTAAATTGTCAGGAATAGTTGTCAAAGGCATATTTTCTACATCTCTCCTGTATACAAGAGTAGCAGCTCCTTGAATATTAAGTGCTTTATAATCAATATCATGTAATGCTAAATATTTTGGAATACCTTTATGTGCCATTGCAACAATGTCAAAATCTTCAATCTTTGATTCAACTTTTTGTCTTGCTAGTTCTAGTTGTATGATTTTACAAACATCAATAGATGCAAGACCTCCACCTATTACCAAAGCATTTTCTTTAATTTCTACAGAAGGACCACTATAGCCATTTTCATGATAATGATTAAACCAATAAACAAATGGATTTTGATAATAGAAATTTGAAAATCTTTCAATCTCACTAATAGGAAAAGGTCTGTCTTTCCAAGCCCCATTTGCAAAATAAACACAGCTCCAGTCTATGTTATATATATCTTCAAAGCTAATATCTTTTCCTAATCTAGTTAAGGGAACAAAATCTACTAATTCATGACACATTATATCATCAATCTTTGAATATTCTTTTGTACGTTGCTTTTCATGCCATCTTGGAAGCCCATCTTCTATCTTTCCATAAGGCATATGGTTTTGATCAATGATAACACAGCGAACCCCTTCTGCTGTTAATTTCTTTGCAGCAGTTGAGCCGGAAACTGCGCCTCCTATAATTAGTACTGCCTTCATTTTATACTGCTTTCATTAGTTTGTTTATTTCTTAAATTTATCCGGTATGAAATTAATAAATTATTTGATAATTCAAATCATTCCTTTTTTGCCTAAGATTTTTGTGCGCCTAGTCGCATCTCCTTATATCGCAGGTATTACTGATGATGAAATGCTCAAAAATGTAAACAAACTAAATAAAAAGGGATATAAAGTTGCAATTGATATTCTTGGAGAGCATGTTACAACAAAGGAAGAGGCAACTCAGATTACTGAACGCTATGCAAAACTATATTCAAAAATTGATTTGCAAAATTTAGATGCAAACCTATCTATCAAATTAACTCATATTGGTCAAGACTTAGGTTATAATTTTGTTAAAAAAAATCTAATGATATTGATAGATGAAGCTAAAAAATATAATAATTTTTTACGTCTTGATATGGAAAACTCACCATACACCTCAGAGACAATTAATCTATATAAAAAAGCATTTGAAATTTATCCAAATGTTGGAATTGTATTACAAGCCTACATGCATCGATCAATAGATGATTTAGAGAATCTGGCAAGCCATATGTTTAATGTTCGAATCTGTAAAGGTATCTATATAGAAAATGAAGATATAGCTTATAGAGATTATGAAAAAATAAGAGAAAACTATATTGACCTAGTTAAAAAAGCTCTTAGAAAAGGTAGTTATGTTGGAATTGCTAGTCATGATGAATACTTGATTGATAAATTATATCTATGGATTAAAGAAAATCAAATTGAGGCTAACCAATATGAATTTCAGATCCTACATGGTGTACCAATGGATAAAAAACTCCAACAATTAATAAACGAAGGAAATACAGTACGTGTCTATGTCCCTTATGGAGATAATTGGTATGACTACTCTATTAGAAGGTTAAAAGAAAATCCTAAAATGGCAGGCTATATTATTAAAAATATTTTTAACAAAATTCTTAATAGATAAATAATCAACTATATTTTTTTCTATACCAAAATAATAAAATGATTCCTGCTAAGTTAGGAAGCCAAATTTCCAGATTTGACCAAGGAATTCCATCAAAAGAAAAATTAGAAATTGGCCATATCAATTTTGTTGAAAAATATTCTTTAGAGTGAAAAGGAAAGTCCAATAATATATGGAATGGCCAAGCTAGCATTGGAAATGCTAAAGATTTATTGAAATAATAAACAATTCCGATAACTAAAAATGCAGTTACAAAACTATGTAACAAATTGTAATTAAAAAATAACCAAGGAGGAATAGATTCTAAACTTGGTGGACCATCGTAAGCATAATTACCTGTAAATACTTCAAGAATGATTAACAATCCAAAGGATAGTAAATCTGGCATTGCTCCAAAAAAAATGGCTAATCGACCATATCCTCTATATCCGAATAACCCTTTTCCCCAAAGAGCATGGCTCAAAGTATCCATTTTATTTTGCTAAAGAACCCATTGGATCCCAAGGTTTTAAAGAAATAGCTTTTTCATTTTTATAAAGATTATATAAATCGTCAGGTAGATAATCTTTATGCACAACAACTTCATAGTTGTATTCGTCAAACCATTCATCTGACATAATATGATAACCTTTTTCTCCAACCTTATCGCCCCAACTATTTTCTACTCGCCATTTGATAGGTTTATCATCAGCATCTATATCTACTCCAGTAAAAAGCATTGCATGAGTCATTTGACTTTCTCCATACTGCAAACGATCAGCTTTATCCATAGAAAATTTTGACTGATAAAAAGAATTAAAGTCAAATAGATCTATATCCATGACGCCTATTTTTCTATCAAAGTGCTTTCCAACATCACAACCAAACCATACTGGATGATTATCTTTAATAGAGCTAGCTGATGCAGCTTTCATTTCTTCGCTTGTAACATTAAGATATCTTACTGCATTTCCTTCTATAACATTTCCAAGCGCTTCAACAGTATAAACTTTTCTATATTCTTTATCTTCCATAGGACAATTGATAAGACAAACATATTCATCAAGATTCAATCCAACATGATTATTGAAGAAAGATTTAGGGGTCAGATTTTCAAAACTAATAAACTTCTTCTTCTTATCATGAGTTTGCCAATTAAATGAAGTTGGAGGTGTTCCAATATGCATTGCAAGCATCTTATAAATCTCCTCTAACATATCTGTTTTAATAGATTCTAAATCATCGCCCGAAATACCTTTACTTATATTTTTACGTAAATCTTTAGCATTTTCACGGAGTTTTCGAGCAATCATTCGATTCATTGCAGATGATTGACTTGATGAAAATGATTCTGACATTTCTGACTGTGGAATAACACCATATTTATCAATTAAGCTAACCCACATATCCCACTGTCCGCCATCTTCAATAGGATTTGAAAGAAGGTGCATTACTATTCGACTATTCCAATCTTCAGA
>CAJWVG010000024.1 GCA_913048065.1 uncultured Gammaproteobacteria bacterium | reverse complement strand
CTAGCTCCGTATATTAGAGTTAATTCAATCTCTCCTGGTGGAGTTGAAAGAAATCAAGAAAAAATATTTATAAAAAAGTATAACGAGAAAACATTACTAAATCGTATGGCAACAGAAAATGATATCTCGGAACCAGTGCTTTTCTTGGCTAGTGACATGTCGTCGTATATAACAGGGCAAAATATAATAGTAGATGGAGGATGGACGATTAAATAATGAATAAATCAAAAATAATAATAAAAGCCCCTGGCAAAATTGATTTAACAGAATTCAAAAAAGACAAATCAAATGTAACTAAATATGGTCTTCCCAAAGAAGTTAAGTTTTGTAAAAAATGTGTTATTTCTAATCAGCGCCCGAATACAACAATAGAATTTAAGCATACTGAAGATTCCAAAAAAACCACTATAAATTTTAATGAAGATGGAGTATGTGATGCATGTATAGTTACAGAGAAAAAAAACAAAAACATTGATTGGGAAAAAAGAGAAAGAGAATTAAAAGATTTGTGTGAGAAATATAGAAGTCAAAACGGCTCATATGATTGCCTTGTCCCAGGCTCTGGTGGTAAAGATAGTTTCTATGCATCTCATATATTGAAATACAAATACAATATGAATCCTTTAACTGTAACTTGGGCACCAAATATGTATACACAATGGGGATGGGAAAATTTTCAGGCTTGGATTCATTCTGGTCTTGATAACTATCTCATGACACCAAATGGTAAAACACATAGATTATTAACACGATTAGCTGTGGATAAATTATTCCATCCTTTTCAGCCATTTATATTAGGACAAAAATGTTTTGCTCCAAAAATGGCAATTAAATTCAATATTCCTTTAATATTCTACGGAGAGCAAGAAGCTGAATATGGCACACCAGTAAATGAGGCAATGTCATCAAAAAGAGACTGGACATTCTCTGCATTAAGCGAAAGAGATAATATGTTTTTTGGTGGAGTTTCTTATGAATCATTAAAAAATGATTTCGGCTTAACAGATAATGATTTATCAATATATATTCCAGAATCTATAAAAGATATTGAAAAAACATCGATTGATTTTAGATACTTAGGTTATTACTTGAAATGGCATCCACAGTCAAATTATTATTATGCTGCAGAACATAGTGATTTTAAAGCAGCCCCAGAAAGAACAGTTGGAACTTATAGTAAATATAATAGTATTGACGATAAAATTGATGATTTTTTTTATTATACTATGGGCATAAAATTTGGCATAGGTAGAGCTACTACAGATGCATCTCAAGAAATCAGATCGGGTGATATTAATAGAAGCGAAGGGGTTCTTCTTGTTAATAAATTTGATCATGAGTTTCCAGAAAGATTTTCAAAAGAAATATATAAATATCTTAGTATCAATGAAAAAGAATTTCCAATTGCAAGCAAAGCATTTGAAGAACCAATATTCTCAAAAGATTATTTTCTGAAGTTATGTGACAAATTTCGTTCTCCACATATTTGGAAATATATTGATGGTAGCTGGGAATTAAGGAATCGCATTAAGTAAGTTTTATGACAAGCAATATTAGATTAATATCAAGGTTAGATATAAAAGGACCCAACTTAATTAAAGGCATTCATTTAGAAGGTTTAAGAGTAATAGGAAATCCTAATGATTATGCTAAAAAATACTATGAGTCTGGCATTGATGAAATTATCTATATGGACACAGTTGCAAGTTTATATGGAAGAAATAATTTAAGTGAAATTGTTAAAAAAACTGTCAAAGATGTTTATGTACCAATTACAGTAGGTGGTGGTCTACGATCTATTGACGATGTAAAATATCTTCTTAGATGTGGAGCTGAAAAAGTAGCTATCAATACAGCAGCCACAAAAAATCCTGAGCTTATAACAGAAGTATCAAGAAAATTTGGTTCTCAATGTATGGTTTTGTCAATAGAGGCAAAAAGAAATGAAGACAGTTCTTGGGAAGTCTATACAGAAAATGGTCGTCAAAAAACTGGAATGAGTGTGCTTGAATGGGCAAAAAAAGGCGAAGAACTGGAAGCTGGTGAAATACTCTTGACCTCTGTAGACAATGAAGGTACTAAAAAGGGTTTTGATTATGAATTAATAAAAAAAGTTTCTGAATCTGTTTCTATACCCGTGATTGCAAGTGGCGGTATGGGTTGTCATGAAGACCTATCTAAGGCTGTAAAAGATTCTTCTGCTGATGCGATCGCAATGGCAGATATATTGCATTATGATCGTTCTGATGTTGAATCAATAAGAAACTTCTGTCATGCAAATGATATTAATGTTCGAGAATATGAAGCCTAAAATAAGCATAGTAGATTATGGTTTATGTAATTTATACAATGTAAGTAATGCACTCGAACATATTGGAGCGGAAATTGAAATTATAGATAAACCTAAAGAGGTAAAAATAGCAAAACATATTATTCTTCCTGGCGTAGGTGCATTTAAAAATGGAATGAGAGGTCTTAAATTAAGAGAACTAATTGACCCTTTAAAAGAACATATAGAAAAAAAACGTCCATTTTTAGGTATTTGTTTAGGAATGCAAATGATGATGAGTAAAAGTTATGAATTTGGAGAAATTGACGGTTTAGATATAATTGAGGGTAATGTTGTAAAAATTCCAAATATTAATTCTAAAAATAAACATCATAAAATACCACACATAGGTTGGAATAAAATTTTTCTATCAATAGATGGCAAGAAAAATCAATTGCTAAAATCACAGGATAAGAAGTCATCAATGTATTTTGTCCACTCATATAAAGCAGAGTGTAATAAAGATGAAAATATTTTAGCTACAACAAGCTACAATGATGTTAATATTGCAGCAGTCATCAATAAAGATAACGCCTATGGTTGTCAGTTTCATCCAGAGAAAAGTGGCAAATATGGTTTAGAGCTTTTAAAACAATTTATTAAATTATAGAGGTAAAAATGAGTAAAATTATAAAAGTAACTGATGATATACTAGATAAACAATTAGATGTCCTGCCCGAAGAGGTAAGATTTTGTAATAAATGTGTTATTTCGAATCAAAGACCAAGAATATCGTTTGACAAAAAAATTAAAGGACAATGTTCTGCTTGCGATTATGCTTATGAGAAAGATAATGAGATTGATTGGGAAGAAAGAGAAAGGCAGTTACAAAAAGTATGTGATGAGCATAGATCAAAAGATGGCTCATGGGATGTAATAGTGCCTGGTTCTGGTGGTAAAGATAGTGGAATGGTGACCCACAAATTGAAACATAAATATGGAATGCACCCTCTAACAATTACATGGGCTCCATTTCTATATACAGATATTGGTTGGAAAAACTTTACTGCTCTTAAAGACAAAGGTTATGACAATATACTCATTCATCCTGACGGGAACTTACATAGAAAGCTTTCCATGCTCGCATTTGATTTGCATGGTGATGCGTGGGATCCATTCGGTTATGGCCAACAATATTTGGCATATCATATGTCTGTTAAATTCAATATTCCTTTAATCTTCTTTGGAGAAAACGGTGAGATTGAGTACGGTGGCGAAGAGAAGCATAAGAATATGGTTGAAGCTCCTATGGAAGATTGGGAAGAAATATTTTATAAGGGGAGTGGCCCTCAAAAACTTATAGATGCTGGTTTAAAAAGAAATGTTTTTACTAGAGAAGAAATAAAAACTACTTCATTTGATTTTTATCAATCACCTAAAAAAGAAGATCTTGAGAGAGTCGGAAGTGTTGGACATTGGATGTCCTACTATGAAAGATGGACACCTCAATGGAATTATTATTATGCTGTTGAAAATTGTGGCTTTGAAGCTAATCCTGATAGATCAGAAGGCACTTATCAAAAATATGGTAGTATAGATGATAAGCTTGATGGGTTCCATTGGTGGATGGCATACATGAAATTTGGTATTTGTAGAGCTACATATGATGCAGCTCATGAGATTAGAGATGGGCATATAAACAGAGAGGAGGCTGTAGCACTTGTTCATAAATATGATGGTGAATTCCCTATCAAACATTGGAAAGATTTTTTAAAATATTTAGATATAACTGAAAAAGAATTTTGGTATGTAGCTGACAAGTATCGTAACAGAAGAGTTTGGACTCCATCTGGAGCTAAATTCGCTGGTTATTCCCCTGAAGCACAATATAAATTATGGAAACTTAATTATTTAGTTGAGTAATAAATGTCAGTAAAAAAAATATTTGGTATTTATGGTTCTGGCGGTTTTTCTCGGGAAGTTATGCCAGTATTATTGAGCATGAAGGGGATTTCAATCAATGATACATGCTATGTTGTTGATGAAGATTTTCTCCCAGAAAATAAATATATCAATGGATCACCTGTAGTATTGTTTAAAGATTTTGTATCTTCTGATATTAAAGAAAAAAATATCACTATAGCAATATCAAATAATGAAGTCCGTAGAGACTTATATGACAAATGTACTTCGAATAAAATCAATCATCATTCTATTATATCTAATAGTTCTTGTATTATGGATATAGTTAAAGTAGGTGATGGTTCTATTATTTGTCCATTTGTTACATTAACTTCTAACATTAATATCGGCAAATCATTTCATGCAAATATATATAGTTATGTCGCACATGATTGTCAAATAGGAGATTATGTAACATTTGCTCCAGCCGTCAAGTGCAATGGTAATGTAATAATTGAGAATAACGTATACATAGGAACTGGAGCAATCATCAAACAAGGAACAAAAAACAAACCAATAGTAATTGGAGAGAACTCTATCATAGGCGCAGGCTCTTTTGTAACTAAAAATGTGGAAAAAAATACTACCGTATTTGGTAATCCAGCCAAGATTTTAAATAAAAAAAATTTTAAATAATATGAAGACAGTAAAAATTTCTATAGACGACATATTTATTGGTATGGAGGTTAGTTCTAAAAGGGTTATCACTGAATCTGATATAAATGATTTTGCAAAATTATCTGGAGATACTAATCCGATTCACCTTGACGAAAATTATGCAAAAAATTCACGTTATAGAAAGAAGATTGCACACGGTTTATTGTCAGCTTCTTTTTTCTCAGCCTTATTTGGAACTAAGTTACCAGGAACAGGATGTGTATATACATCTCAATCTCTTAAATTCAAAAGACCCATCTATGTTGGTGATGAAGTGAATACTTATATCAAGGTTAAATCTATAGATAAAAAAACTAATAAAATTATATTTATAACACAATGTATTGTTAACTCTAAAATTGCAATAGATGGTGAGGCTGAAATATTAATCCCATGAATTTAATCAATTTAATAGGGAAAATTAAAGATGTTAATAAAGGCCAAATTTATAATATTTTTTCAACAGAAGGTATGCTAAGAATCATAGCTTGGTATGTCACTCCTATTTTTTACTATACAAAATGTTCTGCTAACATAGTCTCGTTAATTGCTCTTTTAATTGGTATATTGAGTTCATTTACTCTGATCTTATTTGGGAAAGAATTTATTTTCTATGGAATATTAATATTCATATTATCAATTATAGTCGATCATTGTGATGGAAATATCGCTAGATTATTAAACAAACCTACTTTTTTTGGAAGATTCATGGACGGTTTATTCGACATAGTTGTATTAATATCTGTTCAAGCTGCATTGATATATATATTAATTATGGATGAATCTCTCAGTACTGGCCCGGGGGTTTTAATTATCAGCCTAATTAGTCTCGCATCTACGCCGATCCAACATTTAATTTATGATAGATACTCTGCCTATGCAAGATGGATATCTGAAGAACATGCTTTGACAATAGCTCCAACATTGCGAAAAGAAGTTTCTTTTGCTTTTGTTGATGTTTTGAATGACTTACAGATTATATTTTTATTATTGATGGCTTTCTTTGATATATTTATTTTTATTTATTTTCTAATTAATTTGATATCTTCAATAATACTAATATCTTTTCATTTACGATATGCTCATAAATACATGAATGTATATGCTCATAATCATAGAGAAAAACATTTACAGAAGAATAAATGATAGATTATAAAACTATATACATAGCAGGAATTAATAGAAGTGGTGGTTCTTTATTGGCTAGATTGCTTGATAATCATTCAAAAATATTAAGTTATCCTACTGAATTAGGATTTCCAAATGATAATAGTTTTTATGAAATAATTGATTCTTATGCTGGTATTCCACAATCTATTCCAAAATATAAGAATAAATCGGAAAATATCTATAAACTACTCAATATTCCAGCTGCTAAACCGACTTATTCTACTGCTTGGGGAAAAGAAACTAGCGATCCTCTTGGCGTTAGAGAAAATTATTTAGAAAAAGATTTTTATGGGACAATCAAAACAAATTTTGATTACTCTATATTTAAAGACTGTTTTGATACATTTAGTTCTAAGGCAACCAACATAAAAGAACTATATGATGCAAGACATCATGCATATTTTTCTGCCTGGGATAATGGTAGATATTTAGAAAATCAAACTCATGTTGTTATGCAAGACAGCGGAGGCATATACCTTACCAACATAGAAGATTATTATGAACAGTTTATAGGTTCGAAAATAATATATCCAATTAGAGATGTAATTGGATATGTGGCTACCGAAAAAGTTAGATATGCTAGAAGATATTATGGCTCCAGAAGATTTGCTTGGCCACAATTACCAAACTATTTTGTAAAAAGATATGATCATTATGATCTAGATGCACAAGTTAAAGGATGGATGTGTGCATTGACAAGAGTTAGATTGCTACAAGAAAAATATGGCTATAATGATAAATTCATTGTTTATAATCATAACGCACTAACAGGAAAACCAAAAACAACAATGATGTCGATAATAAAAAAAATAGGCTTAGATTATGAAACAACTTTAACCAACCCAACTATCGCAGGCAATAATTGGTTGGGAAATTCACACTATGGTCCAACAAAAGGCATATCAAATGACATCAAAAAAAATTATCAAAAAGTTCTAAGAAACGAAGAGTTCGATAGAATCAATGAGCTTACTAGAGAATTTAGCGATCTTATAGATGATGATACTCCTGTAAATTTATTAGATATCCCAGATAAAGTTTTTTATGATTATAGTTTTCAAAAAAGATACTTTGATGATAAAGATAAAATAACACTATACTATGCATTAACCAATTCAACCAAGAGAAGATATAATATATCAAAAATACCAGCATACTCTTTGTTTGCAATTATATTTTCATTTTTAGTCAGAATTATGCATTTACCTAGAATGATAAAGTTAAAATATTTTAAAGGTAAAGGTAAACAAAATTATACATAAGGAGATTTAAAGTGACAAAGTTATTCATTACTCTTGGGCCATCAACATTAAATAAAAAGTTTCTCAATTCTATAAACTCAAAATATGTTAAACTTTTGAGAATAAATCTCTCTCATACAAAAATAAAAGATTTAAAAAAAATAGTTCTTTTTATAAGAAAATACAGCAATATTGATATTTGTTTTGATACAGAAGGCGCTCAAGTTAGAACATCAAAAGTCATAAATGATAAAAAACAGCTTATTAGAAACCAAATAGTACATATTAATAAGTCAAATATATCTAATAGCCATATTACCTTAACTCCAAATAATATTTATAAAAAATTAAAATTAGGAGATACTCTTGATATAGATTTTAATAGTGCGAAAATTAAAGTTATAGATGAAAACTCTTCAAGATATAAATGCAAAGTAATTGAAAGTGGAAGTATAGGATCAAATAAAAGTGTTTCTGTTAGCAGAAGTATTAATATTCCTCCATTTACTGATAAGGATATAAAAGCATTCGAGCTTGCAAATAATTTAAACATTAAAAATATTGCATTATCTTTTACGTCAAGTGAACAAGATATCAAGAAACTTAGAAAATATTTTGAAAATGATATTACAATTACTTCAAAAATTGAATCTAAAAAAGGTCTTTTAAATTTAAACAAAATACTTAATGAAGCAAATAATATCTTAATAGACAGAGGTGATTTATCTAAAGAAATTCCTCTACCATTAATTCCTAAAAAACAAAAAGAAATCATATCAGCCGCTAATCAAAGAAATGTCCCTGTCTTTGTAGCAACGAATCTATTAGAATCTATGGTTACTAAAAAAGAACCAACTAGAGCAGAAGTAAATGATATATATAATACACTTGTTGATGGCGCAGATGGACTTGTGTTAGCTGCTGAGACAGCAATAGGAAATTATCCTACAGAATGCATTGATATGATTATTAAAGTTTCTAAAACACTCAAATAGTTTGTTATTCACAAAGGCTAAAATAATTTGGTTAACGGGAATGTCAGGCACTGGCAAGTCTTTCTATTCGAAATATTTAGTGAATAAATTTAAAGAATTAAATAAAAGAACTAAAGTTTTAGATGGAGACGATATCAGAAATAATTATGATGCCCCACTTGGATTCTCTAAAGAAGATATAAACAAAAACAATCTATTTATTGCAGATATCTGTAAAAAAGAATATCAGAAATATGATATTACGATAGTCTCTGTAATATCACCATATGAAGCTATTCGAAATACAATCAAGGATTTGTTTGGTGAAAATATATATTTTATATATGTAAAAGCAGATATAAAAAGTTTAAAATATCGCGATACAAAAAAACTATATCATAAAGCAGATAATAATGAGATTAGAGATCTAATAGGATATTCAAAAATCTCAAAATATGAAGAACCTCTTAACCCTGATATTATACTCAATACATCATCATTAAATAAACCAGAGCAGAATTATAAAATATTAAATAACTTTATCAAAAAATATATATGTTAAAAAAAGAACTAGTCATTCTTTCAAATATCTTTGACAATCCTACATTAAAAGAGAATGTATATTTAACCTTTTCTAAGGCAAAGTATAAAAAATATCAAAACAATTATAATATTAAATACTTTTTTGATATAGATTCTAAAATCAATGAACATGAAGAGCTCAATCTTCTTGAAAGAAATTTATTTGAAGAATCAAAGGAAAACAAAAAAAGATGGTTTTCTTTGCCATTTAAATTTATTTATAAGTATTTAATCACATATAATCAGTTTTATAATAGACTAGAGACATACATTAAAGACAACAATAATATTAAGTCAATAGAAAGTAGTAAAAATAATAGTTTTATATTTAAATCTGTAATAGTTAATTTGACTGAGAAATATGATATTGAATCTATTTTAAATTCAAAGAAGGTTGATAGTTTTAGTTATCGACATTCCGCTTATATGGCTAGTGATATTCCAAAATACAAAGATATTGATAAAAATAATATTTTTATTAAATTACATTCATTCTATCTAAGAATAAAAAATCATAAGACTTTTATATTCCCGTCATCTATTGACAATGATTTCCCGAAGAAAGTTAACTTATTTAGAATATCCTTATTTACTGTATATGCAAAGATTAAGAGATTATTAAATTTTACGAAAAATAGAAATTATCTAAGACATACTACTGTTATAGATTTTTCTTTTGATGTTGATATTGTTTATTGCTTAAATGATAAAATATGGAGCAATTATAGGAATGATCAGATAAAACTAATTGAAACCATTCTTAATATATATTTCTATAATTATAAATATGAATATTTAGATGCTATTCAGGGTAAAATTGAATGCTATTTACAAAGTAGTAGGACTCAAAAGGTTATTCTCGATGAAACTATAGATTCATTTAGAAGACTGATGTGTTTGACCTGTAAAAAAATTGGCATCAAAACGGAGTTCACACCACATGGTATCATTGATGAAAAATTACAATTCCCGTTAACGGACAATATGGAATATAAAAAAAAATATATTCCTAATGTTTTAGCCTGGAATAATAGTTCATCAGAGTATTTTGTTAATCAAAATATAAACTCAAGAGCAATATCGTATCCAATAGTAATTTATCCTCATAAAGTAGATCAAAAAAAAGATATATTAGTAATGCTGAGTTATGGCGATAGGATTAATTTAAATGCTTTTGAAGACTACATAATTGATTTATTGCCGTTACAAATAGAGAAAAAATACACTATGGACTGGAAAATTCATCAAAATATTTTTGAAGAATCAAATTTATCAATGAAAATTCAAAAAGACTTCATTGAAAAAGAATATAATACTAAAATTAATTTTCTTAAGCATGACATAAAAGCTACTTCCATACTAAAAAATTATAAAACTATAATTTTTACTACATGGACAACCGGTATTTATGAGGCTGCATTACTAAATGTCCCTTTTATAATTTATACAAAAGAGAATGAGATTATTAGAGGATTGGATAACATAAGATTACCAATTGCGGAAAATCTGAATCAACTTCATAAATTAATTGAACACAGTAATAAAGATTACCTTTTTGAAATAAAAGATTCTTTGACCGCAAATATTAAACTTGATTCATATTTACAAATATAAAATGACACGTATTACAATTCAACCAACATTTAATTATTCGTTAATTATTAAATCTTTATTTTCTAAGAAGGAAAATAAAAAAAATCTTTTTATGTCTGGAAGATTTGCATTTGAACATGCTGTACGAGAAATATTAAAAAACCATAAAGATATTGACAAGATATTAATTCCTACAGTTATATGTGAAGAAATAGTTACCATACTTCATGAAATTGGAATAAAAATAGAGTTTTATAATATTAATAGAACATTAAAAATTGAACTAAATGATATCGAAAATAAAATGCAAAATTCTTTTCCTATAATTCTTGTTGTTAATTATTTTGGATTTCCATCAGAATGGAAAGAATTATTATCATTGAAAAAGAAGAATAAATGTATTTTTATTGAAGATAATGCACATACACTATATTCAAAACTTGATGATAAAGAATTAGGTTTATATGGAGATTTATCATTTAACAGTCTCAGAAAAATTCTTCCATTATTAAGCGGATCTCAACTTTCTTCAAATACAGAAAATATCAAGCTATTAAATGATGAACAACATCGGTTTCCAACTTTTAGTGAATTTAAATATTCAATACGAAATTTTAAAAGTAAATCCAATAAACGCCTATTATCAGAAGAAAATAACTCAACTAAATATAAACCATCAATGCCAATAGATATTATTTCAAAAAAAATAATTAATAATTACAAATTTGATATAAAAAATATAAAAAATCAAAGAATTGAAAACTTTAAATTTTGGACTCAATATCTTAAACATTCAAACTTAACATTTTTTAAAGGTTTAGAAATTAATAATTCAATTTGCCCTTATGTATTTCCATGCTATGCTGAAACTGATGAGATCAAGGATTGGTGGATTAAATGGGGGAAAGATAGAAATATCACTATTATATCTTGGCCGAAATTTCATAATTCTACTAAACATTTTTTACATGAAGAAATTATGAAAAGAATTATTTGTTTTCCAGTCAATCATCAGTTTGATTTAAGAGAAATAATTAGTTAATATCATTATAAAGATAATATTATGAAACATTATTTACTTAGCTTATCAAGAACTAATAAAAGATTAATTTTACTTTTATCTGATGTTTTAAGCATCACTTTTGCATTTTGGCTTTCATTAATGATTAGACAAGATAAATATTTTGTTTTTTCAGAAGGATATGAACTAACGAATGCATCGACAGAAAGTTTATATATAACTGCAATATTAGCAATAATAGCTATAGTACCGGTATTACTTATAATGCGATTATATCGCTCTATTACACGATATATTAATATTGAAACTTATGTAAAAATTACTAAAGCATCCATTATAGGTTCTATTATATGGTATATAGCTGTATCTACACTTAAACTTCCAATCCCAAGATCTGTTATAATTATTACTTTTATTTTATCAACTTTGTTTTTATTCATAACTCGATATTCTGCAAGAACATTACTAACACAACAAAGAATCTATAATATGCAAAAAGTTTTGATTTATGGAACTTCTTCCTCATCAATTCAAATTGCTGAGATGTTAAAAAATGATGTAAAATTATTACCAGTTGGATTTATTAGTGATGATAATGCTAATACAAAAACAACAATTTCAGAATTGAAAGTTTATCCGTTAAATAAAATTAATAATATAATTTTAAAAAATAATATTAAAGAAATTTTGATAACAAACTCCTATCAAACAAAAAATCAAATTAAAAATATTATTAAAGACTTAAAACTGCATCAGAAACTTATTAGAAAACTTCCAAATATTGAAGAGCTAGCAAATGGTAAAATGAAAATCTCTCAAACAGAAAAAATTAACATTGATGATCTATTAGGAAGAGATGCTGTTGAGCCAGATCCGTATTTACTCAAGGCATGTATCGAAAATAAATCTGTTCTTATTACAGGCTGTGGAGGTTCTATTGGTTCTGAATTAGCAAGGCAAATTATTCAGCTTAGCCCAAAAAAACTAATTTTATTAGAACAATCTGAATATTTTCTATATGAAATTGATCGTGAATTGAATGATATGAAGAAAAAGAATAAATATGATGTAACTTTAAAATCATACCTAGGCTCTGTAACAGATTCCGATTTCATAGAATCACTTTTCAATAAAGAAGTTATTGATACAGTTTATCATGCTGCAGCAAATAAACATGTCCCGCTGGTTGAGCATAATCCATTAGCAGCCATAAAGACTAATATACTTGGAACTTTCATAGTTGCCAATCAATCTTATAAAAGTAATATTGACAACTTTGTCTTAATATCTAGCGACAAGGCTGTTAGACCTACCAATATAATGGGTGCAACAAAGAGATTTGCTGAATTATCATTACAATCTTTACAAGATATAGTTAATGATATGCCTGCATCCAAATCTTCCACGAAATTTTGTATGGTGAGATTTGGCAATGTACTTGATACTTCTGGAAGTGTAGTTCCATTATTTAAAAAACAAATAA
>CAJWVG010000023.1 GCA_913048065.1 uncultured Gammaproteobacteria bacterium | reverse complement strand
CATCTATAAAAAAAAATATTGGTTTATTTCTAGATACTCATATACTTCTCATAAATGATAAAGTTTTTGTAGATAATATAAAAGGTAGAATAAAAAATAATTTAAACTCCTGTGAATGGGCTCTTTATAGCGAGTATTTAGAAATAAAGGAATCTTTTGATAATATTGAAGATTCTTATATTAAACAAAGAATTGAAGATGTTAATCATGTTGTTAATATGATACTCGCTAATCTTGATGTAAAGAAAAAAACCACAAAAGGACTTATCAAAGATTTTTCTAATTTAATAATTATTACAGATGATTTAAGCCCTGCAGATGTTTTACTAACATATGATTCAAAAGGCTTAGGAATAATATCTGAATATGGTGGCAGGACTTCTCATAGTTCTATATTGACTAGGAGCTTGGAATTACCTTCGATTGTCGGTGTTAAAAATATTTTAAAAATATGCACTAGTGGTGATTTAATAATATTAGATGGCCATCAAGGTTTAATCATAATTAATCCCAACAAAAAAATTATAGACCATTATAAAAAATTACAAAAAAATTCTATACAAAACAAAAAACTTTTATCAGAAGTTTTAAAAAAGAAAAGTATTACATTGGATAATGAAAAAATAGAAATTATGGCTAATCTAGAACTGCCACATGAATTAAAAATTATAAACAATAAGAATATAGATGGAATAGGTTTATTTAGAACAGAATACTTGTACACGGATAGAGATGATTTTCCAACAGAAAGTGAACAATATAAGGCATATAAAAATATAGTTGAAAAAATGAAGGGGAATCCAGTAATATTTAGAACATTAGATATTGGAGCAGATAAAGAAATACCAGAAAACATAAAAACTGGTTCTATTGCCAGAAATCCTGCCCTAGGACTAAGAGGTATTAGATATAGCTTAAGTGATGAATTAATTTTCTGTAATCAAATTAAGGCTATACTTAGAGCTGGCGCTCATGGAAAAGTAAAAATAATGCTTCCAATGATTACAACATTATCCGAGATAACATCTGCTAAAAAATTGATATCCAAAGCAAAAAGTATATTAGAATCTGAAAGTAAAAAATTTGAGTCAGATATTGAAATTGGGATAATGGTTGAAGTACCCTCTTGTGCTGTACTGGCTGATAGATTTGCAAAAGAAGTTGATTTTTTATCAATTGGAACCAATGATTTAGTACAATACACTCTTGCAATAGATAGAGTTGATGATGAGGTTAATTATTTATATGATCAAAGTAATTTAGCAATATTGAATTTACTGAAAACAATAATAGATGCGGGAACTAAAAATAAAATACCTGTATCTTTATGCGGTGAAATGGCGGCAGATGTTAATTACACACGTTTATTATTAGGCATGGGATTAAAATCATTTAGTATGCACCCGAGCGCAATTCCTGAAATAAAAAATATTATTATTAATTCAAATGTAAGCAAACTAGCAAAACCAGTAAATGTGATTACTAAATGTGGCGCGAAGGCTAAAAGAGCAGAGCTTCTTACGGAGATTAATAAATCTTAATTAGATTCATCTAATAAAAATTCTATCAATGCTTTACTGGTATGCAATCTATTGTGAGCTTGTTGCCAAACTCTGCTATTTGCTCCATCTATTACTTCTGTCTCAACTTCTTCACCGCGATGAGCTGGTAAGCAATGGAGAAAAATTGCGTCAGACTTGGCTTTTTCAAATAAGTTTTGATTGATCTGATAACCTTTAAAAAGATTCTTCCTTTTTTCTGATTCATTTTCATCTCCCATACTAGTCCAAACATCTGTTGTAACAAGATCGCAATCTTCAACTGCAGTGCCAGGTAAATCACATAACTCAACATTTTCTTTTCCCAAAGCTAATGTAGCTTTATCTGGTTCAAAACCATATGGTGTAGATATTTTTAAATGAAAATTTAGTATTTTTGCTGCATTAATATATGAATTACACATATTGCAACCATCTCCAACCCATGCAATCTTTTTACCTTCGATAGAACCTTTTTCTTCATACAATGTTTGCATATCCGCTAAAAGCTGACATGGATGAAATTTTTCTGTCAAAGCATTGATTACAGGAACAGTTGAATTTTTAGCTAACTCCTCAACTTCAGAATGATCATGTGTTCTAATCATGATAATATCTACCATTCCTGATAAAACTTTTGCAGTATCAGATAAGTCTTCTCCTCTGCCAATCTGAGTTGTATCAGATGATAAAAATATTGCATGGCCACCCATGGAAAACATAGCAGTCTCAAAGGCAACTCTTGTTCTTGTTGAGTTCTTTTTAAATATCATGGCCATGGTCTTATTTTTTAATGCATCATTAATCTTGCCATTTTTAGACTCTTGCTTCAAAGCAATAGCTCTTTCTATTATTCTAATAAATTCTTTTTTATTGATATCTAGAAGAGATTTAAAATGTCTTACTTTAGTCATAATCAACTTCACCTATAATTTTTTTAAGAATTGAAACTATCTCGTCAAGCTGAGTTTTGTCAATTATTAATGGTGGCAACATTCTTATTATATTTTGTTTTGTTATATTAATCACCAAACCATTTTCCAAAGCATCTTGAGCTAGATGCATACAGTCTTTTTTTAATTCTATACCTACCATCAACCCTTTGCATCTTATCTCTTTAATAACATTAAAATCTTTTAAGGTTTTCTCTAAACTAGACTTGAGATAAGAGCCACTCTCTCTAGATTTTTTACATAAATCCTGGTCTTTCATAATTTCAAGAACTTTTAAACCTACTGAAGTTGACAAAAAATTACCCCCGAATGTTGAACCATGACTTCCTGGAACAAGCACTTTTGAGGCTTTATCGTTTGCAAGACATGCTCCAATAGGAACCCCATTTCCTAGTGCTTTGGCAACGCATATTACATCTGGAATTATATTGCTATGCTGAAAAGCAAACCATTTCCCTGTTCTACAAAAGCCTGTTTGCACTTCATCAATCATCAAAAGCCAATTATTTTTATCACATATATCTCTCAACTGAGATAAGTAATCATCATTTGGGATTATAATTCCTCCCTCACCTTGAATAGGTTCTAGCAGAATCGCAACAATATTTTTATTTGTTTTTGAGAGAGACTCAATTGATTTGATATCATTATAAGGCGCCCTTGTTAAACCATCTAATAATGGATAAAAACCTTGATGAGCTTTACCTTCACTTGTTGCTGATAAAGCTGCCATGGTTCTTCCATGAAAACTATTATTCATTACAATTATTTCTGGATTTTTAATCTTTTGATCATTGCCATATTTCCTAGCTATTTTTATTGAAGCTTCAACCGCTTCAGCTCCAGAGTTGCAGAAAAATGTTGTCTCCATTCCAGATAACATACATAATTTTTTTCCTAATCTTTTTTGCTGTTCAATAATAAATGCATTTGATGTGTGTATTAGTGTTTTAGATTGTTTAGCTAATACTTCAGATATATCTAAATTAGAATGGCCAAGACTGGTTACCGCTAGCCCACATAGAGCATCTAGATATTTTTTACCATTATCGTCCCATAGATAAACTCCGTCACCTTTTACGAAGCTGACCTTCTTCCGATTATAAGTGTTCATTAAGTAATTATTCATTTCTTCATCAATTATAAAATAAAAGAGTATTCTAATATATTAATATTAAATAGCTAACAACATTTTCATTATATTTAACAAATACTTAAACAGTTACTGCTTAATAAAAGTGCATAATATAAGTATTTTGTTAGATATAGTGCGGTAAATTCACCAAAATCTCTTGTAATAGCTATATTATGTGTCAAAATGATGCAATAAAGAGACAAACAAACAATGGGGAGATTAATGAATAAATTATATACAGCGGTCATGTTTTTGGCCGTGTCATCAATAGCTGTCGCTGGGGGAAATTCAAGTCACTCTGCTCATTCGGGCATGAAAGCTGGTAGTGGAGTTCATTTTTTTGGACAACTCTACGTAGGATTTGATAAAAGATCCACAGGTTCTGGAAACTCTGTTGACAGCATAAGAGACGATGGTGGAAAAAGTAGACTCGGGCTTAAATTTAAAGAAAATTTAGGGTCAATGAGTTTAGTTGGGCATGCTGAATGGAAATTTGATATTGCTGACGGTAATTCCACTTCTGACTCATCAAGCTCATGTAACGATGCAGCCGATTGTCGTACATTTGATTTACATATAGGAAACTTAGGTTTCATGACCCCTCTTGGTTATATTGGTATAGGTTCTTTTGAATCTCCATATAAAACCATGGGTATGTATGATTCCAATATGGATACAGCACTTGCACTTAACGCTCATGGTGGAACAAGTGGTGGTAATTTTGGTATAGCTGGAACATGGGACTCATCTATAATGTATCAAGGCGCGATGGGACCAATAGAAGTTGGTTATATTCGCGGTATGTCTAGTGAAACTGCTGCTGCTACTGCTCCAAATGTTAAAAAGAGTGACTATGCACTTGGTGTTACAGTTAAACATCTTATGCCAGGTTTAGAACTCGGTATTGCAAGATCACATGATAAAAGTGGTGATAGCAACCGTGGTATAAGCAATGATAAAGTCTTTGCTTCATATAAAATAATGCCTAATCTTGGTGCTTTCTATACTGAAGAAGAAATAGAAATTGCTGGAGGCGGTACTGCTGCTGGTGACGTTACTACTGTAGGTCTTCACTACAACATGGGCAACAACATGATACAATTCGTGCATGTTCAAGGAAATATGGATGCAGCCACTACAGATTATGATGTTGTTGGACTTTCAAATGAAATGACCTTAAGTAAATCCTCTTCTTTGACTATTGGTGTTACTAGAAAAGGTACTGAAGGGACTGATAATGCTAAAAGCACTTTTGCTCTCGGCCTATTACATAAGTTCTAACGTAGTCGACTAAAGAGTCAATAATTAAACCCATCTCTTAGAGATGGGTTTTTTTATGAGTCAGTATTGAGTTGCATCCATCTTTCAAAGAGTGCTAAATGCCATAACGTGTTCCCATTAAGCTTAGTGAAATCTGAGTTGGGGTTTTGCAATAACAAATCAATGTAGTCTCTATTATAAACCCCTCGATCTGAACATTCATCAGACAATAATATGCTTTTAACATAGTTAAAAAATTTATTTTCTATCACTTTTAAAGGAGGAACTGGAAAGTAAAATTTTTCTCTATATATCAATTCTTTATCCAAATACTTTTCTGCAATTTTCTTCAAGTAATATTTACCATCATATTCAAGTTTACTCTCTGAAGCTATAGAAGACAAAAATTCTACTAACTCTATATCTAGGTACGGAACTCTAGTTTCTAGACCCCAAGACATAGTCATGCTATCAACTCTCTTAACAGGATCATCAATAATGAGTGTAGACAAATCTATTCTCAAAACTTTATCAATAAAATCTATATCATCTCTTTGTTTCGAAAATAGAACATTTAATAAATCTAAGCTATAGTTTTTATTAGCATAGTTTTTAGTGATAATTTTTTTATACTCATCATGATTTCTATCAAAGTAGTATTGTGCAAATCTAACAGACTCTCTTCCTTTTGCATTAAGCATCTTTTTATACCAGAAATATCCACCAAATAGCTCATCGGCTCCTTGACCACTTAAGACTACTTTTTGTTTAGTAGAAACCTCTTTAGCTAGTAAATAAAAAGCTGCTGAATCCTGACTAAACATTGGCTCAGGCATAACTCTTATAACTTCATCCAATGATTCGAATAGTTTATCCAGTGTAATATTATACTTGTGATGATTAGTCTTAAATTTTTTTGCAACTAAATCTGAATAATAAAATTCATCCCCTTCTTCACTACCAATTGTCGGAAAGCCAATAGAAAATGTGTTGATATCTGATAAATTAAGTTTAGCTGCCATAGCAACAATTAAGCTTGAGTCAAGACCACCTGATAATAATACTCCAACATCTACATCAGCAGTATAAAATCTTTTTTCTATAGCCTTTAAAAGAAGTCTTTCAGTTTCATCCAAGATTTTCTGTTCACTAATCTTACGATTTATCTTTATATGATTGAACGAATAATATTTATGCTTTGTAAGCATGCCTTTTGCATCAATTTTAACAAAAAAACCTGGCTCTAATTTTTGTATAACTGAGATAATCGTATTAGGTGCTGGAACAACAGAATGTAATGTAAATTGATAGTGCAAACTTTCACTATCTATAGATAAATCCTCGTTCTTATCTAATAAGGCTTTTGTATTAGATGCGAATGTGAATGAATCTGAAGTATATATATAATAAAATGGTTTTATTCCAAGTCTGTCTCTCGCACAAAATAACTCTCTTGTATCTTTATTAAATATACTGAAAGAAAAAACACCATCTAAATGATAAACTAAATCCTCACCGAAATGCCTATAACTTTTCAATATTACCTCAGTATCTCCATCTGAAAAAAATTTATATCCCTCTTTTATTAAAATACTTCTGAGCTCTTTATAATTAAAAATAACGCCATTAAAAACAATAATTAAGCCCTCATCTTCCATCGGTTGATTGGATTTTTCTGATATATCTATGACTGATAAACGTTGATGGCCAAGGAATATATTTTTATCTTGATACTGACCTGTGTAGTCGGGGCCTCTATCAGAAATAGAATCAAGCATAGCTGACTTCCTAACATCACTTATTTTAGTGTTATCGAACCTTAATTCCCCGCATATACCACACATACTCAATATATCCTTAAAAACGTTTAATTTATTAAACTTACTGATAGATAAAATATTTTACATCATTTATTATAAGACCCATATAAAATATATTTTTGAGGTACATATGAATCCATTATTATCAATCAAAGGCACCATAATTTCGGGCTTTATATTAAGCGCCGTACTGATAATGCTAATCGGCGGAAAATTAGTTGATATCGAACACTATATTAGATGGTTTCACTATCTATCAGGTGTCACATGGATAGGCTTACTTTACTATTTCAACTTTGTTCAAGTTCCAGCAATGGCAGCTGCTACGGCTGATAAAGACCCAGGGCCAGCAGCGATAGGTAAATATGTAGCACCTCTAGCATTAGTTTGGTTTAGATGGGGAGCTGTTGTAACTTGGGTAACAGGTGCATGGTATTTGCATGATCATGGTCAACTTCATGCAGCTTTTACTTTACAAGAGGGATATACACAAGGCATAGGCATAGGTGCATGGTTGGGGACAATTATGTTATTTAATGTTTGGGTTCTAATTTGGCCTAATCAGCAAAGAGTACTAGGTATGGTTGAAGCTACAGCAGATGAAATAGCAAAAGCGAAAAAAGTAGCACTATTAGCCTCTAGAACAAATACACTATTAAGCATACCGATGCTATTATTTATGGGCTCAGGCCATAATGGCTTGGGTATGTAACCTAATTTATAAATTGGACTATATAAGGAGAATTAAATGTCAGCAATAGAAAAAATTAAACAACAAGTTTCAGAAAATCCTGTAATGCTATATATGAAGGGCACACCCGATATGCCGATGTGTGGCTTTTCATCAAGGACTGTCGATGCGCTCAAACAGTGCGGAAAAGAATTCGCGTACTGTAATGTTATTCTTGATCAAGAAGTTATGCGCGATTTACCTAGTTTTAAGGATTGGCCAACTTTTCCTCAACTATACATCAAAGGTGAACTAGTTGGTGGTTGTGATATCACTCTAGAATTATTTGAGTCAGGGGAATTAAAGAAAATGATAGATGCTGCAGTCCAATAAACTACTTGTTATTTGTAGCATGTATAATATCCCAATAATCAAATATATTCACTTTTGTCATTTCTAGGACATCTAGATTTGCATAATCATTAAATTCAGAAAATGGAAAATATGGTTTCCATCCCAATAGTTTGCTTATAGGCATTAGTCCCTTTTCAAACAATTTAACAAAAGTGTTGTCAGATTCAGAACTAAAGTGATTGACGATATAGATATCACCATCATTTTTACAAACTCTTTTCATTTCTTCTATCAATTTTTTCGGGTTTTGTGTAACAGATACTACATACATCCCCACTACTTTATCAAAAGTATTATCAGCAAAAGATAATTGTTCACCATTCATCAATAGTATATGCTTATTAATGGCTTTATCCTTTCTGATTTTCTTTTTTGCTAAATCTAACATATCTGGCGAAATGTCGATTCCAACAACATTTGTATTTTTAGGGTAATACTGAAATGATGAGCCAGTGCCAATACCTATCTCAAGGACAGAATCTGTATCAGCACAGTCCATTTTCTTAATTAGTGTCTTCTGTCCAGGCCTGAATACCTGGCCAAACGTCATATCATAAAAACTGGAGACTCTCTTATAAGATTTGATTATCGAGTTTTGGTCCAATATGTTATCCTTTATACTAGTTGTAAATCTAATTATAACATTAATATGATATTAAATTTAAAAATTTTTCTTGATATTCTGACATTCTCTCGAGGCCCTCAAGATCTACCCTCGAGCCAAAATTTATTGAAATTAATTGTATTATTAAATGTTGTTATTGGCTTAATTTCAGTTGACCCAAAGATAAGCTATACGGTAAACATATTTTTTGCTGTGATTTATATACTTGTAACTCTTTTGTTTATTAGATATTGCTTAAACTATAGGGATAAAAACAGTAATACGAATTCAAAATACTCATCTAGATTCTTACAAGTAAGTTCTGGGACACTTGGTATCCATGCCCTAATAGCCCTCTTTACAAGCCTAATTACCTTATCAATGGCATCAACTGACAATTCAATATTATTTATATTTCTTATAATCTCATTATATGCGTGGTTTGTTAATGGACATATATTTAAAAATGCATTTGATACGACCATGACTATGGGGCTTGGTATTTCATTGCTGCATAGTATGGCATGTGTTTTTGTTATGATGCTTTTTATACAAGTTTTACTAATATGAAAATACATATACTAGGTATAGGTGGTACTTTTATGGCAGGAATCGCCATAATAGCCAAACAGCTTGGCCATGAAGTGACGGGTTCAGATAAGAACTTATATGACCCAATGAAATCAGTTCTTAAAAATGAAAAAATCAATTTCACGGAAGGTTATAATCCTAGATTTCTTAAACAATCAATAGACTTAATTATTGTTGGCAATGTCATGTCACGTGGTATGAATATCATAGAAAAAATTTTAGATAGTAATATCAAATATATTTCTGGGCCACAGTGGCTTTATGAAAATGTATTATCTAAAAAATATGTAATTGCAGTATCTGGAACACATGGTAAAACAACAACCTCTTCCCTTGTAGCATGGGTATTAAAATATTCTGGTTTAAACCCAAGTTACCTGATAGGAGGACAGCCTATGAATTTAAGTTCACCTGCCAAACTTACTAAGTCCAAATATTTTGTAATTGAAGCAGATGAATATGATACTTCTTTTTTTGATAAAAGATCAAAATATATTCACTATAAACCTGATATTTTAGTTATCAATAATATAGAGTTTGATCATGCAGATATTTTTGAGGATATTGAAGCAATAATAAAAAATTTCCATCACTTAGTACGAATAATCCCTAAGAGTGGGAAGATAATTTATAATGAAGATGATAAAAATATAAAAAAATTAATTAAGAAAGGGGTTTGGTCTAAATTGATAAGTTTAACGACGAATAAAAATATTAAATCTGACTGGTTATTATCTGAAAAAAATGAAAGTTTTTTCTTGTCTGATAGAAAGAAAACAAAATTAATAGAATCCAATCTTATTGGGTTACATAATTATAAAAATATTTCTCTAGCTATATTGGTAGCTCTACAAATAAAAGTACCATTAAGTAAATGTATCAAAGCTATCAAAGCTTTCAAAGGTGTCAAAAGAAGAATGGAATTTATGGGAACGAAAGATCATATTATGATTTTTGATGATTTTGCTCATCATCCAACAGAAATACAAAGCTCCATACAATCACTTAAAAGAAAATATAAAAATAAAAATATTTTATCGATATGTGAAATTAAATCAAATTCCATGATATCGGGTGCACATAAAACTAATTTACCTAAAGCACTAAAATTATCTAATAAAAGTATAATTATTAAATCACCCTTATCAAAATGGTCTATTTCAGATAATGATATTAAATTATTCAATGATTATAAAAAAGTCATAGATTATATTAATAAAAATAAATCTTTAATAGATATTATTTTAATTATGAGTAATAAAAGTACTACTGTACTAAGAAATGAAATTGAAAAATGAAGAAAACTAACAAATCAAATATTGAATGGAAAAGAGAACTATCAGATGTTGCCTATAAAGTTACGCGTGAAAAAGGAACTGAGGCGCCATTTAGTGGCGAATTATATAATAATGATAAAGATGGCCTTTATCATTGTGTTTGCTGCGATAATGAGCTTTTTGATTCGTCAACGAAATTTGACTCTGGCACAGGTTGGCCTAGCTTTTATCAAGTCATATCAGACACTGCAATACGCACTAATACAGATAAAACATTAGGCATGACTAGGATTGAAGTTGTTTGCAATAACTGTGGTGCACACTTGGGCCATGTATTTGATGATGGTCCTCGCCCAACAGGTAAGAGGTATTGTATCAATTCAGTAGCACTTAAATTTAAAAATAAAAGTCTTTAATATATGAAAAAAAATCAAATACCAATGTTTCCATTGAAAAGTATAGTATTACCAGGCGGCTTATTTCCCTTAAGGATTTTTGAGAGAAGATATATCAATATGGTCAAAAATTGCTTAAAAAATGATACGGGTTTTTGTATTACTTTAGTTAGGGGGGAATCTGATAACGGATATATAACAAATGTATATAATTATGGATGTTACGTTAAAATTGTTGATTGGAACCAACTTGAAGATGGGCTGCTAGGTATTACAGTAGAGGGGATTAAAAAAATACATGTCTTGGAATGCAATCTAAATGAAGATAATTTACTTCAAGGTTCTATAGAAGACATAGAAGTAGAAAAAGAATATATGGTGCCGCAAAAATATTTATCATTATCTAAATTTTATAAAAAAATTTATCCTAATATAAAGGATTTTATTAGTTTTAAAAAAGAGAGGTATGCTGATGCAACTTGGGTTAGTTTCAGGTTAACGGAATGCTTACCTTTAGATTCATCAACAAAAAATAAACTAATAGCTCTAGATAATGCATTTGATCGTCTAGATAAACTTAATGAGATAGTAAATAAATTATATAAAAAAGAACTGGGTGATCTATAGATTAGTCTATAGTAATTGCGCCTTTATCTGCTTGACTTACCAGTTTAGCGTATTTAGACAGTACTCCGGGTATTGTCTTATTTTTTGGTTTTCTCCACTTAGCTATCCTTTGTTTCATTTCACTTTTTGAGATTTTTACATTTAATTCTTTTGTAATTGCGTTGATTTCTATCTCATCTCCATTTTTTATAATTGACAAAGGACCTCCTATGTATGCTTCAGGAGAAATATGACCTACAACAAAACCATGGCTTCCTCCAGAGAACCTACCGTCAGTGATTAATGCAACATCTTTCCCAAGTCCTTTGCCCATAACAGCAGAGGTTGGTGATAACATCTCTCTCATTCCTGGGCCACCCACTGGCCCTTCATATCTTATTACTATAACAGCTCCTTTCTTAATCTTGCCTCGCAAAATATCTTTCAAGGCATTTTCTTCAGAATTATATACTCTTGCTTTACCTGTAAATTGAGTACCTTCTTTACCAGATATTTTAGCTACAGATCCTGAGGGAGAAAGGTTTCCTTTAAGAATTATTAAGTGACCATTTTTTTTAATAGGCTTATTAAATGGCATTATTATTTTTTGTTTTTTATTATAGTGCTTAATATTCTTCAAATTCTCTTTGATAGTTTTGCCTGTTACAGTCTTGCAGTTTCCATGTAGTAATTTTCTTTCAAGTAACATTTTCATTAATGGCGCGACTCCACCGGCCTTAACTAATTCAGACATTGAGTATTTTCCACTGGGTTTTAAATCTGCTAATACAGGCGTCTTGTTACCTATTCTATCAAAGTCATTTAAACTAATTTTTACATCAGCTGAATGTGCAATAGCTAACAAATGTAAAACTGCATTTGTTGAACCACCTAAAGCCATAACCACTGTAATCGCATTTTCTATTGATTTTTTATTTATGATATCTTTTGGTTTAATATTTTTTTTAACACAATACATTAAAGCTTTTGCTGATTCCTTGCAGTCAATTTTTTTCGCATTAGATATTGCTATCTGGGCCGAACTATTTGTTAAGCTCATTCCCATGGCTTCAATAGCGCATGCCATAGTGTTAGCAGTATACATCCCGCCACAAGAACCTGGACCTGGAATTGCTTTTTTTTCAATTTCATATAGCTCAGAATTAGTCATTTCCTTGTTAGCATTTTTGCCAACTGCTTCAAAAACTGAAACAATGTCTATTTTCTTTGATTTGTGATTTCCTGGTAGTATTGTTCCTCCATAAACAAAAATTGAAGGTCTATTTAATCGTGCCATAGCCATGATACATGCTGGCATATTTTTATCACAACCACCAATTGCAAGTAAACCATCAAACCCTTCACATCCTACCACCGTCTCAATTGAATCAGCTATCACCTCTCTAGAAACAAGAGAATATTTCATACCTTGAGTACCCATTGAAATACCATCAGAAATTGTAATTGTATTGAATAAAATAGATTTACCATTATTGGCATCAATAGATTGTGCCGCTGCTTCCGCTAATCTATTTATATGCATGTTGCATGGGGTTACCATGCTCCAAGTAGAAGCAATACCAATTTGTGGTAGTTTAAAATCTTTATCTTTAAATCCAACCGCCCTCAACATTGATCTGCTGGGAGAACGATCTTTACCATCAACAATTATAGATGAATACTTTCTCATAACTTATTGTACCAACTTACCGAATATTTTAAATCTCCATCCTGATAAAAACTTAACATTCATATTTCCTCGCGCATAAGAATCTAGCTCGCGTTTATTAGCTATCAGAGTTGATGCAATATTATATTTTAGACATACTTCTTCGAGAGTTTTTTG
>CAJWVG010000022.1 GCA_913048065.1 uncultured Gammaproteobacteria bacterium | reverse complement strand
AAGTTCAGATTGCATTGCTTACAGCAAATATCAATAGTTTATCAGACCATTTTTCTAAAAACTCAAAGGATGTTCATTCAAAGCGTGGACTCCTCAAAATGGTCATGAAAAGAAGGTCTTTAATTAAATATCTCAAAAATAAGGATATAAATAGTTATGAGAACCTCATCAAACAATTGGGATTAAGGAAGTAAGAAATAAATGCATACAAAGATATTTGACTTAGGCAGTCAATCGGTCAAGATTGAAACTGGACTCATCGCAAAACAAACAGACTCATCAGTAATAGTAGACATAGAAGGAACAGTAATATTAGCAACTCTGGTTGCAGACAAAAAAGATAGTGATAGAGATTTTTTCCCTTTAACTGTTAATTATAATGAAAAAACATATGCAGCAGGGAAAATCCCAGGAGGTTTCTTTAAAAGAGAAGGTCGACCTACCGAGAAAGAAACTTTGATTAGTAGACTTATAGATAGACCATTGAGGCCACTGTTTGACTCTGCTTATACAAGAGAAGTACAACTTATAGTTACTCTAATATCATATAATCCCGACGTTGACCCTGAGGTACCAGCACTTATTGCTTCGTCAGCTGCTGTAAAACTATCCGGCTTACCATTTAATGGAACGCTGGGTGCAGTTAAAGTTGGTTATGATGGAGAAAATTATTTATTAAACCCAAGAACATCAGAATTAGAAGCATCATTATTAGATTTAACTGTAGCTGGAACTGAAAGTGCGGTTATGATGGTAGAGTCTGAGGCTAAAGAATTAAGCGAAGATGTTATGTTGGGGGCTGTAAATTATGGGCATCAGGAAATGCAAAAAATTATTAAAGCAATTGATGAATTTACATCTGAAGTTGGTGTAAAACAAATTGAATGGGATCCAGTAAAAATAGATGATTCTGCTTATACATCACTTAGGGATAAGTATAAAGATAAGATTTCAGATGCTTATACAATTACAAAAAAACAAGACCGTAATGAATCATTGTCTAAAATAAGAGAGGAAATTTTAGAAAATGAACTTAATGAAGAAGCAGATAATGAAGCAGACATACTTTCCTATTATTCTAAAGCTCAAAAAAGTATAGTTAGAGATAGAATTATTGCAGGTGAAAAAAGAATTGATGGTAGAGATAATTCAACAGTTAGAGCAATAGATGTAAAAATTGGTGTATTGCCAAGAACTCATGGTTCCGCGCTATTTACACGTGGTGAAACTCAAGCTCTCGTTGTCACAACTCTTGGAACCAATAAAGACGCCCAAATGATTGATTCTTTAAATGGCAGAATCGATGAGCCATTTATATTCCATTATAATTTTCCGCCTTACTCTGTTGGTGAAATTGGTTTTATTGGTTCACCAAAGAGAAGAGAGATTGGACATGGAAAACTAGCAAGACGTGGTGTACAAGCAGTAATGCCAACTATAGAAGAATTCCCATACACCATAAGAGTTGTATCTGAAATAATGGAGTCAAATGGTTCAAGCTCCATGGCATCAGTATGTGGCTCGAGCCTATCTATGATGGACGCAGGAGTGCCAATTAAAGCTCCAGTTGCTGGAATAGCAATGGGGTTAGTCAAAGAAAACGATAAATTTGTTGTATTGACAGATATATTAGGTGATGAGGATCATTTAGGTGACATGGATTTCAAAGTTGCAGGTACAGAAGCAGGAATTAATGCATTACAAATGGATATTAAGGTTGATGGAATAACATCGGAAATCATGTCACAAGCACTAGTACAAGCTAAGGATGCAAGACTACATATACTTGCTGAAATGGCTAAGATTATTAGCGTACCTAAGGAAGATATGTCTCAATTTGCCCCAAGATATACACATATAAAAATAGATCAATCGAAAATTGCCGCAGTAATAGGAAAGGGTGGAGCGGTTATAAGATCAATTGTGGAAGAAACAGGAGCGGTCATTGATATCAGCGATGATGGTGTTATTAAAATAGCAGCTACAGATCAGAAAATTAGTGATCATGCTAAATCAATGATAGAAGAAATAACTGCAGGCCCGCAAGTGGATAAAATCTATGAAGGGAAGGTTGTTAAGATAATGGATTTTGGTGCATTTGTTAGTATCACGCCTAATCAAGATGGTTTGGTGCATATATCACAAATAAGCCAAGAGAGAGTCAATAATGTTAGTGATGTTTTGTCTGAGGGCGATGTTGTAAAAGTCAAAGTTCTTGAAGTTGATAAACAAGGCAGAGTGAAGCTTACAATGAAGGACATAGAGTAATTAATATAAACAAAAGAGGATAGTATGAGTGACGGAGTAGAAATAGGTAAAGTTTATACAGGTAAAGTGAAAAAAATTATGGAGTATGGTGCATTTGTAAATATACTGCCAGGAAAAGATGGTTTAGTTCACATTTCTCAAATAAGCAACGAAAGAGTAAATAATGTTAGAGACGTTATGGCAGAAGGTGATGATGTCCAAGTGAAAGTACTTGATATAGATGGCCAAGGTCGTGTGAAACTAACAATGAAAGATGTGGAATAGTCTTTTATAAGACTGATAAAGTAAATTAAAAGTGAAGCCATGCCTAGAAGTGTGGCATCAAAAATATAGTAGTTTTATAAACTATTGCTATAACAACTTTACTATTAAGTATTACGCTCATAATATAATTTTATAAAATGTTTTGCAGCTGTTTTAAAATATTTTCATTTTCAAGTGTTGATGTATCGCCGGAAATATTTTCACCTCTGGCAATATTTCTTAAAAGCCGTCTCATAATTTTTCCTGATCTTGTTTTTGGCAAAGCATTTGAAAATGATATTCTTTCAGGTTTAGCAATTGAGCCGATTTTATCTTTAACCCAGTATCTTAAGTCTTCGGCAAACTCAGGTGTCATGTAATCAATGTAATTATTCTTCAAAGTTACAAAAGCATGTATTGCCTCTCCTTTAACCTCATGTTTATAACTCACAACGGCAGCCTCTGCAACATATTCATGAGAAACAATTGAAGATTCAATCTCCATTGTTCCTAATCTATGACCTGAGACATTAACTACATCATCTGATCTCCCCATTATCCATATATTACCATCTTCATCTTTTCTAGCTGTGTCGCCTGTAACATAGTATTTATTTTTAAATTTCTTCCAATAAGTTTTTTGATATCTTGTCTCATCTCCCCATATACCTCTCAACATGGAAGGCCAAGGTTTCTTGATTACTAGGTTACCACCCTGATTAGCCTTTGTGATTTCGCGACCATCATCACTAATTATACCTATATCAATACCCGGCAAAGGATGAGTGCATGTACCTGGAACTGTTTTTGTTACCCCTGGTATTGGAGCTATCATATTAGCTCCTGTTTCAGTTTGCCACCAAGTATCGACGATAGGACAATTACTATTTCCAATTTTATTGTGATACCAAACCCATGCTTTAGGGTTAATTGGTTCACCCACGGTACCTAGAAGTCGAAGCGATTCTAAATTATATTTATCAGGAAGATTTTCGCCCAACTTCATTAATGTCCGAATTGCAGTTGGTGCAGTGTAGAAAACAGTAACTTTATTTTTTTCGATAATGTCCCAAAATCTATCTACATCGGGATATGTAGGTGCACCGTCATATATTAAGATTGTAGACCCTGTAGCTAGAGGCCCATAAACTACATAGCTATGACCAGTAATCCAACCTATATCTGCAGTACACCAAAATATATCATTCTCCTTTAAATCAAATACCCATTTATTGGTAATTATGCTGTTAAGTAGGTAACCTGCTGTAGTGTGCATTATTCCTTTAGGCTTTCCAGTGGAGCCAGAGGTATAAAGTATAAATAATAAATCCTCTGACGACATAATTTCAGGTTTTACTATTTGTTGTTTTGAAGATAATATTTCATCCCAATAAATATCTATATTTTTATTGAATTCTATTTTATTTTTTAAATTTTTAAAAACTATGCAATTTCTAATAGATGGACAACCCATAGAAAGAGCTTGGTCAACGGTTTCTTTTGCTTTAATTATTTTACCATTTCTCTTAAAACCATCAACGGTAATAATAATTTTAGCCTTACAATCATTAATTCTATTTTGTAGTGACTCTGAAGAAAATCCAGCAAACACAACCGAATGTATGAGCCCTAATCTAGCACAAGATAGCATAGCAATAATTGCTTCGGGGGTAGTTGGCATATAAATTATTACACGATCCCCTTTGATTAAGCCTTGTTGCTTAAGTGCATATGAAAAATTGTTAACTAAATAATAAAGATCATCATAAGATATAGATTTTTTCTTATCATCCTCAGAAATATGAATGATTGCTAATTTATTTTTATTTATATACCTATCTAAACAGTTTTCAGATACATTGAGTTTTCCTTCCTCAAACCATTTATAAAAAGGTGCCTCTCCACTACAAATTGTTTTAAAGTCCTTTATCCAGTCAATATTTTGTCTAGCTAGCTTACCCCAAAAAGCATCAGAATCATTTTTATATGATTTATGTAGTTGCTCTAATAAATTAACTGTAAGATTGGATTGTGCTACAAATGTATTATTTGGTTTATAACTTCTTGATTCTTTTAATTTAGATTCTATGTTTTTCATAATGAAAATATGAAATTCGTTAGTCTATTTGTGTTTTTTCAAGTCTCTCATGTCTTTCTTGCGCTTCAATGCATAGTGTTGCTATTGGTCTAGCTTCAAGCCTTTTTATTCCAATTGGCTCTCCAGTATCTTCACAATAACCATACAATCCATCATCAACTCTCTGGAGCGCCTGATCAATTTTTAATATTAATTTCCTTTCTCTATCTCTAGTTCTAAGCTCAAGTCTAAATTCTTCCTCTTGAGTCGCAGCATCATTAGGGTCAGATAGCTTTGTCGAGTCGTTTTTCATATGTTCCACAGTTTTATCAGCTTCCTGGATTAGAAGGTCTTTCCATTCAATTAATATTTTCTTGAAATGACCAACTTGTTTGGCAGACATATATTCCTCTCCTTTGGCAGGTTTATATGGTTTAAAATCTAAGAATTTTGATAAATCTTTTTTCATATTTTTGAAGAATAATAGTTAATTTGTTATTCTGCATCTACATTGATTCTTTAGCAAGACTTTTTTTATTTTTTAGTCTTAATCTTTTCTATATTAATTCTCCCATCTTGCAATTCAGCATTAAATATTTGAACTTTTTCCAATTCAAGCTTACTTTTCAAAACTTTCCCATCATTTCTCCGTAGAATTGAGTACCCTTTTTTTAACATTTCTTTAGGATTATAAGTCATCAAGGAAGTATATGTATTTTTAAGATAAGTCAATTTTTCCTGATAATTTCTCTCCATTGATATTGATAATCTATTATGAATATCTTTATAATTCCTCTTTTTTTCCTTCATTGTCGACTCAATCACTTTTTTAGACTGTACAAGTCTTGATAAATGAAGATTTTTAGTTGATATATATAAGTCTATTTTATTTTTTATATATTTCTTAAAATCTTTCACAAACTCATCATTTTTAATTATAAGGGTATCTATTATTCTTTTTGGATTATATCTCTCTATTTCAATAATCTTAGTCATCAAATTCTCATTCTGTTTACTTAATGAAAGTTGAGTTGAACTTTTAATTTGCTCATCATAAGTATGCAGTCTTTGCATTAATTCATTCTGATCTACTGATATATATTCTGCAGCGGCTGTAGGTGTTTCTGCAGAATAATCTGCAACATAATCAGCAATGGTTATATCTGGTTGATGACCAATACCCGTAATAATTGGGATCCTAGATTCATACATTGCTCGCGCTAAATTTTCATCATTGAATGCCATAAGATCTTCTAGAGAACCACCGCCTCTGACTATCATTAAAATATCTATCTGAGAATCTTTATTACATCTTTTTATTTGTTGAATGATATTATTTGCTGCATATTCACCTTGAACACGAGAATGATAGATAATCAAATCTGAAATCGGAAATCTTTGTTTCAATCTTGAGCAAACATCATGAACTGCATCACTATCTGAAGAACTTATAATACCAATACTTCCTGGATATTGAGGGAACTTTCGCTTATTTAAAAATAATCCTTGTTTTTCAAGCTTTAATCTTATTTTTTCTATTTCTTTTTTCAGATGACCTTCACCATATTCTATAATATCTGTAACCTGTATCTGACATCTACCGGTAACGCTATAGACTGTAGCTTTTCCTGTAACCATGACTTCATGAGATTCATACTCTTTAATAATCTTGTCTGAGATGCCGCCAAACATAAGACAGCTAATATTTGATTTTTTGAAACCCTTGTTACCACGTAATTGAAAATATTGAATGCCATTTATTGAATCACTAGCATCTATTACTTCACCAATCACCATTATTGGGTGATTAAATTCATGTTCTACTAAGCCTTTTAGAACCTCATTTAATTCATCTACCGTAAAAGTATTCATATTCTTCATATTTTTATTTCCCATAATAACTTTAATATGTATAATATAGAATGGTAAATACAACAAATTCTAAAAAATCCAACAAAATTATAAGTGATGAAGGCCTTGCGTTTGACGATGTATTGCTTGTTCCACAATATTCAGAAATATTGCCTTCACAAGTGTCGCTAGCAACAAATCTAACTAGAAATATTAAGCTAAACACACCAATATTATCAGCAGCCATGGATACAGTTACAGAATCACAAATGGCTATAACTATTGCGGGGGAAGGTGGATTAGGAATAATACATAAGAATATGACAATTGAAGAACAAGCTAGACAGATTAGGATAGTAAAGAAATTTGAAAGCGGTGTAATAAATGATCCTGTCACAGCTTCACCATCAATGACCATAGAAGAGATAAACCAAATTACAGAAAGATATAATATTTCAGGGGTTCCTATAGTTGATAATAATCTTTTAGTAGGAATTGTCACTAATAGAGATTTGAGATTTGTTGATGATTTAAATTTACAAGTTTCTGAAATTATGACTCCAAAAAAAAGATTAATTACAGTTAATGAAAACTTTACAAAAGATGAAGTGATAAGCGCATTAAGAAAAAATAGGATAGAAAAGATTCTTATTACTAATAAAAAAAATGAACTTAAAGGAATGATTACTTTTAAGGATATACAGAAATCTACAACTTTCCCTAATGCGTCAAAAGATAAATATGGAAGCTTGATAGTTGGTGCAGCAATAGGAACAAGTGAAGACTCAATTGAAAGAGCTGAAGCATTAATAGAACAAAAATCAGATGTTATAGTAATAGATACCGCTCATGGACACTCAAAACTCGTTATTAAAACTCTCAAGTATATTAAGAAGAAGTATCCTGACCAGGAAATTATTGTTGGTAATATTGCAACAGAAGATGCTGCTAAAGATTTAATATCGAATGGTGCTGATGCTATTAAAATAGGAATTGGACCAGGTTCAATTTGCACAACAAGAATTGTAGCTGGAGTTGGTGTTCCACAACTCAGCGCCATCATGAATGTGGCAAAAATTGCTAAAAGCAAAAAAATACCACTCATAGCTGATGGAGGTATTCGTTATTCTGGAGATATTGCTAAGGCAATATCGGCTGGTGCTGACACAGTTATGCTTGGAGGTTTATTGGCGGGCACAGATGAAGCGCCAGGTGAAGTTGAACTTTTTGAAGGAAGAACTTACAAAGCATATAGAGGAATGGGTTCGATTGGGGCAATGCAAAAGGGATCAAAAGATAGATATTTCCAGGATGGTGTTCAAAAATCATCCAAACTTATACCTGAAGGTATAGAGGGTAGAGTCCCATATAAAGGCACTATGAAGACTATCCTTCATCAATTAACAGGCGGATTAAAATCAAGCATGGGCTATGTTGGCTGTAAAGATATAGCTTCTATGAAAACTAAAACTAGATTTATAAAAATATCATCATCAGCTAAACAGGAAAGTCATGTTCATGATGTAACTATTGTTAAAGAACCACCTAATTATCAACCTAGATAGATATGTCTAATAAAGAATCTAATCTAATTTTAATAATTGATTTTGGATCACAATATACTCAACTAATTGCTAGAAGAGTCAGAGAGTCGGGCGTTTACAGTATTGTTAAATCAAATTACATATCCAAAAATGAATTTTCCAAATTGAAACCTAAGGGTATTATTTTGAGTGGTGGCCCGGAATCAGTGTCATCAACTAAAATTCATAAGTTGTCAGGCTTCATTTTGGAATCAGGCATACCCATATTAGGTATATGTTATGGAATGCAATTAATTACTCATTATTTTAAAGGAAAAGTAAGTTTATCAACAAAAAAAGAATTTGGGCATAGTACTTTTAAAATTACAAAATCCTCAAAATTATTTAATAGCCTCAACAAAAAAATCAAACTCAAGGTTTGGATGAGCCATTCAGATAAGGTTTCAAAGTTACCAGTAGGATTTGAAAATTTAGGAAGTAGCGATAATACAAAAATTGCTGCCATATCAGACCCTATTAGAAAAATTTATGGCTTACAGTTTCATCCAGAAGTTACACATACGGATTTTGGTGCACAAATAATTAATAATTATCTATATAAAATATGTAATTGTAAAAAAACATGGACTACAAAAAATATCATCAATGAAACTATAGAGAATATAAGAAATAAAATTAAGGATAAAAAGGTAATTTTGGCATTATCTGGTGGTGTTGATTCTACGGTCGTGGCTGCGCTTTTGCATAAAGCTATTTCCAAACAACTTACTTGTATTTTCATTGATACAGGTATGATGAGAAAGTATGAAGTTGATGAAGTGAAGAAGAATATTTCTCAAAAGTTAAAAATCAAGCTTATTACAATAGATGCTTGTAAAATATTCTTTAGTAAGTTGAAAAATATAACCTCACCAGAAAAAAAGAGGAAAGTAATTGGCGAAACCTTTATTAGAATATTTGAAAAAGAAGCAAAAAAACTTAAAGATATTCAATTCCTGGCACAAGGAACAATATATCCAGATATAATTGAGTCCTCATCGAAAAATTCTAAATCCGATGTTATTAAATCACATCATAATGTGGGCGGACTGCCAAAGAATATGAATCTTAAGCTTGTCGAGCCTATAAAATCATTATTTAAAGATGAGGTTAGAAAGATTGGCAAATCCTTAAAAATCCCTATGGGATTAATTAATAGACACCCATTTCCAGGGCCTGGGTTAGCAGTTAGAATTATTGGAGATATTACAAGTGATAAAGTCAAGATTCTTCAGGAAGTTGACCATATATTTATTGAAGAACTGAAAAAAAATAATTTATATAACAAAATTAGTCAAGCTTTAGCAGTCTTTCTTCCAATTAAATCTGTTGGTGTAATGGGTGATCAAAGACAATATAATTACGTTGTTGCTTTAAGAGCAGTTAAAACCGTCGATTTTATGACAGCTTCTGTAAGTGAAATTCCATATAACATACTTAATAAGATATCAACAAGGATTGTCAATGAAGTTGAAGGTGTTGCTAGAGTTGTATTTGATATAACTAGCAAGCCACCAGGTACCATTGAATGGGAATAATGAAAAATATTTTAATTTATCATAATCCAAAATGTAGTAAGTCTAGAAAGACTCTAGAATATATCAAAGAAAAAAATATAGAACCTATAATAAAACTTTATCTACAAGAAGGTATGACAAAAGAGGTATTAAAAAACATAGTAAAAATGCTCGGTATTAAGCCTATAGAGCTTATTAGAGAGCAAGAAGAAGAATTTCAGGTTTATAGAAATAAACATCTTGGTGATGAAGAAGTATTTAATTTATTGGTTAAATACCCTAAACTTATGCAAAGACCTATAGTCGTTAGTGACCGTGGGGTAATATTGGGTAGACCACCAGAAAATGTATTTGATATTATATAAATAAACAGAGGTAAAATAATGGATAGAGATGCAGATGGATTTTTAATAAATACAAACGATTGGTCAAGAGACGTAATGAGTCAGATGGCTAAAGAAGATGGATTTGTAATTACTGATGAAATAGAAAAATATATTATGAAAGCGCGTGATATGTTTAATGAGACAGGCACAGTACCTGCAGTGAGAGTATTTGCTAAAGAATTCGGAATGGATAGAAAGGCAAAAGAACTTTACGAAGTTTTTGAGTCAGGGCCAATGAAGAAAATAGCAAAATATGGTGGATTACCAAAACCTACTGGCTGCGTGTAAGATAATATAATGAAATATGTCTTGATAATTGGTGCTAAGAGTGAACTAGGCATTGAACTCGCATTATTATATGCAAAAAATAAATATAATTTATATTTAGCTGGAAGATCTATTGACTCTATAAAAAACAAAGCAGATAGAATAGCAAAAGAAAATAATGTTCAAATTACGCTCCATGAATTAGATATTACTAATTTAAATTCACATCAAGAATTTTATGATTCTCTTAATATTAAGCCTATTGGAATAATTTATGCTGCTGGATATACACCTAAACAATCTGAGGCGTTATTAAATTGGAAGGAAACAAGTAATACTATAAATGTAAATTATATTGGTGCAATATCTATTCTAAATATCGCTGTTTTAGAATTCCAAAAAAGCCAAAGAGGTTTCATCGTAGGCATTACATCCGTAGCTGGTTTAAGAGGTCGTGGTGAAAATTATATTTATGGAAGCGCAAAAGCTGGTTTTATGACTTATCTTAATGGATTGCGAAATAGTTTGTCAAAATATAACATTAATGTACTAACTGTAATCCCAGGTCTTATTAAAAGTAGAAAAGGTTCGCAATACAATCTACCTGAATTTCTTTATGTAAAACCAAAAATTCTAGCAAATAGTATCTTTAGATCACAACAAAGTAATAGAAGTATAATATACTCTGGATTAGCATGGAGAGTTATTATGTTTATTATAAAAATTATTCCTGACTTTATCTTTAAAAGAATGAGTATTTGATATGAATATAGCTTTCTTTGATTTTGATGGGACAATCACTAAAAAAGATAGTACAGCAAAATTCATAAGATATTTTGTGGGCGACATAGCTTTTATAAAAGGAGTTATAATCTTGTTACCATTTATAATTGCTTATAAAATTAAAATATTAAGTAATAATGAAATTAAAAAAAAATTAGTTACCTATTTTTTTAAAGATATTGACATTAAAGATTTTACTGAAAAAGCTAGAGAGTTTTCTTTAAATATGATTGACCCTATTATTAGAAAAAAAGCTCTTGACAGAATTTTATGGCATAAAAAAAACGGTGATGAGCTTGTGATAGTATCCGCATCTATTAATCTATGGTTGTTACCATGGTGTGAAAAAAATAAAATCAGATTAATAGCTACCGAATTAGAAGTAATTAATAACAGAATTACAGGAAACTTGATTTCTAATAACTGCTATGGACCTGAAAAAGTTAAAAGAATTTTAGAGTCTTATAATTTATCAAATTATACTTGTATATATTCATATGGTAATAGTAGAGGTGACCATGAAATGCTTGAAATAGCTACACAGAAATTTTATAAACCATTTACATAATAAAAAAATTTTTATTTACATGACTGATATTAATTATACTAAACTATTTAAACCAGAACTAACTCCAAAAGAGATGTTAGAAGCTGGCGTGTTTGGAGGTTACTATTTTAAAAGTGATATCTCAGAATATCCTAAAACTTGGTTTAAAAAAGCTAAAATCAGTGATGATGGTTTCAATGTCAATCTTAATTTTTTTAACGTTAAGTCTGGCCTAACCATGGATCATTGGATTAGCAAAGGTTGGATTTTCCCTGAAGATCCTCTTGGATGGTTCCAGTGGTATTCACGCTACTCAATGGGAAGAAGATTGCCTGAAATAGATAAAGTTCAAATAATGCGTTGGAAAGCATTTGGACCACGACATAAAGGAGCTATATTAAAAAATTGTTTAAAGAATGATTATTCTTGTAGGCCGCGCCAAAGGCAAGGCCTCCTTCAGTGGGCTTACAACCCTTTTTTTTAAAATACCTTACTTGTAATATTTATCATTTATGCTATTTTATATTTTATGAGAACTTTATGAGAACTTATGTTAACAATCAAAGAAAGACAGGTCTACAATTTTATTATTAAATATCAAGAAAAACATGGAGAGAGCCCTTTGTTGCGAGAAGTAGCTGATGGTATAGGAATCAGCTCAAAAGGTGTGGCACATAGGTATATCAAGTCATTAGAGGCAGCTCATATGATTGCTCGAGAGCCAAATAAACATAGGGGATTGAGAGCTATTGATATGATAGGGAAGAGCAAAGTGCTGAAGCTCAAAAGCTTTGGCAAAATAGCTGCTGGCGGACCAATAGAGGCAATTCCAGATAAAGATATAATAGAGCTTGAACATATTTTTTCAAATGAAAAATGCTATGCATTAAAAGTTCAAGGTGACTCAATGATTGATGCTGGAATCAATCATGGTGATTGGGTTATTGTTGAGAAAAGGAATAAAATCCTTAAATCTAAAGTAGCAGTCATATTAATTGACAATCAAGATGTTACTTTAAAATATATAAAGCAGTTGAATAAAAACTATATCGAGCTTATTCCTGCAAATAAAAAACTTTCATCAAAGAAATATAATATAAGCAGAATATCCATACAAGGTATTGTCATAGGACAAATAAGGGTTTATTGATGGATGTATCAAATTTTTCTAATTGGCCTAAAATAATAATGCATATAGATATGAATGCTTTTTTTGCTTCGATAGAGCAAAGAGATGATCCGTTGTTATCAGGTAAACCAGTTGCTATTACAAATGGTCAAAAAGGATCATGCATTATAACATGTTCATATGAGGCAAGAGCATTTGGAATTAAGACAGGAATGAGATTTTCAGAGGCTAAAATTAAGTGTCCTAGCCTAATTAAAAAATCATCGAATCCTAAAAAATATACAAAAATATCATCAAATATTATGGGTATACTTCGTGATGTATCACCAGACATAGAAATATTCTCAATTGATGAAGCATTTCTAGATTTAACTAATTGCAGAAAAATTTATGCTTCTCCAGTAAATGTTGCCTATTTAATTAAAGATAGAATCTTAAAATCTGTAAATCTTCCATGTTCAATAGGAATATCTGGAGATAAATCTACTGCAAAATTTGCAGCAAAAATGCGAAAACCTGATGGTGTGACCATTATTAATCCAAGAGAATCAGAAAGCATATTAGCAAACTACTCAGTCAAGGAACTTTGCGGTGTTTCTAACGGGATTCAAAGTTTTCTTAATTATCATGGGGTGTTTGTTTGCGGGGATATGAAAAATATTCCGATTAGTATTCTGGCTAGTCGTTTTGGGAACATAGGCAGAAAGATATGGCTGATGGCACAAGGAAAAGATATTGATACTTTAAAACTTAATGCCAGCCCAGCCAAATCGATTGGGCATGGCAAAGTTACAGCACCAAATTTACGTAACCAATATGATATAAAAAAAATATTACATTACATGAGTGAAAAAGTTGCCAGAAGAATGAGAGATAATAATTTTGAAAGTAACATATTTATTATTGGAATTAAGATATATAAGGGATGGATACATAAAAGATTTAAAACAGAATATCATATAAACCATGGTAGGGATATTTTTAAAATATGTCTAAAAGCTTTTAAAAGTATTTTATCAGTCCATGGCATATATCAAGTTCAAGTAACTGCAATCAGTCCTCGACCTATCAATATACAGAAAGATTTTTTACTAGATGATATAAGCAAAAAAAAGAAATTAGATCATGTAGTTGACAGCATTAATAGAAAATTTGGAGACTTTAGATTACAGCCCGCTCGTCTATTAGGTAAGCTAGATACCCCAGATGTTATCTCTCCATCTTGGAGGCCAACTGGTTTTAAAAGGTCTGTATAAAAAAAAGGCCGAAAGGGGGTAGAATTCGGCCTTTAGTATAAAGGGGTGGA
>CAJWVG010000021.1 GCA_913048065.1 uncultured Gammaproteobacteria bacterium | reverse complement strand
AATATTAACATATATAATTTTTATCCAATAAATGGTATATTTTTAGTCGAAGTATATATCAAGGGTGATCAGAAAAGATTTGGCTTAGCAAGCTGGGGCTATAAGCCAACTTTCTCTGGCTCCAGGAATTGTTTAGAAGTCTATATTTTTGACTTTAGCAATGATATTTATGACGAAGAAATAAAAATAGTGTTTTTAGATAAACTAAGAGACCAGATTAAATTTGATACAAAGGAAGAGTTAATCAATCAAATGGATTATGATTATCAAAATGCTTTGAAAATTATAAGAACAATAGATGAATTATAAAGAAACTTTAAATCTACCGTCAACTGACTTTCCAATGAAGGCAAATCTTCCTAATCGAGAACCTGAGATTCTTAAGCATTGGGAAGATATAAAACTATATGAAGAAATAAGAAAAAAAAAGAAAGGATTGAAGACATTTATCCTTCATGATGGACCACCATATGCAAATGGAGATATACATATAGGACATGCTGTAAATAAAATATTAAAAGATATTGTTATAAAAAGTAAAACGATATCAGGTTTTGACTCACCATTCATTCCTGGATGGGACTGCCATGGACTTCCTATAGAATTAATGGTGGAGAAAAAATACGGTAAATCAAAATTTAAAGATGATAAAAACTCTTTCAGAAAAGCATGTAGAGAATATGCTTCAAAGCAAATTGATAAACAAATGAACGATTTTATTAGACTAGGGGTTTCTGCTGACTGGGAAAATTCTTATAAAAGTATGGATAAAGAATTTGAAGCATCTGTTGTAAGGAGCTTATCAGCGATAATAGAAAATAATCATATTTATTATGGCTCTAAACCAGTTCATTGGTGCATCGAATCTGAATCAGCTTTAGCTGAAGCTGAAGTAGAATATAAAGATATTACATCTGATGCTATAGATGTTCTATTTAAAATTTCAAATCAAAAAAGTTTTAAACAAGATTTTTCATTAGATCATATTGAAAATAATATATATTGTTGCATATGGACAACAACACCATGGACATTGCCCGCAAATCAAGCAGTAGCAGTAGGTATAGATATCAACTATGTATTAGTCAAAGTAAAAGACAAGCATATTATCATTGCTGAAGATTTAGTAAATACTTTCATTGATAAAATTGTTAACAAAAAAGTTTCTAAAGATATTATAAAGTCTTTTACAGGAAAATCTTTACTTGCTTATAAAGTAGAACATCCTTTTTATAAAAAAATTGTGCCAATAATCAAAGCTGATCATGTAACGACAGATAATGGAACAGGGTTAGTCCATATTGCGCCTGGTCATGGACAGGATGATTATATAGCAGGATTAAAAAACAACCTCGAGGTAGTTAACCCTGTTAATGATAAAGGCGTATTTGTTGATACTCTGGAACTATTTGGTGGACTACATGTAAGAAAAGCTAATGGTCCAATTATAGATTGCTTGAGAGAAAAGGATAATATCTTAAATCATGATAAATACACTCACAGCTATCCACATTGTTGGAGATTTAAAACTCCATTAATCTTTAGAGCAACACCACAGTGGTTTGTCAGTATGGACCAAAGCAATCTTAGAAAAAATATTGATAAAAACCTAAGCTCTATAAACTGGATGCCCAAATGGGGGTATGAGCGTATAAAAGACATGATTAAAAATAGACCAGACTGGTGCATCTCTAGACAAAGATTTTGGGGAGTCCCTATACCACTATTCATACATAAAGAGACAAATCTGCTACATAAAGATACATCTAAAATTTTAAATAAAGCAGCAGAGATTATATCTGAAAAAAATATTGAAGGATGGTTTGAGTATGACAAAAAATTACTCATTGATGATTATGAAAATTATTTTATGATAACTGACACACTTGATGTATGGTTTGACTCTGGTGTTTCACATATTTCTGTAATGCAAGAGAGAGGACTAGGTGATACTGCTGACTTATATCTTGAAGGGTCAGATCAACATAGAGGATGGTTTCAGTCTTCTCTGATCACTGGGCTAGCGATAATGAGTAAACCACCCTATAAGAATGTGCTCACTCATGGTTTTGTGGTAGATGCTGATGGCCAGAAAATGTCCAAGTCTCAAGGTAATGTTATTGCTCCTCAAAGTATCATAAAAAGCAAAGGATCAGATATTCTTCGTTTGTGGGTCGCCACCACAGATTATACAAAAGAAATGCATATATCAGAAGAAATTTTAAAACGCGCCTCTGAAGGATATAGAAGAATCAGAAATACTATCAAATTTTTGATATCTAATACAGCAGACTATCCACAGAAAGTAGGTTCAAATCGAGATAATTTAACAATACTAGATAAATGGATACTCCATGAGGCAATTAAGTTACAAAAGAACATTAAGAAAAATTATGAAGATTTTAAATTTCATCAAATTGTCCAAGATATCCAAAATTTCTGCACAATACATCTTGGTGGTTATTATTTAGATATTATAAAAGATAGACTGTATACCTCGAAAGTTGATGGTAGCGCAAGAAAAGCAAGTCAATTTGTTTGTCATAATATTTTAAAAATGATGAATGTTTGGATAGCGCCAATACTATCCTTCACCGCTGAAGAAGTCTATCAGAGTATTGATGATAAAAAATTTAATTCAATCTTTCTAGAAGAGTGGCCAACGGAAAAATTTTCTATAAATGATAAAGAAAAATCTATTGGAGATATATTGTTCTCTCTTAAGCAACCAGTCGCAAAAGTGCTTGATGAAGCAAGAAATAAAGGAAAAATAGGATCATCTTTAGATGCAACTTTAACCTTAAATGTTAATAAAAATACTTATAATGCATTAGTCGAATATGAAGATGAATTAAAATTTATTTTTATAACATCTGCTTGTAAACTTAATATTCATGAAGCTGATGATGAATTTTATGGAGATATTTTAGTTGAGACAAATGATAACCATAAATGCGATAGATGTTGGCATAAACATGAATCCGTTGGTTCTATAAAAGGACATGAAAAACTATGTAATCGATGCCATGACAATATATTTGGCGATGGCGAAAAAAGACTATTGGGTTAAATGAGATTACTCCTACTAATACCAATTGTGATTATTGTATTCTTTGACTATATATCTAAGATTTATGTTAAAAGAATTCTGTCAGAAAATAGTTACTATATATTGAGTGATTATATATATTTAGAAAAATTTTATAATAAAGGTATAGCTTTTAGTTTATTTGATTCTGACTCTATAGTTTTAAATTATATATTGTTAATCATAATAACAATTATAATTTTATATTTAATATATATATTCCTTCGCGATTTATATTCTAGTTCAAAAGTATTATTATTTTCATATGTACTGATTATTGGTGGAGCGCTGGGTAATTATTTGGACCGAATAATGAATGGTTCAGTGTTTGACTTTATTATTTTACACTATAATGATTTTTATTTCCCAGCTGTATTTAATATAGCAGATGCTTCTATTACTATTGGTGCGGTTATTTTCATAACTAGCTATTTAATAAATGGTAATTTAAATGATTAAATTTAACTCAGTGGTTGATTTACATTATTCTATCTCAAATTTGGAAGGAGTTGAATTTGAATCAACTTTTGATTCAAAACCAATAAAAGTCAAAATAGGTGATGGAAAAATACCTCAGAAATTAGAAATTACACTATATGGTCTAAAACAAAATAGCGAACAAACCATGACTTTAGATCCAGCTGATGCTTTTGGCATAAGAGATACAAATAAAGTTAAAGCCGTAAAAAAGTCTGCTTTTCCTAATCAAGAAATGATAAAAAAAGACAATGTTATCGAGATTGATGTTAAAGAAAATGGTGGCGAAACCAATGTTGCTTTTGCTATGATTAAACAAATTAATGCTGATGATGTTATATTAGACCTGAACCATCCTTTGGCAGGACAAAAGATTATGTTTAAGGTTAAAATTATAAAGATATATGAGTAAATTATTTAGTAATACAAATTTAGTGCTTGCAACACCACGTGGTTTTTGTGCTGGTGTAGAAAGAGCTGTTGATATAGTTAATAGAGCTGTAGAGCTTTTTGGAGCACCTATATATGTCAAACACGAAGTTGTACATAATAAATATGTTATAAATAATTTAGAGAAAAAAGGCGTCATATTTATTGAGGATGTAAATTCTGTGCCTGAAAATTCAATACTGATATATAGCGCACACGGTGTATCAATAAAAATTAAAGAAGATTCTAAAAAGAAAAACCTCAAAATATTTGATGCGACATGTCCATTAGTAACGAAAGTTCATCTCGAAGTCCATAAATATGCTAAATCAAATATTGATGTTGTTTTAATAGGACATAAGGGTCATCCAGAGATTGAAGGCACGATTGGTCAGTATTCCTCAGAAAATGGAAAAATACACCTCGTAGAGACCATTGATGATGTTAATAGACTCAATATCTCAAATGATGAAGTAGCATATGCAACCCAAACAACACTGTCTATAGATGATACAAAAGACATAATCACAGAATTAGTTAAAAAGTTTCCTTTTATAAAAGCACCTATAAAAAGTGACATATGTTATGCAACGCAAAACAGACAAGATGCCGTCAAATCTATTATTAAAGATTGCGACTATCTATTAGTTATTGGATCTGTAAATAGTTCTAACTCAAAAAGGCTTTCTGAGTTAGCTATCAAAAATAATATTCCCTCTAAATTAATAGATAGTAAAAATGATATTGATCTTGAAGCTTTGAAAAACAAAAAAACTATTGGAATTACAGCTGGTGCATCTGCTCCTGAAATACTGCTTGACGAAGTTATCACTTATCTAATTGAAGAGGGGGCTGTTCTAAAAGATACTGGGCATGAAAAAAAGAAAGAAGATATAACTTTCAGCATTCCAAAAGAGCTTAGAATTTTATAAATCATGAGTTATATTCTCATCCAAACTATCATCTGGTGGTGTGTAAGCCGGGTCATTTGGATTAAGAAAAATGAATTCACGAGTGCCTTTACCCTTATCTAATTCAACAAAATCTAATTTACAATTTTTTAGGTGAATCATTGAGTCAGGGGATATTATTATTTCAACACTATTAATTTTGAGCCTCAGATCTTCTTCCTTAGATTGATCAAAACCCATTAAATAATTAAATTTCCCATCCTCAGAAACATTGACCGCAATTCTTAAGGGCCAATCTTTTGAATCTGTTGATTCAGAAGATTTTATTATCTGCTTAGCAGCATTATCTGTAATTTCAAATATTTGTTTTTGCTTCATTCTTTTATTTTACTATCTTCAACAAAGCTTAAAAAGTTTTTTATCCATCTGGATTTTTGTGTATCTCTGATATGAGTATATGATGCAAGTAAATTTTTGTACATTATACCATCAGATTTATTGTTGATACCATATCCTCTTTTTACTTTATAAGCATAATTATATTTTTCATTGATCTTTATTTTTGAATAATGAAATTCATGTGCTTTAACAAGCTGATCTGTTTTCATCCACGGGTGTTTTTTGGTTATCATTATATCAACATACCCTCTGCCGACTGGTTTTTTTAGCATATTTACTTCTCCATTGATAAGACCTACCATGGAATAAGTTTTTGATTTATATTTGATAGCTTTAGAAAGATACATTAAGCCACCGCACTCTGCATATAAAGGCTTGCCAGATTCAACAAATAACTTAATTGATTTTTTCATACTTATGTTCTTGCTTAATCTATCAGCAACAATTTCAGGGAAACCTCCGCCAATAAATATACCATCAACATCAGGCAATGATTTATCTTTTAGTGTGTTGAAATACTTTATTGTTACACCATATGACTTAAATTTATCTATATCATCAGCATAATAAAAACCAAATGCACTATCCTTTGCTATTCCAATCTTTAGATTATAGGAGTTATTTTTGATCTGCATTTTGACGCTTTTAAAGGTTTGTCTTTTTTTAACTCTTGGGTTTAGTAAACATTCAACGTTTATAGAAGATTTGATTACAGAAGAAATAGATTTTATGATTTTATTAGCATTAGTTTTTAAAAAAATAGGTTCCAGACCCAAATGTTGTTCCATAATATCGAGTTTTGCATTCTTATGTACAGAACCCAGTACATCTAAATTAGTATATTCACTTATAGCACTTATTATTTTCCCTTCGTGTCTATCTCCAGCTATATTATTCATTATTACACCTTTATATTTAATTTTATTATCAAAGCTTTTATAGCCAGCTAATAAAGGAGCAATACCTCTAGTCATACCACCACAATCAATCACTAGAATAACTTCAGATTTTAACAATTTAGCCAGTGCTGCATTACTATCACTGCCATCTAAGCTTATTCCATCAAATAAGCCTTTGTTACCCTCTATGAGAGTTATATTTGATTTTTGAGTTACTAATTTATATAAATTACGAATCTCGCTATGGGTCATGGTATAAAAATCTAGATTATAACAATTGGTCTTTGCTGCTTTGGATAGCCATAACGGATCAATATAATCAGGTCCTTTTTTAAATACTGATAACGATTTATCAAGTGATTTTATTACTGAGCATAAGCCCATGGAAATAACTGTTTTACCTGATGACTTTCTAGATGATGAAATAAGATATGATTTCAAAATATTTAAACCGTCTAGTCTTTTTGAGTGTTAATATTAGAAGGAGGTGTAATAGTAGGTAAAAATTTAAAGTTTGCTATTCCTATCAATACAATAATCAATGCTAGTGCTATACCACCAATACCAAGAATAAACTCATAAATAGATGGTGTATATGAATGGACGACATTATCATAAAAAGCACTATCTAAAATTATATGATCAGGGAATATGTTAAGTGGAAAAGCTTGACCGCCGATAATGATAACATGCATTGCTGAGAAACCTCCTAATAATACTAAAATAGATGCATATTTAAGAGCAACGGTGTCTTTAAATTTATTTGACATAATAAGGACAAGAGGCAGAATTAAACCAATTAAAACTTGGCCTGCCCAAAAAATAAAGGTATAAATCCCACCAGAAGTAAGAATAAAAAGCTCAAAATTAATATGCTTAGCTATGTATAAATTTGTGACATGATATAAGGCGAGGAAGTATAAATTTGCAAATAGAAAATAGAGCGTAAGATTTCTAAGATTACTTATGATTTCTTCAGAAATATTAAAATTGAGATAGCGGTTTATAATACGAATTATTAAATAATAGACCGCTGTTCCATATAGTAAAGACATAATAATGAATAGTGGAGCTAGAATTGCAGTCGCATATGCTTCTCGAGCAACAAGAAAGCCAAATATGGAACCAGTACCAGTAGTTAAAATAATTCTCCAAGCAAAAGCAAAGGTTCCCATATATTTCGAATATTTATTAACTTCACGATCTAACATAGTCCACATGTATACTGCTAGGATGACCGCAAAACCAGAATAAAGGAAAATATTCCATGCAAAAATAGATTTAAAATTATAAACCGTCATTGCCACAATTAGTCGATTTGGTCTGCCAAGGTCCAATACCAGTATTATCAAACCAGCTATCAAAAACGCTATTGCCAATAGAGCAGATAGTGGTGCCAAAGGTTTATATAATTTTTTATCAAATACAGATGAAATAGATGCAATATTTAATACTCCAGAAGCAATAATGATAAGAAATACAGCAAACATATGTGGCATTCCCCAAACAATCTGGTTATTCATACCAGTAATATAATGTCCTTCATGCTCCATATATAATGAAGATAAAAAACCAAGAAAAATAAAAAAACCAAGAAAAAGAAATTTAAGCCAAAATAATTTAGGTTTTATAATAAACTTCTTAAATATAATTTTATCCATTTTAGAAACCTGAGTAAGTAACTCTTTGCTTAAGAGCTAAATCGGCGCGTAATCTTCTGCCTGGTTTATTATCAATAGCTTTATTGACACGACTATTGGGATTAGATAAATCACCAAACGTGATAGCTTGATGTCCTTCATTCATACAAGCTTCTTCGCAAGCTGTGGTATCAGCTCCATGGTCAATCCTATTTGCACAGAAATTACAACTTTCAACACATCCTTTGCCGCGTGGGGCATTAGTAACTTGTTCTGTCAGATTCTCATGGACAAAAGATCTAGCCTTAAAAGGACACGCCATCATGCAATACCTACAACCTATACAAGTATGCTGATTCACCATCACAATTCCATCTTCTCTTCTAAAAGATGCCCCTGTTGGACAAACATCACAACATGGAGGATTTTCACAATGCTGACACATCATCGGTAGAGTAGAAATTTTTTCAGTTTTTATGTCTTTTAGTGTTAATTTTCTTATCCATTGGGAATCAGTTTCAGGACGATCAAAGCCATATAGACCATTCTCATCCACACAAGCATCTACACATGCTGAACACCCTTCTACACATTTATCGATATCTACATTCATAGCCCACCTAGTAGAGGAATCTACTTCTTTATCGAGAGGCTTAGACGCAGATGCATGAGGAATAATATCTGGAATAATATAAATAGCAGAAAAAGCAGTAAAAGATTTAACTAAAAAATCACGTCTTGTTAATAAAGAATTATTTTTCATAATGCATATCTTCTAAGTTTTTTATTAAGTAGCTAGTTTTTGCATGAATATTACTAATACTTTTTATATTATCATTTGATTTTAGTATTACCTGTTTGCCCCTGGGAACAGACGCATGACAGCTAAAACAATCAATATTTACGGCTGTTTCAACATGACATGTCTGACAAAACTGTCCATCACTATTTACAGGTATTGCCTCGCCTTTATTATCATAAGAGACATGACAATCAATGCAATTAGCAAGACTATGTTTTTTAGTTCTCACACCTTTTATTACAGTTTTATCGCGCTGGTGATAAAGAAATTTAAAATGTTCCTTTTGCATAACGATAGTTGGCTCAACACATTGTTCCATCATATCAGCTTTAGAATGGCCTTTCATTGAATGTTTCTCACCATCATGAGAAGAAGTTAATAGGGGATTAAATATAAATATTATGAAAGCAAAGCTTTTTACAAGTTGGTGCACTAATCTCTCTCCCCAGTTATAATCAATTAGTATGACTGATTACTCACCCAAACCCATTTTAATATAACCGGTCGGGCATACATCAGCACAAATATGACAGCCAATGCATTTATCATAATCGGTATCAACATATCGACCCATGGTCGCTTCATCTTTCTTAACACGAAAAACTGCGTCTTGTGGGCAATAAATTACACAATTATCACACTCAAAACACATTCCACAACTCATACATCTACTAGCTTCTTTAATAGCATCTTCTTCTGATAAGCCGATAATTCTATCTTCATAGTGATCTATAACATCATCACCTACTGGTACAGCCTCTCCTCTTTTTAATCGGTCTTCATGTTTAAAGTGTCCTAAAAATAATTCCGTTGATGGTATTATTTCCTGGGCAGACCTATCTTCAAAATTATGAACAACAGCTTTACTGGTATCAGTTCCTCTGAGTAGTTCTGGTGTCTCTATTGGTGCTGTATAAGTTTCAGGTTCTAGTTCAGTTTCTCTCAACTTATCAAGAAGATTAAAATGATGGACATCTACCTTAGGTCTACGTTTAAAATCTTTGTTTTCAAAAAAACTTTTAATTGATTGAGAAGCAATAGATCCTTGTCCTATTGCTGTAGTTAAAAGATGTGGCCTAACAATATCGCCAGCCACAAAATGTCCCTCTTTAGTTTTGTGACGATAAAAATCATCTATATCAAAGAAACCATGTTCATTACCCATTTCCTCTAATCCCTCTATATCAGGTGACTGACCAATTGCTGAAATTATTAAATCAGCTTCTAATCTTTTTTCCGTACCTTCTATGGGAACTGGTTTGTTATCTTCAAATTTACAATCTGAAATAATTAATGCTACAGCTCTCCCAGTATCATCTTTTTCAATACGAACTGGCAACACTCCATTGATTATAGTTACCCCTTCATGCATCGCATCGTTAACTTCTTGCTCTGCAGCTGTCATTTCTTCTTTTTGAAACAAAGATGTTAGTGTTACATCCGCTCCTTCTTTCACAGCTGACTCTGAGACGTCTTGTGCCACATAACCATGTACAATAGACTCGGGGCTTTCTTGAGGGTTTAAATTTGAGATATGTCCTAATCTTCTTGCAACAGATACAACATCTATAGAGGTATCACCCCCACCAACACAAACAACTTTTTTAGACCCTACCTTTAATCTTCCTTGACAAAAAGCTTCTAAAAAAGCAACACCACTTAGACAGTTAGGGGCGTCACTTCCTTCAAGCGGAAGGGCTTTGCCATTCCAGCATCCTATTGTCCATAATACGGCATCATGAGAATTTTCTACTTCTTCTAATGAAATATCTTTGCCTACTCTTTTGTTCAAGACAATCTCTATATCTCCTAACTCCAGAATTCTGTTTATTTCTGCATCAAGAATATCTCTTGGTGTTCTATAGTTAGGAATTCCATATCTCATCATCCCACCAAGTTCTTCACGCTCTTCAAATATGGTAGATGCGTAACCCATTTTCCTTAATTGAAATGCTGCTGATAAACCAGCTGGCCCTCCACCAATAATTGCAACTCTTTCCTTTAGTAGCTTAGGAGCAACATCAAATTTATAATTTTCTTTAAATGCTTTGTCACCTATAAACTGCTCGACTGCGTTGATTCCAACATAGTCATCAACCTCATTTCTATTACAACCGCTTTGACATGGCGCTGGACAGACTCTCCCCATTTGTGAAGGGAAAGGATTAGCTGTCGTAGATCGTCTAAATGCATATTCAGACATACTCATTCCTTCAGGTGCTTTTTCAATTCCTCTAACAATCTGTAACCAACCTCTAATATCTTCTCCAGACGGACAGCTTCCTTGACAAGGAGGAGTTTTATGAATATATGTTGGGCATTTATGTGATTTATCTTCGTTGAATATTTGTTTAGAAAAGTCTTTATGCTTATGATCGCCGTCATCGTACCTTCTGAAGGTATTCTCTTCTTTCATCAAATTAACTGTTTCTTCTAGCTTAGTCATGCATTCTCACACTTTATATAAGTTTATTATTCTTATCTAATATACGATGATTATAGCACAAGAACTATAGCTCTAAAGCTCTTTTTTATTCATTATAAGAGCATCACCAACTAGGTGATGAAGGCTTATTATTTGGTCTAATTCAAAGCCGTAATACTGAAATGCCTTAGAGAACTGACTCTTACAAATAGCGCATATTGCAGCCATATGAGTGACTCCATGGTCCTCTACGACGCGCTTTAATGCCTCCATTCTAGGTTGAGCTCCTTTCATTCGTAATTCTATCAAATCATCTGTTAGAAGCCCGCCTCCACCTCCACAACAGAAAGTTTTTTCGCGTATTGTCTCTTCTTCCATATCATAAAAATTATTAGTTGTAGCACGAATTATATCTCGAGGTAACGTAAATTGTCCGCCAATAATATCACCCATATTTGAGGCCCTTGCAACATTGCAAGAGTCATGGAAAGTTAAAACCTTATCATCATTAGCAGACTTATCGAATTGCAAAACATTTTTATTCATCAAATCATGAGTGACTTCACAAATATGTTGTGGTACTGGATATCTTGGATCCAGAAAATCAAATGGTCCAGCCAGAGTGTTTAAGAAACTATAAGCAACTCTCCATGCATGACCACATTCTCCAAAAACAATACGCTTAACATTAAGCTCTAATGCTGCCTCACGTATTCTTAATGCTAGCTTTCTCATATTATCGTAACTTCCAATAAACATACCAAAATTAGCAGCTTCGCTAGCATGAGAACTCAGCGTCCAACTTATTCCAGCTTGATGAAACACCTTCGCATATCCCATCAACCCGTCGACATGAGGCTCAGCAAAAAAATCTGCAGAAGGAGTAACAAGCAGGACATCAGAATCTTTAACATCCAAGGGAAATTTTACATCTACTTCTGTATCATCTAAGACATCTTCCTCTAGACCTTCTAAGGTGTCTGCTAAAGCTGGTTCTGGTAAACCAAGGTTATTACCAATTTTATTCACTTTACCTATAATTTCATTACAATATTTCTGGCCGACTCCAACAGAATCCATTATTTCCCTTGCAGCCATTGAAATTTCAGCTGTATCAATTCCTATAGGACAAAATACCGCGCATCGCCTACATTGTGAACATTGATGATAGTAAGAGTACCAGTCATCAAGGACTTCCTTAGTTAAATCAACCGCACCAACAAGTTTCGGGAAAAATTTTCCTGGCAACGTAAAGTGTTTTCTATAGACACCTCTCATCAAATTTTGCCTACCTACAGGCATATTATTTGGATCTTTAGTACCAAGGTAATAATGACATTTATCAGTACATGCACCACATTGTATACATGAGTCCATATACACTCGCAAAGAACGGTATCTCTTGAGTAAATCTCCCATTTTATCGAGTGCAACATCTTCCCAGTTATCAACTAATTCACCAGGATAACCAAGGGACTGTTGAAACTCTTCTTTAGATTTAAAAGGAGCTAGATGAGATGTCGCTTCTTCAACTAACTTTGGAATAGTTGTAAATTCTTGTAATTCTGGTTTTTCAAATTCTTTAACAGCCATAATTAATCCTTAACGTTTTGACTCTAATTTTTTTGCCCAATCAGCAATATGTCTTTGATCTCTTGCATTGTCTGGTTGATTTCTAGTTGGGCTGAAAAATAAACCTGGGGCATGCAATAATTTACTATAAGGGAATATTATCATTAAAAGCAACACAAGAGATAGATGTAATAATAAAATAAAATCACTGGGTAACTCTGTCCATTGAAAATACATTAATCCTAAGAAAAATTGTTTTACAGCATAGATATCCGTATGAAACCACTTCATCATTAATCCTGAGACAGCAATTAAAATAATCAAGATTAACATTAAATAATCTGAGGGATTAGAAATGTACCTAACACGATCAACAAAAATGCGTCTACCTAATAAGCCAAGAAGACCAAAGACCATTACATAACCTGCATAATGCCCAGCGGCTTGAACAATTTCCCAAGAGACCCAAAACCAGACTGGATCAGTAAAATATCTTAGATGTCTGAAAGCTGCTAATAATAGCGCAAAATGAAATAACCAGCCAAACAACCATGTCCATTTAGTTGCATTAAATAAACTTTCAAAAAATACAACCTCTCTGATTAATCTTACAGCTACGCCTTGTTTTGTTTTGGGTGCAGGAGGTGTGGGTATCTTTAATGGCGCAGGGATTGTAGCATATTCATATATGCGATATGACAAACCGATGAAAAGAATTAAGGTTGCCACATAGAATGATATTCCATAGAATATGGTCACAAATGACATACCTTATCTCTCCCTAATGAAAGTCTGTTATACGCAACCAGTAGGCTTTGGTAAACCTGCAAATTTACAAGCTTGTTTGCCTGGTCCATATGGAAATAGCTCATATAAGTATTTACTATTACCTTTATCTTTACCTAATTTTTTACCAACAGCTTTTGTAAGTACTCTTACAGCTGGAGCTATTTGATATTCTTCATAGTATTCACGTAAGAAATTAATAATTTCCCAGTGGTCATCACCAAGATCGATACCATCTTCAGCAGCCATTGCTGTTGCAAGATCTTTTTCCCACTCACCTAAGTTAGCTAAATAGCCTTCTTCATCAGTTTCAAAAGATTTTCCGTTTACTTCTATAGGCATAATTTACTCCTCTTGTTTAAAGCCAATTTTGTATTTTTTCATTTTCTGCTACTAATTTAACAAAACCTTTGTAGTCTATAATCTCTATATTAGTGATTAGAGAGTTTTTATCAAGTCCTCTAGCCTTTAAATCTGGTCCTAGAACATACAACTTAATATTTGTTTGGGCATTTAGAATCTTCTCTTCAATATTAGTATTTTTAAGTGCACCGTAAACAGCATCCTCAATTAAAAGAAGTGTTGAATTATCTTCAATCAGACGCAGACAAGTTTCTAAACTATTCTTTTCAAATGGAGATTTATTAACGGTATGTAACATTAGAAATTAAATATAACCTCACTATCTGTAATTAGTTTTTTCATTTCTTTAGAATTAATAATTTTAACATCAACAGAAAGATCATCTTCTGTCAAACCTCTAGATTCTAGTGATTCTTTTTCAACATAAAGTTTTTCAACGTCATACATCTCTAAAGCAGAATAGATTTTAGAGAAATTTTTAGTATAAATTTCAGCGGTATCTTGTTCTTTTTTTAATTGAAACACGCCATCGTCGATAAAAGCTAGACTCACATCTTGATCAAAAGCTGCTCCAATGAGTACAACTTCAAGTGCTTCGTGTGCATAAATTGTCCCATGCGGTGCTCTTCTATTAACATATAAAAATTTTTTAACTACGCCGCCTTCTAATTCTTCTTCCATTTAATCACCAAAAGTTATTAATCTGTCTGTTTGAACACCAGCCTCAATTAGTTGGCCTAGACCAGAAATTCTAAATTTAGACGCAATATTATCAGCATCTTTTTTATTACGCTTCATTTCATCAGGATCAACCATGCCTCGTCTTTGAGCCGCAGCTACGCATAAGACTAAATCTATATTATGTTTCTCTGCTAATTCAGACCATCTGTTAGGAATGTGGCGGTCATCTTGTGGTGGTGTCGCTAGTCTAGTTCCATTATTAACACCATCGTGATAAAAAAAGACTCTAAATATAGTATGTCCTTCTTCTATGGCTGCTTGAGCAAAAAGATATGCACTGTCAGAAGCTTGATGTTGATAGGGACCTTCGTTGACTAAAATACCAAATAACATAATAGCCTGAGGTTAAAATCTTATATATGCAGATGAATTTAATGTTTTTCTACCACCGCGCCAATTATCAATATGATACTTGGTAAATGGAAGTTCAGTGAGTTCAAAGAATCTTGGCCACCCAATTCTCTCTATCCAGTCATTAATACGTTCCCAGTCTCTAGCATCTTCCTTGTAAACTTTGAGAATTCTTTTAACAATAGCAGTTGCCTCTGGCCATCTTGGTGGATTATTTGGGATCCCAGCAGCAACTAATTTCTGGAAAGTTGGTTTGCTTCGAGCATTAGAGTGATTTCCTCCAACCCAAATAGCAAGTTTACTATGTTCTGGATCATTTATCTGCATTGGTGGACATGGAGGGAAACATGCTCCACAACAGATGCATTTTTTTTCATCAACTTCCAGAGAAGCTTTGCCATTTACCATTGCTGGTCTAATGGCAGCAACTGGGCATCTCGCCACAACTGATGGTCTCTCGCAAACGTTAGATACTAAATCATGATTAATTTTAGGTGGCTTGGTATGCTGTATATTAATAGCGATATCACCTTGCCCTCCGCAATTAATTTGACAACAAGATGTGGTCATGTGAACTCTGTTAGGCATTTCATTATTTTTGAATTCATCTATTAATTCATCCATCATTGCTTTAACAACACCAGATGCATCTGTACCAGGAATATCACAATGCAACCAACCTTGTGTGTGTGAAATCATTGCAACACTATTTTTAGTGCCACCAACTATAAAACCCTCTTTTTCTAGTGCTTCAATTAATGGCTCAACTTTATCAGCATCTTTAACCATATACTCGATGTTACTTCTAATAGTGAACCTAACATAACCATCTGCGTATTTATCCCCTATGTCACATAATGTTCTTAGTGTAAATACGTCTAATATTCTTTGTGTACCCGCTCTAACAGTCCAAATTTCTTCACCGCTTTCTGCCTTGTGTCTGAGTACTCCAGGTTTAGGATGGTCATGCCATTTCCATTGACCAAAATTCTTACGCATAGTTGGATGCATATATTGAAATCCATCAGGGGCACCTGTTTCAATTGGAGAGCGTTGTTTATTTTCTTTTACTTCTGTCATTTTCTAATTAAGCCGTGTCTTTCTCTGCGTCCGCACGTTCGTACCATTTCACTGCTTCATCATCCCAGTCATCAACACGAACATATGAGCTTTCTCTTGGGTTGGCAACCATATTCGGATCAACCTCAATCCCGATGCCATCAAGAAAATTTATTAATCCTATTCTTTCGATCATTTCACCACATCTTTCATGCTCTAGAGCATTGTCTGCCCAGAAATCTATAGTCTCTTCTGCAATTTCAACAAGCCTATCCCAGTCTTCTTGAGATTCTAGTTTCATGAAAGGAACAATAACTGTTCCCATCAAATCACCTATTTTTAAAGTTCTTTTTCCACCTATTAGAATCGTTGCTCCTTTGTCATCGCCGGGATGTAGTGCTTTTGGAACCACATTTAGACAGTGCATACACTTAACACAATTTTGATTATCAATTGTAATTGAATCATCATCATTTAAAGATATGGCATTTGTTGGGCACCTTGTTACGATGTTATCGATAACATATTTTCTTCCCTTTAATCCTACGTATTTTTTGAATTCTTCTTGATCAACTTTAATATCATCTTTCCACGTTCCAATTACTGACATATCAGCTCTTTCTATGGAATTCATACAATCATTAGCGCAACCTGATACTTTAAATTTAAATTTATATGGTAGGGCTGGACGATGCATATCATCTATAAAATTATTTACTAGTAATCGATGAGCCTTATGCTCATTTATATTGGACATTTCACATCTTCCTGCACCCACACAAGACATGGCGGTTCTGACACAGGGTCCTGCGCCACCAAGATCAAAGCCATATTCATTGATTTCATCAAAGAAATGTTGTGTTGCTTCTGATGTCGAGCCTATGAACATGATATTTCCGGTCTGTCCATGAAATGTCACAAGCCCTGAACCATATTTTTCCCAACTATCAGCCATCTTTCTCAGAATATCAGTAGTATAGAAATTACCAGCAGGCGGTTGAACTCTTAGAGTATGAAATTCTTTGGATTTAGGGAAGGCGTCTCCTACTTCAGAAAATCTTGGAATAATTCCACCACCATACCCATATACACTTACAGTACCACCTTTCCAATACCCTTTTCTTGTCTCATACGAATGTTCTAATTGACCTAAGAGGTCGTTAGTCATTTCATTAATTCTTTGCTCGGGGTGGCTATCTCTTAATCTCTTAATACCACTGATAAAACTAGGCCATGGCCCGGTTTCTAGCTCATCCAACATTGGTGTATCATGTTTTTTCAATATTAGCTCCCACTG